>NZ_JABFNH010000021.1:28302-46233 GCF_017168435.1 Micrococcus sp. KRD070
GTCACCGGTCGGGCCGGGCGGGTCGGGCCGCGCTGCCGGGGCCGGCGGCGGAGGTCCCGACCATCCTGTGGCGCAGGACACGGCCCGCGCCCGGCCGTTCTCACTCAGTGAGAATGGCCGCCGAGTCCGCGGGCGATCCCCCGGGCGGCCGTCATCAGCAGGGGCGGCACCCCCGGGGTGTACGGCGCCTCGCGGGGGACGACGACCCCGAGCGCGGCCGCCGCCACGCCGTCGGCCCCGCGGACCGGCACGGCGACCCCCCGGGACTCCTCGTCCAACGCGCCGTCCACGGCCGCGTACCCCTCCCGCCGCACATCCGCCAGAAGCGCTCGCAGCCGCGGCTCGCTGGGCGTGGCCACCCGCGCCCGCACGCCCGCGGGCACCGCACGCCCCGACTCGAGGGGATGGTGATCCACGACGGCGCCGAGCCGGTCCCGGTGCCGGGCGATGAACCGCTCCGCCGTCTCGACCGGGGCGTGGGCGAGCAGCACGAGTCCCAGGGCGGTGGTGAACGGCGGCAGCCGACCCGCGACGTCCGCCTGGTTCACCACGGCCCCCTGGGAGGAGAGCCGGGCGAGCACGAGGACGCCGTCGTCGTCGAGGACCGCGAGCTGCGTGTGCTGCCGCAGGACCGACTGCACGTCCACGAGGAACGGCATGGCCGTCCGGGCCAGGGACATGCTCGGCGCGCTCCGGGAGGCCATCTCCCACAGCCGCAGGCCGGGCCGGACCACGCCGTCCTCGTCCTTCTGCAGCAGCTCGGCGCGCACCAGCCGGTCCACCCACCGATAGGCGGTGGCCAGGGGCAGCTCGGTGCGCCGGGCCAGGGCCGCCACGGTCAACACCGGACGCTCCGCGTCGAACGCGAAGCGGACCCGGATCAGCCGGTCCAACGTGCCGCTCGCGCCGGCCCGCTCACGTCAGGAAGTCGCGCGCGACCTCGAGGAAGCGGTCGTTGGCCTCCTTCTCGCCGATGCTCACGCGCACGCCCTCGCCCGCGAACGCCCGGACGGACAGGGCCTGGGCCTGGGCGGCCTCGGCGAACGCCTGCGTGCGCTCGCCGAGCGGCATCCACACGAAGTTGGCCTGCGAGGAGGGCAGGTCCCAACCGGCCTCGGCCAGGGCGGCGGCGACGCGCTCGCGCTCGTCGACGACGACCTGCACGCGCTCGAGGACCTCGTCCAGGTGCTCGAGCGAGGCGATCGCGGCCTCCTCCGCCACCGTGGACACCGCGAACGGGGTGGCCACGGTGCGCAGGGCCTTGGTGATCTCCGGCTGCGAGACCGAGTAGCCCACGCGCAGATTGGCGAGGCCGTGGGCCTTCGAGAAGGTGCGCAGCACGACGACGTTCGCGTGCTTGCGGTACATCTCCAGGCCCTTGACCGCGTCCTCGTCGCGGACGAACTCCACGTACGCCTCGTCGATGACCACGAGGATGTGCGCGGGCACGCGCGCCAGGAAGTCCTCGACCTCGGCGGTCGTGAGCACGGGGCCGGTCGGGTTGTTGGGGGTGCAGAGCAGGATCACGCGGGTCCGCTCCGTGATCGCCTCCAGCATGGCCGGCAGGTCGTGGCGGTGGTCCGCGGTGAGCGGCACCTGCACGTCCACGGCACCGGCGGTGCGGACCACGATCGGGTAGGCCTCGAAGGAGCGCCACGCGAAGATCACCTCGTCGCCCTCCCCCGCCTCGCCGTGGCCGGCGAAGGCGGTGATGACCTGGGCCAGGGCGCCGAGGGAGCCGGCACCCGTCACGACGTCGTCCGCCGGGACGTCCAGGTGCGCGGCCAGGGCCTGGCGCAGGCCGGTGGAGAGGGTGTCCGGGTAGCGGCAGAGGGTGCTGGGCGCGCCCTCCGGGCCGGTCACGACCTGACGCACCCGGTCGATCACGCCGGGCACGGGCGCGTAGGGGTTCTCGTTCGAGGAGAGCTTGTAGGGGTGCAGGCCCGGGACGGCGACCGGCGGCTTGCCGGCGGCGTACGGCGGCAGCATGCCGACCTTCTTGTGGGGCGCGACCACGGCGGGCGTCTGCTGTGCGTCATCAGTCATGGCCACCAGGGTAATGCGGGCCGCGGACGCTGTGATCCGCCGCACGGGCCCCGGACGCGGCGCCCCGGGGTTCAGGCTGCGCCGAAGGCGACGGCGACGGCCCGGGCCGCCTCACCGAGCCGGTCCCCGAGGCGCGCCGGGTCCTCCGGCCGCGTCGCGTAGACCACGGCGAGGGCGGCGGGCAGCTGGCCCGGGACCCGCAGCGGCACGGCCACCGAGGAGACGCCGGTGATGACCTCGTCGGAGCTGACGGCCCAGCCGCGCTCCCGCACGTCGTCGAGCTCGGGTCGCTCGGGCGGGGCCTCGCCGGGCAGCCGCGCCCACTCCTGTCCGGTCAGGGCGACGGCGATCGCCATCCCCGGCGCACCGACCCCGAGGGGGTGCCGGGTCCCCGGCCGCTGCGTGACGAGGTTGCCGCTGGGCGGCTCGGCCGTGGCCAGGGTGAGGCAGTGGGCCCCGTCCCACACCACCAGGAACGCGGTCATGCCCAGGTCGGTGGAGACGGCGGTCAGGTGCGGCATGGCCGCCGCGCGCAGATCCTGCTCCACCCGGCGGGCGAGGACGGCCAGGCCGGGGGCGGCGTGGACGCGGCCGAGGCCGTCGCGGCGCAGCAGGCCGTGGGCCTCGAAGGTGCGCAGCATGCGGTAGGCGACCGAGCGATGGACGCCCAGGCCGTCGGCGAGGTCGGCGATGGTGGGCGGCTCGGGCGCCTCCACGACGGTCTCGAGCAGGGTGAGCGCGCGGGAGAGCGTCTGGGAGGGTGCGCCCTCCCGGACCGGGCCGCCGTCGTGCTCTGCCATCCGTGCTCCTCGCCTCGCGTGCCGGACGTGACGCGCCCGGGGCGTGGTCGGCCCGCGCACCGGTTGTGAACCCTGTCACGTCCGCGTACAGTCTGGCACACATGTGTTCCCAGGGGGAACACCGTGTTCTCTGAGAGAACACGCCGTCGGGTGGCACGCGCGCCGCGCAGCGACATCCCCCGCAGCGAAAGGACCCCCATGCTCTTCCACCACCACGGCTATGTCTCCACGAACCCGCGCGTCCAGGTGGCGGCCGGCATCGGCCTGGACCGCCCCGCCGAGCTGCCGGACGAGATGGACGTGCTGATCGTCGGCTCCGGCCCGGCCGGCATGATCGCCGCCGCCCAGCTCGCGATGTTCCCGGACGTCCACACCCGCATCATCGAGCGCCGCCCCCACCGGCTCGAGATCGGCCAGGCGGACGGCATCCAGGCCCGCTCCGTGGAGACCTTCCAGGCCTTCGGCTTCGCGAGCGAGATCATCGACGAGGCCTTCGACCTGACCTCCATGGCGTTCTGGAACCCGGCCGAGGACGACGCGGACACGATCGTGCGCACCTCGCTGGCCGAGGACGACCCGGAGGGCGTCTCCGAGTTCCCGCACCTGATCGTGAACCAGGCCCGCATCCTGGACTGGTTCGCCGAGTACATGAAGAACTCCCCCACCCGCGCGCGGCCGGACTACGGCTGGGCATTCGAGACCCTCGAGGACACGAACGACGGCGAGCACCCCGTGCTCGTGACCCTGCGCCGCACCGTGGACGCCGAGGGCCACGCCCTCGAGGACCCCGCCTCGGGCCCGACCCGCCAGGTGCGCGCCAAGTACGTGGTGGGCGCGGACGGCGCGGGCTCTCGCGTCCGCAAGGCGATCGGCCACACCCTGACCGGCGACGCCGCGAACCACGCGTGGGGCGTCATGGACGCGCTGGCCGACACGGACTTCCCGGACATCCGCACCAAGTGCGCGATCCACTCGTCCAGCGGCTCGATCCTCCTGATCCCCCGCGAGGGCGGCCACCTGTTCCGCATGTACGTGGACCTCGGCGAGGTCCCGGCGGACGACGACCACAAGGTGCGCCAGACCCCGCTCGAGGAGATCATCCGCCGGGCCCAGCAGATCCTGCGCCCCTACACGCTGGACGTGAAGGAGGTCGCCTGGCATTCGGTGTACGAGGTGGGCCACCGCCTCACCTCGGGCTTCGACAACCGCGAGCGCGTGGCCCACCCCAACGTGTTCCTGCTCGGCGACGCCTGCCACACCCACTCCGCGAAGGCCGGCCAGGGCATGAACGTGTCCATGCAGGACGGCTGGAACCTCGGCTGGAAGCTGGGCCAGGTGCTCTCCGGGATGGCCCCGGTCGAGCTCGTGCCGACCTACTCGGAGGAGCGCAAGGAGATCGCCAAGAACCTGATCGACTTCGACAAGGAGTGGTCGACGCTCATGGCCAAGCCCACCTCTGAGCTGGGCGACCCGAACGAGGTGGCCGAGTTCTACACGAAGACCGCCGAGTTCCCGGCCGGCTTCATGACGGAGTACCAGCCCTCCCTCCTCACCACGGACGCCACCGGCCAGGCGCTGGCGCAGGGCTACCCCATCGGCAAGCGCTTCAAGTCGGCGCTGGTGGAGCGCTCGTGCGACACCAACGTCAAGCACCTGGGCCACCTGCACCGCGCGGACGGCCGCTGGCGCGTCTACGTGTTCGCCGACGCCGCCTCCCCGCGCGCCGAGAATTCGAAGGTGGCGGCGTGGGCGAAGGCGATCGTGGAGGACCCGCGGTCCTTCCGCAACCGCCACACCCCGTCGGACGGGCCGGAGGACGCCCGCTTCGACATCAAGGTCGTGTACCAGCAGAAGCAGACCGAGTTCGCCCACCCGGACGTGCCGTCGATCTTCCGGCCGACCACCGGCTCCCTCGGCCTGCACGACCTGAACAACATCTTCGCCACGTGCCGGCCCACGCACGGCGAGGACATCTTCGAGGCCCGCGGCATCAGCCGTGACGGCGCCGTCGTCGTGGTCCGCCCGGACCAGTACGTCTCCGGCGTCTTCGGCCTGGACGAGGTCGACCGCCTGAACGCGTTCTTCGCGGGCGTGCTGCTCGACGCGAACTGAGCAGGCGGCGGCGGGCGCCCCGCCGCCGGTGCGCTCACCGGGATCCCGGGGGCAGGTGGTCCCGCTCGGGCGGCGTGCGGCGCAGTCGCACCGCCCGGCTCGAGGCCACGGTGCCGGCGGTCAGCCCGGCCAACGCGGCGGAGAGCCCGGCGACCTCCGCCCGGGATGCGGGCTCGGCGGCCTCGAACTGCCGGATCAGGTCCACCTGGACGTCGAAGTCGTGGGCGGCGTCCAGGTCACCCTTGACCGCCAGCGGAGAGCCGGTCCGGAAGCCGCCCCCGGGCCCGTCCCACCCGTGGCCGGCCGGGTGGAAGACCACCTCGGCCCGGCGCGCCGAGACGGGGGTGGGCGCCCCGTCCGCGGCGACGGCCAGGTCCCCGTCCGCGGAGAACTCCAGCACCGCGGTCCGCCCGGTCTCCACCGCGTTGCCGGACGGCGCCGCGACCGTCATGACGCCGGTCACGGGGTACACGGACGTGAAGTCCTCGCGCCCGGCCAGGTTCACGGCGTGCACCCCGCCCTGGGAGTAGCCGGCCAGGACGAGCGGGGCGCCGTGCGGGACGTCGGCCGCCTCGAGCGCCGCCCGCACCGCCGGGGCCGTGACCTCGGACTCGGAGCCGAGGGCGTCCAGGAGTCCGCCGGCGTCCCACGGGTCGGTCGACTCGGGATCCGGGATCAGGCCGCCGCGGGTGCCCGGCAGGCCCACCACCCAGGCGCGGCTCCCGTTCTCTCGCACCACCTCCGTGACCGTGAGGTCGCCGTCCCCCTCCTCGCGCGGGATGAGAGAGGCCAGCCCCGTGGCCGAGCCGTCCAGCAGGGCGGGCGCCGTCGGCCGGTCCTGCGGCGCCCCGTGCGGGGTCACCGCGCCCCGGGGCGCCGCGCCGGCGAGGGTCAGGGCGTCCGCCGCCACGGTCCACGCCTCGTCCGGGGAGACCCGCAGCGCCTCGGTGAGGTCCGACGCGGCATCCGTCCCCTTCTTCGCCGCGGAGGAGACGGGCCGCTTCAGCACGAGCTTCTGCGCCCTCGTCAGCATCTTCACGTCGATCCGCGCCAGGGCCGCGAGCAGGGGGAAGCCGGCGGCCGTGAGCATGGCGGCCACGATGGCCTCGGGCACCGCCTGGACGAGGTCCTGCACGAGCCGCTCCGCCTCGCGGGTGGTGAGGCCGTCATGGCCGTCCCGCCAGAGCAGCGCCGGCAGCTCCTCCAGGGAGGCGTCCTCGGCGGCCATGATGCCGGCCGCCGCGCGCTCGGCCTCCTCGTAGCGGGCCGCCGCGGAGAGCAGGTCGCGGTGCAGCTCGGCGCACTGCTCCGACAGGCTCCGCACGCGACCGACCGCCTCCGCCAGCCGGTCCTGCAGCAGGGCGGCGGAGGCGAGCCACGTGGCCGATCGGCCCAGCCCGAAGGCGGCCGCGTCGACCTGCCACGAGGCTCCGGCCGCCTCTTCGGCGGCGTGCTCGTGCCGCCCGGCCACGACGCGCATCTCCTCGGCCTCCGCGTAGATCGAGCCCGGTCCGCCGTGCGTGCTGAAGGCCACCGCCCCCGGGCCCGCACCCCCCGCACCCCGCCCGCCGGTCATGCCGCCACCGCCAGCGAGCGCAGGACGGCCAGCGCCGCCTCCTCGGCCGCCCGCTGCCGGGCCTCCGCGTTCCGGCGCGCGTCCTCGGCGTCCCGCTCGGCGGTGGCCCGCAGGGCGAGCCACTCCCCGGCCTCCCGTTCGAGCTCCGCCGCCAGGGCCGCCGCCCGCCGGACGGCCTCCCCATAGGCGCCGGCGGCCTCCCCGCGCCATGCCGTGTGCATCGCCGAGCGCACGTCCGTGGCGGCGCTGACCAGCCCGCCCAGCGCCGTGCGCAGCTGCGTCTGGGCCACGGCGAGGTCGGCGAGGGCCTGCTCGGCGGCCTCCCGCTCGCGCCGGGCGGGGTCGGCCCACGCGACCAGGCGGGCGGCGTCGTCGTCGAGTCCGACGGCCCGCAGGGCCGTGGCGATCTGCTGAGGTCCGATGAGGGGTGACATGCGGCCACCGTAGGGAGGGCCCGGGCCCCGCGACTGCGGCGAGGGGCGATCCGGGGATGGGGGACGCCGTCGGGACGCCTGTGCAGGAGCCAACCCTCTCGCACCGTCCCGGCGGCCGCGTCGCACCCGGGTCGCGCCGGCTTCGGCGTGTTGACCGAGGTCACACCCTGGCCTATTCTGAACGAGCGGTCAGTAATTCGATGCGCCCCGGTGCGCCCTGACCACGGAACCAGCCCGCACTCAGCGTGAGGTGATCCCCATGACGCAGACCAGCTCCCCCCAGCACCTGGCCTCCGTCCCGTCCCCCGAGGATGCGGCCGGCCAGGAGAACTTCGATCGCCTGATCGCGGAGGACTCACGCATCGAGCCCCGCGACTGGATGCCCGAGGCGTACCGCAGGTCCCTGACCCGCCAGGTCTCCCAGCACGCGCACTCCGAGATCATCGGCATGCAGCCGGAGGCCAACTGGATCACCCGAGCCCCCTCCCTGAAGCGCAAGGCGATCCTCATGGCCAAGGTCCAGGACGAGGCCGGCCACGGCCTGTACCTGTACTCCGCCGCCGAGACCCTCGGCACCCCGCGGGACGAGCTGAACGCGCAGCTGCTCTCCGGCCGCGCGAAGTACTCCTCGATCTTCAACTACCCGGCCCGCACCTGGGCGGACATGGGCGCGATCGGCTGGCTCGTCGACGGCGCCGCGATCTGCAACCAGGTGCCGCTGTGCCGCGCCTCCTACGGCCCGTACGGCCGCGCGATGGTGCGCATCTGCAAGGAGGAGTCGTTCCACCAGCGCCAGGGCTGGGAGATCCTCTACGAGCTCTCGCACGGCACCCCGGAGCAGAAGCAGATGGCCCAGGACGCCGTGGACCGCTTCTACGGCCCGGCCCTGCAGATGTTCGGCCCGCCGGACGAGGACTCCCCCAACTCCCGCCAGTCCATGGCGTGGAAGGTCAAGCGCTTCTCCAACGACGACCTTCGCCAGCGCTTCGTGGACATGATCGTCCCGCAGGCCGAGGCCCTCGGCCTCACCCTGCCGGACCCGGACCTGAAGTGGAACGAGGAGCGCGGCCACTACGACTTCGGCGAGCTGGACTGGGACGAGTTCATGTCCGTGATCAAGGGCAACGGCCCCATGAACACCCAGCGCATGGCCCGCCGCATCCAGGCCCACGAGGAGGGCGCCTGGGTCCGCGAGGCCGCCGCCGCCTACGCCCGCCGCCAGGCCGAGCAGAACGCGCCGGCCGAGACCCACCTGATCGGAGCCTGACCCATGAGCGAGACCACCGCCGCCTCCCACGCCTGGCCCCTGTGGGAGGTCTTCGTCCGCGCCAACCGCGGCCTCTCCCACGTGCACGCCGGCTCGCTGCACGCCCCGGACGCCACCCTGGCGCTGCGCAACGCGCGTGACCTGTACACCCGCCGCAACGAGGGCACCTCCGTGTGGGTCGTCCCGGCCGAGGCCATCGCGGCCTCAGACCCGGACTCCAAGGGCGGCTTCTTCGAGTCCGCGCAGGGCAAGTCCTACCGTCACGCCACCTACTACCAGCAGTCCGAGGGGGTGCCGCACCTGTGAGCTTCGCGACCAACGACTCCGCCACGAGGCACTCCGCGGGCGTGGCCATCACCGCCGAGGAGATCGCGGCGGGCGAGCAGAAGGCGAGCGACGACGTCGCCCGCTACGCCCTCGCCCTCGGTGACGACGCCCTGATGCTCGGCCAGCGCCTGTCCTGGTGGATCTCGCGCGCCCCGGAACTCGAGGAGGACATCGCCCTGGGCAACATCGCCCTGGACCTCGTGGGCCACGCCCGCTTCCTCCTCTCCTACGCCGGCACCGCGTGGGGCAAGACCGAGGACGAGCTCGCGTACTTCCGCGACGAGGAGGAGTTCCGCTCCGTCCGCCTCGTGGAGGCCGAGAACGGCGACTTCGCCAAGACCATCGCCCGCCAGCTGTACTACTCGTTCTACTCGTACGAGCTGTACACCCGCCTGCGCGAGTCGGCCGACCCCACGCTCGCCGCCATCGCGGACAAGGCCCTCAAGGAGGTCCTGTACCACCAGGACCACGCCGCCCTGTGGCTGCAGCGCCTGGGCCTGGGCACCGAGGAGTCGAAGCGCCGCATGCAGCGCGGCCTGGACGAGCTGTGGCCCTACGTGGCCGAGCTTTTCCACGACGACGACGTCGTCCGCGCCCTCGCCGAGCAGGGCGTCGCCGTGCTGCCGTCCTCGCTCGAGGAGCCCACGATGACCCGCATCCGCGCGGCCATCGAGGAGGCCGGCCTGACCGTGCCGACGACGGGCACCGCCCGCGGCGGCGACCGCTCCGGCGCCATGAGCGAGTACCGCGGGTACATCCTCGCGGAGATGCAGTCCCTGGCGCGCCGTCACCCGGGAGCGACCTGGTGACCACCGCCAGCGAGCTGCGCCCCGCCGATCCCGCCGATGCGCGGGTCTGGGATGCGGCCTCCACCGTGCACGACCCGGAGATTCCCGTGCTGTCCATCGCGGACCTGGGGATCCTCCGGGAGGCACGGGCCGAGGGCGAGAGGGCCGTCGTCGTCATCACGCCCACCTATTCCGGCTGCCCCGCCATGGACACCATCACCACGGACGTCACCCGCGCGCTCGAGCGCGCCGGGTTCCCCGACGCCGAGGTGCGCCTGGCGCTGCAGCCGGCGTGGACCACGGACTGGATGACGGACGAGGGCAAGGCCAAGCTCAACGAGTACGGCATCGCCCCGCCCGTCGCGCGCACCACGGACGGCCCGGTCATGATCGGCATGGCCGTGAAGTGCCCGCGCTGCCACTCCCTGAACACCCGCGAGATCACCCGCTTCGGCTCCACCTCCTGCAAGGCCCTCTACACCTGCCGGGAGTGCCTCGAGCCCTTCGACTACTTCAAGGTGCACTGATGACCGAGACCACCGACGTCCCCACCACCGGCAAGCGCCGCGCCACGTTCAACACCCTCGAGGTGTCCGAGCTGCGCCGCCTGACCGACGACTCCGTGGAGATCACCTTCGCGGTGCCCGAGGAGCTCGCCGACGACTACGACTACGTGCCGGGCCAGTACGTGGCCCTGCGCAAGGAGCTCGACGGCGCCGAGGTGCGCCGCTCCTACTCGATCTGCGCCGTCCCGAAGCGCGGCGAGATCCGCGTGGCCGTGAAGAAGGACATCGGCGGCAAGTTCTCCACGTGGGCCAACGAGAGCCTCGAGGTCGGCGAGAAGATCGACGTGATGAACCCGCAGGGCGCGTTCACGTCCCGCACGCACGTCACCTCTCTCAACGACGCCCAGAAGGTGGCGGCGGAGAAGGTCGCGGAGAAGAAGGACACGCACCTGGTGGCGTTCGCGGCCGGCTCGGGCATCACCCCGATCATGGCGATCGCCAAGGCCGTGCTCGCGGCCTCCGAGACCTCGCGCTTCGACCTGGTCTACGCGAACCGCTCCGCCATGGACGTGATGTTCGCCGAGGAGATCGGCGACCTCAAGGACAAGTACCCGGCCCGGTTCACGGTGCACCACGTGCTCTCCCGCGAGCAGCGCGTGTCCCCGCTGCTCTCCGGCCGCATCGACGAGGACAAGCTCACCACCCTCCTGGACCGCGTGATCGACGTGGAGGGCACCGACGAGTGGTTCCTCTGCGGCCCGTTCGAGCTCGTGCAGCTCACGCGTGAGACGCTCGCCGCCCGCGGCGTGTCCGAGGACGACGTGCGCTTCGAGCTGTTCACCACCGGCCGTCCGGAGAACCCGCAGGGCCACTCCGGACGTGTCGTCGAGGTGGACCCGAAGGGCGACAACGTGACCATCGAGTTCAACCTCGACGGCCTCACCGCCAAGGTCGAGTCCCCCAAGTCCGCCCACGAGACCGTCCTCAACGCGGCGCTGCGCGTCCGCTCGGACGTGCCCTTCGCGTGCGCCGGCGGCGTGTGCGGCACCTGCCGCGCCAAGGTCGTCGACGGCGCGTACGAGATGGACGAGAACTACGCGCTCGAGAAGGACGAGGTGGAGAAGGGCTACGTGCTCACGTGCCAGACCCGCCCGACCTCCGACTCGATCACGCTGGACTTCGACGCCTGAGCGCCCGCCCACGAGACCGAAGGAGCCCCCGATGATCGAGATCACCGTCGAGAACGGCGTCGCCGAGATCGTGCTGGACGCCCCCCAGAGGATGAACGCCCTGGACGAGGCCGCGCTGGCCGAACTCCAGGCCGCCTACGAGCGGGCCGCCGCCGGCGTCGAGTCCGGCGAGGTCCGGGCCGTGCTGCTGCGCGGCGAGGGCCGCGGCTTCTGCGCGGGCCGCGACATCTCCGCCGTGGTCCCGGCCGAGGACGACGCCACCGCCTACCTGCGGGACAGGGTCACCCCGGTGCTGCGGGCCATGTCCGAGATCCCGGTCCCCACCTTCGCCGCGGTGCAGGGCGCCTGCCTGGGCGTGGGCCTCGGCCTCGCGATCGCCACGGACGTGGTGTACGTGGCCGAGGACGCGAAGATCGGCTCGCCGTTCGCGAACCTCGGGGCCACCCTGGACTCGGGCGGCCACTGGCTGTTCACCGAGCGCCTGGGCGCGCACCGCACCCTGGACCTGATCTACACGGCCGAGCTCCTCTCGGGCGCCGAGGCCGTCCAGGCCGGGCTGTTCTCCCGGGCCCTGCCCGCGGACGAGCTGCTCGAGTTCACCCGCGCCAAGGTCGCCCAGGTGGCCTCCGGCGCGACCCTCGCGTTCCGCGCGTCGAAGGAGCTCGTGGCCCAGGTCCGCGACCACCGCGTGGGCCTGTGGGAGTCCCTCGACGCGGAGAACATCGCCCAGGGCGAGCTCTGCGGCACCGCCGACTACGCCGAGGGCTTCCAGGCCTTCCAGGAGAAGCGGAAGCCGGAGTTCACCGGCCGCGGCTGAGCCGCCGCACCCCGCCACCGACGACGGCGCCGCACCCTTCGCGCGAAGGGCGCGGCGCCGTCGTCGTCCCGGCCCGGCCGCGTCACATTCCCGTCATCAGCCCGGATCGTGGCGTGAGTCACAGGGGATCGTATACGGTGACGGGTGTCACTTCCCGACCGATCGGTCGGGAACCACACCGTCCTGCCGCCGCCTCACGGGCGGCCGCCGCCCCGCATCCCAGGAGCATCCATGAGCCACACCGTCGCATCCCCCGCGGCGCCCGCCCCCGCGCGCGATCGCCGCGAGGAGCGCAAGGTCATCGCCGGCACCGTCGTCGGCACCACCATCGAGTGGTACGACTTCTTCATCTTCGCCCAGGCCACCGCGCTCGTCTTCGCCGCCCTCTTCTTCCAGCCGATGGGTGAGAGCGGCTCCCAGATCGCCGCGTGGGCCACCCTCGGCATCTCCTTCCTCATCCGCCCGCTTGGCGCGATCGTCGCCGGCCATCTCGGTGACCGCTTCGGCCGCAAGTTCGTCCTGTCCCTCACGCTGATCGGCATGGGCCTGGCCACCACCCTCATCGGCCTGCTGCCCACCTACGCCCAGATCGGTGTGTGGGCCCCGATCCTGCTCGTCGCGCTGCGCCTGCTGCAGGGCCTGTCCGCGGGCGGCGAGTGGGGCGGCGCGGCGCTGCTGTCCGTGGAGCACGCCCCCCACGGCAAGCGCGGCCTGTTCGGCTCCGCCCCGCAGATCGGCGTGCCGCTGGGCATGATCCTGGCCACCGGCGTGCTGTTCATCGTGCGCTCCACCATGTCCGAGGAGCAGTTCCTCACCTGGGGCTGGCGCATCCCGTTCCTGATCTCCGTGGTCCTGATCGTCGTCGGCTACCTGATCCGCAAGGCCGTCGAGGAGTCGCCGGTCTTCAAGGAGATGCAGCAGCTCAAGGTGGACGAGTCCGCCCCGCTGGGCGAGCTCTTCCGGCACCACACCAAGGAGGTCATCCTCGCCGCCGTGATCTTCGCCGCGAACAACGGCGTCGGCTACCTGCTCATCGCGTGGTTCTCGAAGTACGGCGGTCCGAAGGGTCTGGGCATGACCTCCTCCGAGGTGCTCATCGCGAGCCTCGTCGGCGGCGTCGGCTGGTTCATCTTCACCCTGCTCGGCGGCTGGGTCTCGGACAAGATCGGCCGCAAGCTGACCTTCGTCCTCGGCTACGGGTTCCTGATCGTCTGGGCCTTCCCGCTGTTCGGGCTGCTGAACACCGCGTCTCTGCCGCTGTTCTCGCTGGGCCTGTTCGTCCTGACGCTCGGCCTGGGTCCGTCCTACGGTCCGCAGTCGGCGATGTACGCCGAGATGTTCCCGGCCCGCGTCCGCTTCTCCGGCGTCTCCATCGGCTACGCGCTCGGCACCATCATCGGCGGCGCCTTCGCCCCGCTGCTCGCCGACCAGCTCGTGAAGACCGGCTGGGAGAACGTGGCCTGGTACATCATCGTGATCTCCGCGGTCTCGCTCATCGCCGTCCTGTTCGTCCCCAAGGGCATCCAGGACCGCGAGCTGCACGACGAGCAGGTCGTCGCCACCCGCTCCCACCCGGTGGTCCCGGCCTGATCCGGGCCGCCTGACGGGCTTCGCCCGTCCCCACCCCACGACGACGGCGCGTCCTCCTCCGGAAGGGCGCGCCGTCGTCGTGCGGTGCGCGGGCCGGACCGGGCCGGCGCCGAGGCCCGCAGACACGCCGCTACCTCGGGGACGTAACGGCGCGTCTGCGGGCCTCAGCGCGGGCTCGTCTCTGCCCCGTCACACCCGCCCAGCAGTTGACCCCCGTCACACCGGCCCGGGATACTGAACCTGAACGCACGGTCGGTAATTCACCGCGCCCGCCCCGTCGTCGGTCACTCAAGGAGTCTCCATGTCCGCACAGTCCCAGGCCCTGCTCGTCGGCGGTCGCCGCACGCCCGTCGGCAAGTACGGCGGCGCCCTCTCCTCCGTCCGCCCCGACGACCTCGCCGCCCTGACCATCAAGGCCGTGGTCGAGGACGCCGGCATCGACCCGTCGGTCGTGGACGAGGTCATCCTCGGCAACGCCAACGGCGCCGGCGAGGAGAACCGCAACGTCGCCCGCATGGCCTGGCTGCTGGCCGGCTTCCCGGACACCGTCCCCGGCATCACCGTGAACCGCCTCTGCGCCTCGGGCATGTCCGCGATCGGCATCGCCACCGCGATGGTGCGCTCCGGGATGGCCGACGTCGTCGTGGCCGGCGGCGTGGAGTCGATGTCCCGCGCCCCCTGGGTGATGGAGAAGCCGACGACGGCGTTCGCCAAGCCCGGCGCGGCCTTCGACACCGCAATCGGCTGGCGCTTCGTGAACCCGCGCTTCGCGGACGGCGAGTTCGGGGAGAAGTTCACCTTCTCCATGCCGGAGACCGCCGAGGAGGTCGGCGAGGTGGACGGCATCACCCGCGAGGACGCCGACGCCTTCGCCGCCCGCTCGCACGAGCGTGCGCTGGCCGCCATCGGGGCCGGCCGCTTCGCGGACGAGATCGTGCCCGTCGTCGTCACGGGCCGCAAGGGCGCGGAGACGATCGTGGACACGGACGAGGGCCCCCGCCCCGGCTCCACCCCCGAGGTGCTCGCCGGCCTGCGCCCGATCATCAAGAAGGACGGCGTGGTCACCGCCGGCAACTCCTCCTCCCTCAACGACGGCGCCTCGGCGATCCTCGTCGTCTCCGAGCGGGCCGCGCAGAAGTACGGCCTGACCCCGCGGGCCCGCGTCGTGGAGTCCACCTCGGCGGGCCTGGCCCCCGAGATCATGGGCCTGGGCCCCGTCCCGGCCACCGAGAAGGCCCTCGAGCGCTCCGGCTGGTCCGTGGCGGATCTGGGCGCCGTCGAGCTCAACGAGGCCTTCGCCACCCAGTCCCTGGCCTCGATGCGGCGCCTCGGCCTGGACCCGGAGACCGTCAACGCCGACGGCGGCGCGATCGCCCTGGGCCATCCGCTCGGCTCCTCGGGCTCGCGCCTCGTGGTCACGCTGCTCGGTCGGATGGAGCGCGAGGGCGCGGACAGGGGCCTGGCCACGATGTGCGTGGGCGTGGGCCAGGGCTCCGCGATGCTCGTCGAGAAGGTCTGAGCGCATGGACGACTTCAGCCACTTCACGGCACTGCGCGTCGAGGAGCGTGAGGACCGCGTCCACGCGCGCATGGACCGCCCGGGCGTGCGCAACGCGATCGACCAGACCATGGTCGACGAGTTCCACGAGCTCTGCGCCCACCTCGAACGCGAGCCGAAGATCCTGATCATCTCGGGCACACAGGTGGAGTCGACGCGCGAGCCGGGGACGTTCTCCGGCATCTTCGCCTCCGGCGCGGACATCGGACAGCTGCGCGAGCGCCGCCGCGACGACGCCCTGCGCGGCGTGAACTCGCAGGTCTTCGACCGCATCCACCGGCTGCCCATGCCCGTGATCGCAGCGATCGACGGCTTCGCCCTCGGCGGCGGCGCGGAACTGGCCTACGCGGCCGACTTCCGCATCGCCACCCCGGCGCTGAAGATGGGCCAGCCCGAGACGAGTCTGGGGATCACCGCCGCTGCGGGCGCCCAGTGGCGGCTCAAGGAGCTGGTGGGCGAGCCGGTGGCCCTCGAGCTGCTGCTCGCCGGACGGATCCTGGACGCGCAGGAGGCCCTCGAGCTCAAGCTCGTCACCGAGCTGCACGAGCCGGAGGCCCTCCTCGACGCCGCCGACGCCCTCGCCGACCGCATCGCGCAGCAGGACCCGCTGGCGGTGCGGCTGTCCAAGCGCGTCTTCCACCTCCCCCGCGAGGCCCACCCCCACGTGGACGAGATCGCGCAGGCCATCCTGTTCGAGTCCGAGGCCAAGTTCGAGCGCATGCAGGCGTTCCTCGACCGCAAGAAGAAGTGAGGACTGACATGACCGATCAGCAGCACACCCCTGATGCCGCGCCGTCCTCCGTGCCCGCCGTCGTCGGCGTCCTCGGCGGCGGCCGGATGGGTGGCGGCATCGCCCACGCGTTCCTCGTCTCCGGCTCGTCCGAGGTGGTCGTCGTCGAGCGCGACCCGCGGTCGGCCGAGGCCGCCAGGGAGCGCATCGAGGCCGACCTGGCCGCCTCCCTGGACCGCGGCAAGATCGACGGCGACCTGGACGAGTGGGCGCAGCGCCTGACCGTCACCGTGGACCGCGCCGACTTCGCCCGCTGCGACCTCGTGGTCGAGGCCGTGTTCGAGGACATGCAGGTGAAGATCGAGGCGCTCACCGACGTCGAGGCCCACCTGCGCGAGGACGCCTGGCTGGCCAGCAACACCTCCTCCCTGTCCATCGACGAGATCGCCTCGCACCTGCAGCGTCCCGAGCGCTTCTGCGGCCTGCACTACTTCAACCCGGTGCCCGCCTCGAAGCTCGTGGAGGTCGTGATCGGCGAGCAGACCGGTGCGGAGCTCCAGGCCCTGTCCACCGAGTGGGTCCGCGGGCTCGGCAAGACCCCCGTCGTCGTCAAGGACGCCCCGGGCTTCGCCTCGTCGCGCCTGGGCGTGGCGATCGCGCTCGAGGCCATCCGCATGGTCGAGGAGGGCGTGGCCTCCCCCGAGGACATCGACGCCGCCATGGTGCTCGGATACAAGTTCCCGGTCGGCCCGCTGGCCCTGACCGACATCGTGGGCCTGGACGTGCGCCTGGGCATCGCGGAGTACCTCGAGTCCCAGCTGGGTGAGCGCTTCGCCCCGCCGCAGCTCATGCGGGACATGGTGGCCCGCGGCGAGCTCGGCCGGAAGTCCGGCAAGGGCTTCTTCGACTACCGCTGAGCCCCCGGGGCAGGCGCTTTCGAACGGGAGATAGGGCCTATCTCCCGTTCGAAAGCGCCCATTCCCCCGATATCACGTTCGAAAGTGCGGGGCGGCGCGGCTAGCGTGACGGGTATGGACGAGCCCACGCTGCTGCGCGTCGCCCGCGACCGCGCCCTCGAGCTGCCGGGCAGCGCCGCGTCGCACCCCTTCGGCCCGGACACCGAGGTCATGAAGGTGCAGGGGAAGCTGTTCGCGGTGTTCATCGACCACGACGGGCGCCGCCTCGTGAACGTCAAGGCCCGCCCGGAGGACGGCGCCCAGCTGCGCGCGGCCCTGCCCGCGGCGATCACGCCCGGCTATCACATGGACAAGCGGCACTGGCTTAGCCTGGCCGCGCACCCGGCCCTCGACGAGCAGCTCGTGCGGGACCTCGTCACGGAGTCGTACCTGTTGGTCGTCGCGAAGCTCCCCCGCACCCGGCGCCCCGTGGACCCCGAGACCTTCGGCCGGGCCTGATGTCGGTCGACCGCCCCTTCCGCTTCACCCACCGCTGGGCCGTCCCCGCGGACGCCCGGTCCGTGCTGGCCCTGCTCGCCGACCCGGCCGGCTACCCACGCTGGTGGCCGGCCGTCCCGCGCGTCCGTCGCCTGGGCCCCGACCGCGCCGCCGTCCGGCTGCGCGGGTTCGTGCCGGTGCGTCTGACGATGGAGCGTCTCATCGACGACCGCGCCCGCGGCCTACTGGTCGCCCGCCTGAGCGGGGGCCTGACGGGCACCGTGCGGGTCACCGTCCACGACGACGGTGCCCCGGCCGGACACGCGCCGCGCTGCATCGTGGCGTGGGAGCAGGAGGTGGTGCTCACCTCGCCGTGGATGCGCGCCGTGGCCCACGTGCCGGGCGCCCGCACCGCGATGGGCCTCAGCCACGCGGCCGCGATGCGCTCCGCGCGTCGAGCGCTCGGGGCGAAGGCCGTGCCGACCGCTGATCCCGCTCGAAGGGCTCGTCCATGACGGCCCGGCGCCCCAGGCCGGCTCAGAGCTCGGCCTGCGCCTCGTTCCACTCGCGGGACAGCGGCGGGCGGGAGAGGCCGTCGAGGAGGCCGTCGGCGGGGTCGATGCCGAGCTCCACGATCCTGTTGTCCGCGTCCACGTGGACGACCTTGGGCTGGAAGTGGCGGGCCTCGTCGTCGTCCATCTGCCCGTAGGCGATGAGGATGACGATGTCCCCCGGATGCACCAGGTGGGCGGCGGCGCCGTTGATGCCGAGCACGCCGGAGCCCCGCTCGCCCGCG
>NZ_JABFNH010000021.1:46333-47670 GCF_017168435.1 Micrococcus sp. KRD070
ATGGTGTAGGTCTCCAGTCGCGCGCCGTTGGTGACGTCCACGATGGACACGAGCTCGCCGGGGAGGATGTCCGCGGCGTCCAGCAGGTCCTGGTCCACGGTCACGGAGCCCACGTAGTGCAGGTCCGCCTGGGTCACGGTGGCCCGGTGGATCTTGGCGTGGAACATGGTGCGCAGCATGCGGCAGAACTCTCCGGATGAGGGGGTGGGTCGGGTCCGAGAGGACCGGTGCTCGATTCTACGCCGGTCCGGAGACGAGGGGCAGGGGCCGACGCCGGCCCGAGGCTCCCGCCCCTCTCGCCGAGGCCCGCAGACACGCCGTTACCGCCAGGCCGTAGCGGCGCGTCTGCGGGCCTCGACAGGTCAGATCCACGACGGCGGCACTCGGCCCGGCATCGTCCGCGCGGCCACCAGGCCCCGCAGCTGCCGCACGAAGAGCTCCCAGTGCCCCGGCAGGAACACGTCGGCGGTCACCCGGATCACCTCCCACCCCTCCGCGCGCAGGGCCGCGTCCCGCTCGCGGTCCTCACGCCACTGCCGGCGATCCGTGCGGTGCTGATCGCCGTCGTACTCGACGGCCACCTTGGCCTCCGCCCACACCAGATCGACGCGGAGCCGCTGTCCCGTGGCGAGGCGGATGCACGGGTTCACCGCGGGCTCGGGGACGCCGTCCAGGACGAGCCGCACCCGCAGCCGGCTCTCCTGCGGCGAGTCGGCCCCGGGACGCACGAGCTCCAGCGCCTCCCGGGCCGCACGGATCCCGCGCACCCGACCGCGTTCCTCGACGGCGGCGCGCAGCTCGGCCACGTCCGTCACCCCGGGAGGCAGCCGACGGCGGCGGGCCTCCGTCGGGGCGGTCCGAACCATGCTGTCCCCCAGCGCGACGAGATGCTCGAGCGGCCCGGCGTGCGCGGCGAGGTCCACGAAGGTCCACCCCGGTGCGGTCACACGCACCCCGTCCACGATCCGCACCGGTGCGTCGGCGCGGAGGCGGTGTGAGCGGATCCCGGCCCGGCTCGACGCGGTGCCGTGGCCGCGCGGGGTCGCGATGTGCACGGACCGGTCGGCGGCGAGCGGCCCGGTCAACCACAGGCCGAGCACCCGGGCGGCCGTGACGTGGCTGAACACGCCCTCGGGGTGCAGATCCTGCAGTGCCCGCACATGATCCATGGGGTCCGGTGCGACGCCGCGCAGGCCCCAGAGCCCCCAGCCGAGGGAGACCACGTCCCCGCGCCGCAGCCGGGCCGCACTCACGCCCGCCTCGCGCGCGGCCGGGGTCGAGAACACGGTCGGAGCGCGGAGGAGGCCGTCCAGTCCGCAGCGCATCGGAGGCAGGGG
>NZ_JABFNH010000021.1:47770-54065 GCF_017168435.1 Micrococcus sp. KRD070
CCAGGAGACCCCGTGACCGTCACCGCCCCCTCCCTCCCGGAGATCCTCCCCAGCTACGTCGCCGGCAGCTGGTGGACGCCGTCGCACCCGTCCAAGGTCACCGACGTGACGGACGCGAACACCGGCGCGCGCCTGACCGGCGTCTCCACCGACGGCCTCGACACGGCCGCCGCCATCGAGCACGCCCGCACCGTCGGCCAGCAGGCCCTGGGCGAGCTGACCATCCACGAGCGCGCCCTCAAGCTCAAGGAGCTCGCGCTCTTTCTGAACTCCCGCGTCCAGGAGCTCTACGACGTCTCCTTCGCCACCGGCGCCACGCAGCGCGACCACGCCTTCGACGTCGACGGCGGCATCGGCACCCTCTTCACGTTCTCCGGCAAGGGCCGCCGCGAGCTACCGAACTCCACCGTGATCATCGACGGCGACGTGGAGCCCCTCTCCCGCGACGGCTCCTTCATCGGCGAGCACATCTACCAGCGCATCCCGGGCGTGGCCGTGCAGATCAACGCGTTCAACTTCCCCGTGTGGGGCATGCTCGAGAAGTTCGCCCCGGCCTTCGTCGCCGGCGTGCCCACCGTGGTCAAGCCGGCCACCCCCACCGGCTACGTCACGCAGAAGTGCGTCGAGCTGATGCTCGAGTCCGGCGTGCTGCCCGAGGGCTCGATCCAGCTGATCTCCGGCTCCGCCCGCGACCTGCTGGACCACCTGGACTACCGCGACCACGTCGCGTTCACCGGCTCCGCCGCCACCGCGGCCACGCTGAAGAAGCACCCGAACGTGCAGGAGGGCGGCGTCCGCTTCACCGCGGAGACCGACTCCCTCAACGCCGCCATCCTCGGCCCGGACGCGGACCCGGAGTCCCCCGAGTTCGAGGCGTTCGTGAAGGTCGTCTTCCAGGAGATGACGGTCAAGGCCGGACAGAAGTGCACCGCCATCCGCCGGGTGATCGTCCCGCAGGACCGGGTCGAGGCCGTGACCGCCGCCCTCACCGAGCGCCTGGCCGCGAAGGTCGTCCTGGGCGACCCGCGCGTCGAGGGCACCACCATGGGCGCCCTGGCCTCGAAGGAGCAGCAGGGCGAGGTCCGCGGCGCGGTGCAGCGCCTCGTCGACGCCGGCGGTCAGGTCCGCCTCGGCGGCCCCGAGGGCTCGACCGGTGACGCCGACGCCGAGTCCGGCGCGTTCTTCGCCCCCACGGTGCTCACCTTCGAGGACGCGCGCACCCCCGAGGTGCACAGCGTCGAGGCGTTCGGTCCGGTCACCTCGGTGATCGGCTACACGGACGTGGCCGACGCCGTGGCCCTGGCCGCCCTGGGGTCGGGTTCGCTCGTGGCCACGGTCGCCACGAACGACGGTGAGACCGCCCGCGCGTTCGCCGCCGGGATCGGTGCCCACCACGGCCGCGTGCACGTCCTGAACCGCCAGACCGCCGCGACCACCACGGGCCATGGCGCCCCCGTGCCGGTGCTGATCCACGGCGGCCCCGGCCGCGCCGGCGGCGGCGAGGAGCTCGGCGGCGTCCGCGCTGTGAAGCACTACATGCAGCGCACGGCGATCCAGGGCTCCCCGGACATGCTCACGGCCATCACCGGCGTGTGGCATCAGGGCGCCGCGACCCACACGGTGACCCGCGAGGACGTGGAGGCCGGCACGGCCGTGCACCCGTTCTACAAGTCCCTGGCCGAGCTGACGGTGGGCGACCAGTTCGCCTCCGGCCTGCGCACCGTCACCCTGGAGGACATCACCGCCTTTGCGGAGGAGACCGGGGACAGGTTCTACGCCCACACGGACGAGGAGGCCGCCATGGCCAACCCGTTCTTCCCGCGCCGCGTGGCCCACGGCTACCTGCTGGTCTCGTGGGCCGCGGGGCTGTTCGTGGCCCCGGATCCGGGCCCGGTGCTGGCCAACTACGGCCTGGAGAACCTGCGCTTCATCACGCCGGTGACCTACGACGACGCCATCCGCGTGACCCTGACCGCCAAGCGCATCACCCCGCGCGTGAGCGACGAGTACGGCGAGGTGGCCTGGGACTGCCGGATCCACAACCAGAAGGACGAGCTCTGCGCTCAGTACGACGTGCTGACGCTCGTGGCCAAGACCTGGCCGATGGCCCCGTCCGAGACCTCCCAGGGCTGAGCCTCCCCGCCCCGACGGGCCGTCCCGTGCGCCCGCTGCGCACCGGGCGGCCCGTCGTCGCCCCCGGGAACAAGGAGCGTGCCCGGGGCGTTCACCTGTACGTCCCATTCGGACCGCGAGAGAAGAAGGTCGACACACATGTCCGAGTTCACCCGTTTCGAGCAGGTCGCCGTGCTGGGCACCGGCGTGCTGGGTTCGCAGATCATCATGCAGGCGGCGTACCACGGCAAGAAGGTGATGGCCTACGACGCCGTCCCCGCCGCCCTCGAGGGGATCGAGCGCCGCTGGGCGTGGATCCGCCAGGGCTACGAAGCAGACCTCGGGGAGGGCTACGACCCGCAGCGCTTCGACGAGGCCATCGCCCGCATCACGCCGACCTCGGACCTCGGCGAGGCCCTGGCGGATGCGGACATCGTGGTCGAGGCCGTCCCGGAGAACCTGGAGCTCAAGCGCAAGGTGTGGGCCCAGGTGGGCGAGCTCGCCCCCGCCACGACCCTGTTCGCCACGAACACCTCCTCCCTGCTGCCCTCGGACTTCGCCGACGCCAGCGGCCATCCGGAGCGCTTCCTGGCCCTGCACTACGCCAACCGCATCTGGGCGCAGAACACCGCCGAGGTCATGGGCACCGCCGCCACCTCGCCGGAGGCCGTCGCGGGAGCCCTGCAGTTCGCCGAGGAGACCGGCATGGTCCCCGTGCACGTGCGCAAGGAGATCCCGGGCTACTTCCTCAACTCCCTGCTCATCCCGTGGCTGCAGGCCGGCTCCAAGCTGTACATGCACGGAGTGGGCAACCCGGCGGACATCGACCGCACCTGGCGCGTGGCCACCGGCAACGAGCGCGGCCCGTTCCAGACCTATGACATCGTGGGCTTCCACGTGGCCGCCAACGTCTCCCGCAACACGGGCGTCGACTGGCAGCTCGGCTTCGCTGAGCTGCTCGAGAAGAGCATCGCCGAGGGCCACAGCGGCGTGGCCGACGGCCAGGGGTTCTACCGCTACGGGCCGGACGGGGAGAACCTCGGCCCGGTGGAGGACTGGAACCTGGGCGACAAGGACACCCCGCTCGGCTGACCTCCTCCGCTGACGGATCAGCGGCCGTCCGGTGCGCACCACGCATCGGGCGGCCCCGTTGCGTGCCCCCGCCGCTTCCTTGTGGCATCCGTCACAGCGCACGTAGAGTCGGGCCATGACGACCTCCCGACTCCCCCTGCTCGGCGCCCTCGCCGTGGGCGCGCTCGCCCTCGCCGGGTGCGCGGGCGGCGGCGGCGCGGAGCCCTCCTCCCCCGCCCCCTCGTCGGCGTCGTCCACGACGACGGCGGCCTCGTCCGCCCCCACGTCGCCCGCGGCCAGCAGCTCCACGGAGAGCACGGGCGCGGCGGAGAGCACGGCCGGCGCCTCCGCCTCGGGCAGCCTGTCCCTCGAGATGCCCCCCGCGCTGGACGGGCAGCGGACCCTGGCCGTGCAGGCCGCCGTCCAACGGGCCGCGGGGCCGGGGTCCGAGGTGGGGCTGAGCGCCGCCTCGCCGCTGGAGCGGCAGACGGAGCTGCGCCAGCGGGCCGCCGGCCTGGAGCAGGCGGTCGACGCCGGTGCGAGCCCGGCTTCCACCCGCAGCGCGGAACAGCAGGCCTGCCTGGACGCCACCCGCTCCGATCTGGAGCGGGACGCCGAGGCCGGGGCGGCGGACCTGGGGCTCACGGCCCAGCCGGAGACGGCCGCCACGACCGGCGGCGGGCCCACCACGACACCGGCGCCCTCCTTCACGGCGTCCCCCGACGCCGAGGTCACTCCGCTCGGCGTGCGCGTCACCGTGTACCCCACGGAGGAGGCCGCCCGCGCCGCCCTGGAGGACGCCCGAGCGGCGGCGCAGGCCTGCACCGGGGTGGACCTGGCCGGGCTCGACGTGGAGAGCGTGACGCGGACCGAGCACGAGGGCGGCACCGCGTACACGGCGCTCCCGGCCCCCGGGGGGTCCGTCTACTCCCACCTCACTGCCGTGCAGGACGGCGCCCGCACCGTGGCCGTGGCCCAGGCCGACGCGGACGGCGGGGTGCCCGCGGACGCCGAGGACCGTGCGGCCTCAATCGTGGCCGACGTGCTCGCCGCGCTCGACGGCGAGGGCTGAGGACAGCGGGCCCTCAGCCCCGCAGACCCCCGAGCACCACGCCCGTGACGGCGTCGATCATCTGGTCCGGTCCCTGCTGGCCGGGAACGCCGCGATCCGGCCGGTACCAGTCGACGATCGAGTTGATCATGCCGAGCGCGAGGCGGGCGAGGTTGCGCGGGGTCACGTCGGAGCGCACCGCACCCGCGGCCTGGGCGGCCTCGAGCAGGTCACCGAAGCGCCGGGTGATCTCGCGCCGGCGCTCGACGGCGGCCACCTCGACCGCCGAGTTCCCGCGCAGGCGCAGCAGCAGGGTCACCTCGGGCTGCTTCTCCGCCAGCACCCCGAGCGTGCCGCGGATGGCCGCCTCGACCTGCGCGCCGGCATCGGCCCCGCTGGCCACCACATCGTCCAGGCACGCCTCGAGGGCGTCGAGCGCCTCCGTCACCGCGTGGTCGAGGATCGCCTCCTTGGACTCCACATGGTGGTAGATCGCGGACTTGGAGATGCCCAGGTGGGCGGCGAGCATGCCCATGGACGTCGCCTCGTAGCCGTGCCGGTTGAAGAGCTCGACGCACTCGGCCAGCAGCGTCTGCCGGTCATAGCCGGGCCGGCCGCGGCGCGGGGTGGGGCTGCTCTGGGGCACCTTCAGGGGCGGGCGGACGCCGACGACGACGGCGCACCGGTCCACTCTACCGGGCACGCCGGCGTCGGGTTCGGCCGCGGGGTCGGGATCAGGCCTGGTCGCGCAGGTCGTAGATCCGCTTGAGCTTGCCGGAGGAGCGGGCCAGGGACTCCGGCTCCACCACGTTGATCACGCACGAGGAGCCGATCTTCGTCTTGATCTCCATGCGCAGGTGCGCCGCGCAGGCCTGGGCCTCCTCGAGGGACGCATGATCACGGCGCTCGATGTTCACGGCCATCTGGTCCATACGGTCCGGGCGGGTGATCTCGAGGGTGAAGTGCGGCGACAGGGCCGGCTCCTTGAGGGCCAGCTCCTCGATCTGCGACGGGAACAGGTTCACGCCGCGCAGGATGATCATGTCGTCCGAGCGGCCGGTGATGCGGCCCATGCGGCGGTGGCCCGGGTGCGTGGTGCCCGGCAGCAGGCGGGTGAGGTCGTGGGTGCGGTACCGGATGATCGGCAGCGCCTGCTTGGTGAGCGAGGTGAAGACGAGCTCGCCGTGGCGGCCGGTCTCGAGGACCTCGTCCGTGAGCGGGTCGATGATCTCGGGGCGGAAGTGGTCCTCCCAGATGTGGGAGCCGTCCTTGGTGGCCGCGGACTCGCCGGCCACGCCCGGGCCCATGACCTCGGAGAGGCCGTAGATGTCCAGGGCGTCGAGGTCGAAGGTCTGCTCGATCTCGCGGCGCATCTCCTCGGTCCACGGCTCGGCGCCGAGGATCGCGACCTCGAGGGAGGACTCGCGGGGGTCCAGGCCGAGCTTCTTGAAGCCGTCCGCGATGGTCAGCAGGTAGGTGGGTGTGGAGAGGATGGCGCGCGGCTGGAAGTCGGTGATCAGCTGCACCTGCTTCTCCGTCTGCCCGCCGGACATCGGGATCACGGCCGCCCCGATGCGCTCGGCACCGTAGTGGGCGCCGAGGCCGCCGGTGAACAGGCCGTAGCCGTACGCGTTGTGCACGCGGTCACCGGGGCGGATGCCGCCGGCGCGGAAGCAGCGGGCGACGAGGGTGGCCCACGTGGCCAGGTCGTCGTCGGTGTAGCCGACCACGGTGGGCTGGCCGGTGGTGCCGGAGGAGGCGTGGATGCGACGCAGCTCGGGGCCCGTGGCGGCGAAGGCGCCGAACGGGTAGCTCTTCCGCAGGAACTCCTTGTCCGTGTACGGGAACTTGGCGAGGTCCCCGAGCTCCGTGAAGTCCGAGGGGTGGACGCCGTGCGCGTCGAAGTGCTCCCGGTACGCGGGCACGTTCTCGTAGGCGTGGTGCAGGGTCCAGCGGAGGCGTTCGAACTGGAGCGCCTCGATCTGGTCCCGGCTCATCGTCTCCTCGGGGTCCGGGGCCCCGCGGTCGGCGGGGGCGGGCAGGGGTGCCGGCGTGTACGGG
>NZ_JABFNH010000021.1:54165-100181 GCF_017168435.1 Micrococcus sp. KRD070
GGGGTGCCGGCGTGTACGGGTTGGGGATCGAGGCCTCAAGCATGGCGTTCTCCTGGGGATGCGGGGTCGGGCGGCGGTCGACGACGGCGGCGCATCGGCGGGTGCGCCCGTCGGTCAGCGTCCGGGGGCGGGGATGGTGCGGGAGCGGCCGCGGAAGGCGGCCACCGGGGTGCCGTCGTCGGTGGTGACGGTGATGTCGTAGACGGCCGAGCGGCCGGCGGCGGCGACCAGGCGGCCCTCCGCGACGAGGGTCTGCCCGGCGCGGGTGGCCGCGAGGAAGTTGACGTCCACGCCGGAGGCCACGGTGAGGGTGGAGCCGTCCGAGGCGGGGTCGTTGCAGGTCAGCGCGAAGCACGTGTCCGCGAACGCGAAGACGGCGCCGCCGTGGGCCAGGCCGAAGCCATTGTGCTGGTCCTCGGTGAGCGTCATCCGGATGCGCGCGTGGTCCTTCTCGGCGGCCTCGAGGGTGACGCCGAGCCACCGTGCCACGCGGTCCTCCGCGAGCATGGGGTGGTGGGCGGTCTCGGTCATGGGCGGGCCTCCCTGCCGGCACGGGCGCGCCGGCGCGGCGGCGCAGAGAATTACTGAACGATCATTAGGTAACTCCCTGGATGTGACTCACGTCAAGTCCGGTCCGGTGTGTGACGCTCGCCGCCCCCGCCGTCATGCCGTGGGAGCGGGGCACACCGGGGGACCTGTGCGCGGCCCCCGCCTATCGTGTCCGCGGCGCCTGTCTAGGGTGACCGCATGGTGACCTTCGCGCCGGACCGCGCCTCCTTCATGCTCAGCCCCTCGGACATCACCGCCGCCGCCACGTGTACCTATGGGTGGCTGCGCGGGACGGTGGATCCCAAGCTCGGGCGTGCCCCGCGGATCGGCGTGGCGGACGCGTTCCTCGAGCGGGTCTCCCGCCTCGGGGACGAGCACGAGTCCCGCGTGCTCG
This sequence comes from Micrococcus sp. KRD070, assembly GCF_017168435.1. Taxonomy (NCBI): domain Bacteria; kingdom Bacillati; phylum Actinomycetota; class Actinomycetes; order Micrococcales; family Micrococcaceae; genus Micrococcus; species Micrococcus sp. KRD070. Next base: position 55,109 of record NZ_JABFNH010000021.1, read on the forward strand.
CGCGCCTCGAGGCGGAGCACGGCGCGGACCAGGTGGTCCGGCTCGCCCGCCCGGAGCGCTACACGCCCGAGGGCGTGCGGGCCGCCCGCGAGCGCACCGCGGCGGCGTTGGCCGCGCGTCCCGCCGTCGTGTTCCAGGGGATGCTGCACGACGGCGCGTTCGGCGGCCTGGCCGACTTCCTCGTGCTCCGCACGGACGAGGAGCACCCCGAGGGCGCGTACGAGGTGGTGGACACGAAGCTGGCCCGGCATGCGCGGGTGACGGCGCTGCTGCAGATCGCCGCGTACGCGGACCTGCTGGACGGCATGGGCGTGCCGCGGGCGCGGCAGGGCAGCCTGTGGCTCGGGGACGGTTCCCGGCACGTCGCGGACCTGGACGAGGTGATCCCGGTGTACCGGCACCAGCGCGCCCGGCTGGAGGCGCTGCTGCAGGATCACGTGGCCGCCGGGGAGCCCACTCGCTGGGGCGACGACCGCCTGAGCGTCTGCGGCGCATGCGAGGCGTGCGAGGAGGCCGTCGCCGAGCACCGGGACGTGCTGCTCACGGCGGGGGCCACGCGGTTGCAGCGCACCCGGCTGCGCGAGGCCGGCATCACGACCATCGAGCAGCTCGCGGTGTCCGTCGCACCGCCGGAGGGCATGGCCCGCCGCACGTGGGAGGCGCTGCGGGAACAGGCGGCGATCCAGCTGGAGCCGGCCGGGGCGGACGGGCTGCCGCCGCATCGGATCGTGGACCCGCGCGCCGTGACGGGGCTGCCGGCGCCGGACGCCGGAGACGTCTTCTTCGACTTCGAGGGGGACCCGCTGTGGGTCTCCGCGGACGGGAGCATGGAGGGTCTCGAGTACCTGTGGGGCTGGGTCGAGGCGCCGGGCGGGGACACCGCGCGCACCGCCTCGGCCGACTTCCGGTTCACGGGTCTGTGGGCGGACACCCGTGCCGCCGAGCGGGCGGCGCTCGAGCAGTTCGTGGCGTTCGTGGAGGCCCGACGCGCGACCCACCCGGGGATGCGGATCTACCACTACGCCGCGTACGAGGTCACCGCGCTGAAACGCCTGACCGTGCGGCACGGCGTGGGCGAGCGCGAGCTGGACGACTGGCTGCGCGCGGGGCTGTTCGTGGACCTCTACTCCACGGTCCGCGCCGCCCTGCGGGCCGGTGTGCCGAGCTACTCCATCAAGAAGCTGGAGCCCCTCTACATGGGGGCGGAGCACCGGGCGGAGGACGGCGTCACGACGGCGGCGGACAGCGTCACCGAATACCACCGGTACGTCGCCGCGATGGAGGCCGGGGACACCGAGGTCGCGAAGGCGATCCGCGCCGACATCGAGGACTACAACCGGTACGACTGCGTCTCCACGGCGCGGCTGCGGGACTGGCTGCGGGCGCAGGTCGAGCCCGAGGAGGCCGCCGTCGCGGACCGTCCCGTCGACGACGCCGCGACCGGGAACGAACCGCTGGTCGAGGCCGCGCCGTCGCTCCAGGAGCAGGACGCGGCCCTCGCCGCCTCGCTTCAGGCGCTGGCGGGCGCCGAGAGGGACGAGGCGGGCGGGACGCGGGCCCCGGAGGCGGAGCTCGACGGCGGGCGGCGCGGTATCGCCCTGCTGGCCGCGGGCCTGGGCTACTTCGCCAGGGAGAACAAGCCGCTGTGGTGGGCCATGTTCGATCGGGCCGTGTCCGCCCCGGACGAGTGGCAGGAGCCGCGCGCGAACCTGGTGTTCGACACCGTCGAGTCGGTGAGTGCGTGGGAACGTCCCACCCCGCGGAGCAACCCCGCCCGGACGCTGACCGTGACCGGGCGCCTCGAGCCGGGCACCGAGGTCCGGCCGCGTCGGAACAGCCAGGAGAGGTTCAAGCTCAACGCCCTGTACGAGCAGCCGCCGCGCTGGGCGGAGCTGGCCCCCAACGCCGTCCGCTGGCAGAGCCGATCGCCCGTGGACGTGACCGAGGTGGAGGAGATCGCACCGGGCCGGTTCCGAGTCAGCCTGCTGCAGCGCCTCAGCACCAAGTACGAGCCGGAACCGCACGCGGAGGTGCCCATGGCGGTCTTCCACCTCAACTACGTCCGGCCCGGTGGCCTCCTCGAACGCATCCGGGAGCAGGCCGCCGAGGCCGCCCGCCGCGGCCGACTGCCGGACGGAGCGGTGTTCGACATCCTGGCGCGCCGTGCCCCGCGCACCACGGGCCGGACCCTCGCCGCGATCGGGGCGGACGTACGAGACGGCCGGCGGGACGGCGTCGGGGGCCTGGTCGAGGCGGTCGAGTCCGCACGCGGCTCCTACGTGGCCGTGCAGGGCCCTCCCGGCACCGGCAAGACGTACGTGGGCAGCCGCGCGGTGAAGGAACTCCTGGACCGGGGCTGGACGGTCGGCGTCACCGCCCAGTCCCACGCGGTGGTGGAGAACTTCCTCGACCAGCTGATCGGGGTCGGTGTGGACCCCGACCGCGTGGGCAAGGAGCCCAAGGACCCGGACGGACCGCACCGCTGGACGTCCCTGGGCTCATCGGAGGTCCATGCCTTCCTGGCACCGGGCCGGGTCCTGGGCGGCACCGCGTGGACCTTCGCGAACGCCGCGGCCCAGCCGGTCGACCTCCTGGTGGTGGACGAGGCAGGGCAGCTCTCCCTCGCGCACCTCCTGGGCGCGAGCGCCCTGGCCGAGACGGTGCTGCTGCTGGGTGACCCGCAGCAGCTCCCCCAGGTCAGCAGGGGCGAGCACCCCCAGCCCATCGGCGACGCGGCCCTGACCTGGATCGCGGAGGGCGCCCCCGTGCTCCGCGCCGAGCGCGGCTTCTTCCTGGACACCTCGTGGCGCATGCACTCGGCGCTCACCCGCGCGGTCTCCGAGCTCTCCTACGCCGGCCGGCTCGGCGCGCGGGAGGAGGTCACGGACGCCCGCCGGCTCGACGGCGTGGAGCCCGGACTGCACCCGTGGCCGGTCTCCCACACGGGCAACGCGGTCTCCTCGCCGGAGGAGGCCGCGGCCGTCGTCGAGATCATCCGGTCACTGCTCGGCCGCACCTGGTCCACCGGCCCGGACGATCCCGGCCGACCGCTCGAGCCGTCCGACGTGATCGTGGTGGCCCCGTACAACGCGCAGGTCGCCACGGTCCGGGAGACGCTCGACGCCGCCGGTCTCGAGGGCACCACCGTCGGCACCGTGGACAAGTTCCAGGGCCGGGAGGCCGCCGTCGCGATCCTGACGATGGCGGCGTCCTCACCGCAGGAGGTGCCGCGCGGGCTGGACTTCCTCCTGAACCGGAACCGGCTCAACGTGTCGATCTCGCGCGGACAGTGGGCCGCCTACCTCGTCCACTCCCCCGCCCTCGCGGACGCGCTGCCCACCAGCCCCGAGGACCTGCCGATGATCGGCGCGTTCCTGCGGCTCGTGCACCGTTGAGTCAGCCGGCGGCGCCCTGGCGCAGCAGGAACCGCTGCAGCTTGCCGGAGGGGGTCTTGGGCAGCCGGTCCACGAAGTGCACCCGGCGCGGGTAGGCGTGCTTGGAGTACTCGTCGCGGACCTTGGCCTGCAGCTCGGCCGCCAGGGCGTCCGGGTCCGCGACGGCCCCGGCGGGCACCACGAACGCCACGACCTCCTCGCCGCGCACCCCCTCCGGGTCCGGCAGGCCGACGACGGCGACCTCCTGCACCCGCGGGTGGTCGATGAGCACGGACTCCACGTCGAACGGGCCGATCCGGTACCCGGCGGCGAGGATCACGTCGTCGTCCCGGGAGGAGAAGAAGAACCAGCCGTCGTCGTCCTGCCGGGCGGTGTCCCCGGTCAGGTACCAGCGCCCGTCCGGGGTGAAACGCTCCGCGGTCTTCTCCGGCTCCCCGAGGTAGCCGGGGAACCAGAACAGGGGCGAGGCCGCGTCGATCGCGATCTGCCCGTCCCGGATCTCGGCGGCGATCCCCGGCAGGGGCACACCCATCGAACCCGGGCGGGGCGGCGCGGCCAGCTCGGGGTGCGCGAGGGTGCAGATGACCATGCCCAGCTCGGTCTGGCCGTAGTGGTCGCGGATCTCCGTGCCGAGGGCCGTCCGGCCCCACTCGAGCACGGACGGCGGCAGCGGCTCCCCCGCCGTGGACACGCGCCGCAGCCGCAGCGGGGCGTCCTCGGTGACCTCCCCGGCCTTGGCCAGCGCGCGGAACATCGTGGGGGCGCCGGCGAGGTTCGTGATGCCCTGCGAGCGGATCACCTCGACCATGGTCGCCGGGGAGAAGGCGCCGCGGTACTGCACCGAGGTCGCCCCGAGCACCAGCGTGCCGACGATCCCGTAGTACAGCCCGTACGCCCAGCCGTGGTCGGCCGCGTTCCAGAACAGGTCCTCGGGGCGCAGGTCCACCGCGCACGTGAGGTAGACGGCGAACGCGGCGGCCGCGCGCAGCGGCACGGGCACCCCCTTGGGGCGGCCGGTGGTGCCGGAGGTGAACAGCAGGGCGATCGGCCCGTCCCCGCCGACGGCGACGTCCTCGCCCAGCGGCGCGGAGTCCGCGAGCGCGTCCCACTCCGGGCCGGTGCGGATGATCTCGATGCCGGGGATGTCCGTGAGCTTCTCGGCCTGACGGGGTTCGGCGACGACAAGCCGCGCCGCCGCGCCCTCGATGCGCATCCGGGCGGCGCCCGCGGCGAACGCGGTGAACAGCGGCACGTGCACAGCGCCGAGCCGCCACAGGGCCAGCAGCGTGATGACGAGCTCCTCCCGTTTGGACATCATCACGGGGACCCGGTCGCCGCGCGTGACGCCGCGGGCGGCGAGGCCGGTGGCGAGGCGGCGCGAGCGGTCGGCCAGCTCGCCGAAGGTGAGGTCGACGGCGGACATGTCCTCCGCCACGAACCGGAACGCCACCGCGTCGGCCGGCCAGCGGTCGCAGAGCAGGTGGGCGGCGCAGGCGTCCGGGGTCTCGACGTCGGCGACCCACCCGGCCATCAGCCGGTCGATCGTCCCGGCCTCGTGGGCCTGCCCGGTCCGTTCCGTCATCTCGGTCTCCTCATCCCTCTCGGCATGCCGACGCCGGGCGACGGCGACGTCAGCCACGGTAGGTCCACCGCGCCCCGGGCCACCGGGCGCGTCCGCATGTTGCACTCGCCACCCCGTCGCGGCTGAGGGCAGGATGGCGCCATGACTGATCTCGATCCCGCCACCCCTCGCCCCTCAGGGACGCGCGCGGACGCCCCGCCCCGGACCGACGTCGCGCTGCGCCCGGTGGCCGCCGACGACGCCGACTTCCTGTGGACCTGGATCCACGGCGCCGAGGACCCCGAGTGGAAGTCGTGGGACGCCCCCTACTTCCACGCCGCGGACACGGCCGCCCCGCCGAGCCGCGCGGACTTCGACGCCGACCACGCGCGCCGGCGCGTCGGCGACCCTGACGTCCGGGTCGTCACGGTGGACGGCACCCCCGTCGGTCTCGTGACCCGCACGGAGCAGCATCCGGCGGGCGCGGGCTGGTGGGAGCTCGGCATCCTGTTGTTCGACCCGACCACGTGGGGCCGCGGCGTCGGGCGGGCGGCGCTCACGCTGTGGTCGGACGCGTCGTTCGCGGAGACGGACGCGCACCTGCTGAGCCTGGTCACGTGGTCCGGCAACGCGCGGATGATCGCGTCGGCGGTCCGCGTCGGGTACACCGAGGTCGCCCGCATCCCCGAGGCGCGCTCCTGGGAGGGCCGGCGATGGGACTCGGTGCAACTCGCGGTGCTGCGGCGAGACTGGTGGCCGGCGTCGACGGACGGCTGAGGACGGACCCGGCCCTCGCCTTCGTCGGGCGTCCGCGGCGCCTGCCAGAATGGGGGCCATGACCTCGCAGCCCGCGCCCGCGTCCACCGCCCACCGCCGTCCCCTCGCCGAGGCCGGCATCGCCCTCGGCCCCCTGGACGGCCGCTACCGTGCGGCGGTGGAGCCGCTCGTGGAGCACCTGTCCGAGGCGGCGCTGAACCGCAACCGCATCCACGTGGAGGTCGAGTGGTTCATCCACCTGGCCGAGCACCGCGTGCTGCCGGGTCTCGAGCCGCTCACGGCCGAGCAGCAGGCGGGCCTGCGGGCGATCGTCACGGACTTCGACGCGGAGTCCGTGGCCGAGCTGGCGGCTACCGAGAAGGTCACGGTGCACGACGTGAAGGCCGTCGAGTACTTCATCGCCGACCGCCTCGAGGGGCTGGGCCTGGGTCGGCTGAAGCCGCTCGTGCACTTCGCGTGCACCTCCGAGGACATCAACAACCTGGCCTACGCGGTGGGCGTGCGCGACGCCGTCGAGCAGGTCTGGCTGCCGGCCGCCCGCGCCGCCGTGGCCACCGTCTCCGCGATGGCCGCCGAGGCCGCCGAGACCCCCATGCTCTCCCGCACGCACGGCCAGCCGGCCACGCCCACCACGCTGGGCAAGGAGATGGCCGTGTTCGTGCACCGTCTGACCCGTCAGACCCGGCGCATCGCCGGCCAGGAGTACCTGGGCAAGATCAACGGCGCCACCGGCACCTACGCCGCCCACCTCGCCGCCGCCCCGGACGCGGACTGGCCGGCCCTGTCCCGGTCCTTCGTGGAACACCTCGGCCTCACCTGGAACCCGCTGACCACCCAGATCGAGTCCCACGACTGGCAGGCGGAGCTGTACGCCGACGTCGCGCGCTTCAACCGGATCCTCCACGGCTTCTGCGTGGACGTATGGAGCTACATCTCCATCGGCTACTTCGCGCAGATCCCCGTGGCCGGCGCGACCGGCTCCTCCACGATGCCGCACAAGGTGAACCCGATCCGCTTCGAGAACGCGGAGGCCAACCTCGAGCTCTCCTGCGCCCTGCTCGACTCGCTGGGCGCCACCCTCGTGGAGTCCCGTTGGCAGCGCGACCTCACGGACTCGACGTCGCAGCGCAACATCGGCGTGGCCCTCGGCCACTCAGTGCTCGCCCTGACCAACGTCACCAAGGGCATGGGCCAGCTCCAGGTGGCCGATCCCGTGCTGGCCGAGGACCTCGACACGAACTGGGAGGTGCTCGGCGAGGCCGTCCAGACCGTGATGCGCGCCGAGGCGATCGCCGGCGTCGAGGGCATGGACAACCCCTACGAGCGCCTCAAGGAGCTGACCCGCGGCCACCGCGTGGACGGTGCGCGCATGCGCGAGTTCGTGCAGGGCCTCGGCCTGTCCGAGGGCGCTCAGGCGCGCCTGCTGGAGCTGACCCCGGCCGGGTACACCGGCGTGGCGTCGGAGCTGGCCAAGGAGTTCGGGCCGGCGCAGGACTGACCCGGGCCGCCTGACGGGGGACGATGGGCGGGTGCTGCTTCCACTTCTCCCCGTGTGGCTGCTGTCCGCCGCCCCCAAGGACCCCGCCGAACTCGAACGGGACGTGCCCGAGCCGATCGACGCCCACGGCGAGCTCGCCGACGCGGTCACCGCGGCGATCACCGCCGTGGACCTCGTGGGCGTGTTCTTCTTCGCGATCTCGGGTGCCGTCCTCGCCGTGCGCAAGGGCTACGACATCGTCGGCTCCCTGCTGCTGGCCCTCATGGTGGGCACGGGCGGCGGCGTCGTCCGGGACCTCGTGGTCGGCCGGGACGTGCCCGCGGCCTTCGACAACCCCTGGTACCTGATCCTGCCGGCGGTCGCGTCGCTAGCGGTGTTCCTCCGGATCTTCGACGGCGAGCGCGGCCACCACGCCGTCATGGCCTTCGACGCCATCGGCCTGGCCGTGTACTGCGTGGTGGGCACGCGCATCGCCCTGCTCGCCGGCCTGAGCCCGGTCGCCGCCGCAGTGCTGGGCCTGGTGACCGCCGTCGGCGGCGGCATCCTGCGCGACGTCGTCGCCGGGGAACCGCCCGCCGTGTTCGGCGGGCGCGGCTGGTACGCGCTGCCGGCCATCCTCGGCGCGGGCACGACGGCGGCCCTCGGCCAGGCGGAGGTCCTGAACCCGCTGACCTCGGCGGCGGTGATGGTGCTCGTGCTCGTGCTGCGCGTGGTGTCGCTGCGCAGGGAGTGGCTCGCCCCGGGGGCCGAGATCTCGGGGGAGACCCAGCGCCAGCGCATGGATCCGCATGACGAGCCGCCCGTGCCGGACATCCGCGACCGCAAGGGCAGGGACGGGCCGCCCGCCGCCCCCGGCGAGGACGGCCCCCCGGCGAACGAGGAGACACCCGGCGCCGACGAAGACGTCACACCTCGGGGGACACCCGGGTGAACAAACGAGCCACTGCGCGGGCCGCACGGGACAATGGCCGGTGAATCCCCGGACCCAACGGAAGGAGCCGCCGTGGACGTGCAGCAGTTCTTCGCCACCCTCACCGACGTCCCGTGGCTGCTCACGACCCTGGACCTGATCGGGATCTTCTTCTTCGCCACCTCGGGGGCGCTGCTGGCGGCCCGCAAGCAGTTCGACCTGGTGGGCTCGATGGCGCTGTCCCTGCTGGCGGGCCTGGGCGGCGGCTTCACACGGGACATCCTGCTGGACCGGGGTCTGCCCGCGTCCCTGGAGAACCCGGTCTATCTGGCCCCGCCCCTGCTGGTGTCCCTGCTCGTGTACGTCAAGGTGATCCACCCGAATCGCCTGAACCTGACCATCACCCTGTTCGACGCCGCCGGTCTCGCCCTGTTCACGGTGTCCGGCGTGCTGCTGGCGCACTCGATGGGCGTGCACCCGGTGTCCACGGTGGTGATCGCGATGGTCACGGCGCTGGGCGGCGGCGTGCTGCGGGACATCGTCGCCAACGAGGTCCCGTCCATCTTCGACCCCCGCGGCGTCTACGTCCTCCCCACGTTCCTGGGCGCGGTGCTGGCGACCGTGGTGGCCATGAACGGCGCGCTCAACGGGTACACCGGCTTCCTCATCGCGTTCCTGATCTTCGCGGTGCGGATGATCGCCTACCGCTACCAGTGGCGGTTCTTCGGCGCGGAGATCTCCCAGGACAAGGAGTCCCTCGAACGTCTGCGGCGCCTGGCCACGCAGGCGCAGGAGGCGGCCGCCCGCCGGGTGGAGCGCACCCTCGAGCGCCGGCTGCGCTCCCCCGGCGCCCCCGCCTTCCCCGACGACGACACGCACGGGTCCTACGGCCCGCGGCAGGAGTACGAGGACCAGGTGCGGGTGGACGACTACGACCCGCAGACCCAGACGATCACCGTCGTCGACCCCGCCTCACACCAGCAGGTGCGCCTGGACCGCGGCACCGGCGTCATGGACGTCACCGACCTGCGCACCGGGCGCACGCGCAGCTTCGACGACCCCGAGCACGACTGGATCGCGGACGACCCGGCGGACCCGAGGGACTGAGGGATGCGGTGAGCCCGACGCCGGGCCGCGCACGCGCACCCCGCGGACGGGTCTATGCTGAGAGTCCATGACCGGCACGCATGAGACCGCCCGCCCCGCCAGCACGACCACGGAGGCCGCGGCCTCCGGCCCCCTCCACCGCGTCGGATTCGACCGCGCGAAGTACATCGAACTCCAGTCCCAGCACATCCAGGAACGCCGCCGCCAGATCGGCGGGAAGCTGTACCTGGAGATGGGCGGCAAGCTCTTCGACGACCTGCACGCCTCCCGCGTCCTGCCCGGCTTCACCCCGGACAACAAGATCGCGATGCTGGACCGCATCAAGGACGAGACCGAGATCCTGGTGTGCTTCAACGCCAAGGACCTCGGGCGGAACAAGGTCCGCGCGGACCTGGGCATCACGTACGAGGACGACGTCCTGCGCCTCGTGGACGTGTTCCGGGAGCGCGGGTTCCTGGTGGAGCACGTGGTGGTCACGCAGCTGGAGGACGCCAACCACCGTGCACTGGCGTTCCTCGAGAAGCTCGAGCGCCTCGGCCTGAAGGTGGCCCGCCACCGCGTGATCCCCGGCTACCCGCACGCCATGTCCACGATCGTCTCGGAGCAGGGCTTCGGTGCCAACGAGTGGTCCGAGACCACGCGGGACCTCGTCGTCGTGACGGCCCCCGGCCCGGGCTCCGGCAAGCTGGCGACGTGCCTGAGCCAGGTGTACAACGATCGGCAGCGGGGCATCCCGGCCGGCTACGCGAAGTTCGAGACGTTCCCCATCTGGAACCTGCCGCTCGAGCACCCGGTGAACGCCGCCTACGAGGCCGCCACCGTGGACCTGGACGACATCAACCTGATCGACCCGTTCCACCTGGCCGAGTACGGCGAGCGGGTGACGAGCTACAACCGCGACGTCGAGGTGTTCCCGCTGCTGTCCGCGCTGCTGGAGAAGGTCACGGGCACCACCCCGTACAAGTCCCCCACGGACATGGGCGTGAACATGGCCGGCGCGGCGATCGTGGACGACGAGGTGTGCCAGGAGGCCGCAAAGCAGGAGATCATCCGGCGCTACTACAAGGCTCAAGTCAACGAGGCGCTGGAGGGCGCGGACGACACCGAGTCCGAGCGCGTGGCCCTGGTGATGTCCAAGCTGGGCCTGAGCTCGGAGGACCGCCCGGTGGTGGGTGCCGCGCAGTTGGTGGCCGAGCGCACCGGTGAGCCCGGCGCGGCCGTGCAGCTGGCGGACGGCACCCTGGTGACCGGCAAGACCTCGGAGCTGCTGGGCTGCTCCGCCGCGGTGCTGCTCAACGCCCTCAAGGTGCTGGCCGGCATCGAGGACGACGTGCACCTGCTCTCCCCCGCCTCGATCGAGCCGATCCAGACGCTCAAGACCGTGCACCTGGGCTCCAAGAACCCGCGGCTGCACACGGACGAGGTGCTGATCGCGCTGTCCGTGTCCGCGGCGACCGACGAGAACGCGAAGGCGGCCGTCGAGCAGCTGGCCAGCCTCGAGGGCTGCGACGTGCACACGACGACGATCCTCGGCTCCGTGGACGAGGGCATCTTCCGGTCCCTGGGGATGCTCGTGACGAGCGAGCCGAAGTTCCAGAAGAAGGGGCTGTACCGGAAGCGGTGAGGTGATAAGAACCTAGACTGAGACCTAGGTCGCAATCCCTACTTTCCGTATGCACGCGATGCGTCGCACTCATCCATGACACGGAGCGTCACCATGAACCTCTCCCAGCAGCGTCAGACCTTCTTTCGGCGCCACGGAAATGCGGAGCTATTAGACGTCGGGCTTCGTAGCGCAGAAAACCCTACCCCGCTATTCTTTTTCCACCGGATAGTGGATAAGTCCACGGACATCGAGGGGGCGGATATGGCACTGGGCCGCCTTGGACCTATATTAGAGGCGCGGTTCGATATCCAGGGTGAAGTTTCCTTCTTTTTCACACCCTGGTCCGACCTTCACAGAAGTACTTATAATGCCGTTGCCCAGCGACATACGGAGATTAGCGACTCAGCCCAGCGTGAAGTCTTCACCAATACTCGATTCACACCTTCCCGAAAAGTTGTCTTCATTGTCTCGGATCATAAAGATGTTGTAGGCAAATGCTCGCAATGGAATAGGGAAGAAACAACCGGCACGCTCGTGATTCCGCTCTGGACCGGAGAATTCGGGGACCGGGGGGCATTCGAAGCAATCGCGTCAGCTTTAGCGAGATTCTTGCAAGATCGCGACCTGTACAAGACCAGTGACCCCGTGCACGGCCTCGACTTTTATGGACGCCAATCCGCTCTAGCGCAACTGGAAGCCTACATTGCTAGACGGCAGTATGTGGCGATCCTAGGGCTTCGGCGCTTAGGGAAGACCTCAATCGTTCGCCAGCTCGGGACACTATACCAGCAAAAAGGAACTGTAGTCGCCTCAGTTGACTTCCAGGCCATGCGCGAATCATCTCTGGAGTACTTTGCCGAAAATCTATACTCAGATTTGATCGATAAGCTTCGCACCCTCCAAAAAAGTCGACCTGAGGTACGTCTTGGCACTTCAGCCGATCAAAGCGCTGATGACTTGCCATTAGCAAAACTTCCTCAGAAGATTAAACGCCTGGCCTCAAGAAATCCTGACGTCACATTCGTGCTCGTTTTGGACGAAATAGAGACGTTACTGAAGTTCAGTTCTTCTTCTCCTGCAATCGTTGGAGAAATTTTAGGGTCAGTTCGCTCGGCCGCCCAGGCACGGGCCAATGTCACTCTGATCCTGGCCGGCGTAGTGAACCAAGTATTCGATGATAGTCTCATCGGTACCAGTGACGACGTAGATAATCCGATCTTTGGTCAGATCGAGCCGCTTTACATTACTCCGTTCACCCTCCAAGAGACTGCCGATATGCTTCGTGGCTTGGGTTTGGCAATGTTGGTCACATGGAGCGATGAGGCAGTGGACGAAGTGCACGCTGCCTGCGGCGGTATTCCCTATCTGGCTCGCGAGTTGGCTTCAACTACGAGAACTATGCTAATGGAGCAGCAAGAGGGCGGTGCGCGGCTTACTTCTGAAACGGTGAAAATCAATGCAGAGGATGTCAGGACCGCCATCCCCGCGTGGGCGCCCCGCGCCAGGAAGATCTGGACTGGCATTGTTGGCATGCTGCAATCGCATCATCCAAACGTGTATTTGCTCCTTCAGGATAACCCAACGGAAGTCTGGGTAAATGAATGGGCCGAGGAAGACCCGGAAATTGAGGCAGCTGCGCTGACTCTTTGCAAACTAGGGCTGTTCCAGCAGAAAAGCGATGGGAAGTTTGCATTCACGGAATCACTTAAATCCCTCGAGTTGCTGAATCGACCTACTTCACGGCCGGTCCCCGAAACCTCAGCAGAGCTAGTCCACAGTGTTAGCGACCTAGAGTCAATGCTTGAATCTGGCGAGTCTCACACCGTCGAATTTAAAGAGACTTGCCGCTGGGATATCCGACAGGGGAAAAAAAGTAAGGCCATTGAACACGAGGTAGTGAAAACGGTTTCGGCGTTCCTTCACGCCGATGGTGGGGTACTGCTGATCGGTGTAAATGACGACGGACGACCTTCTGGACTGTCACGAGATCTGCAACTGTTCGAGAACGACATCGATAGGCTAGAGCGTTGGCTCGCTAAAGATTTACTTGTGCGCGACTTGGGTCAACCCGCAGTTTCTGGATACGTGAGAATTGCGGTAAGGAAGCTTCGAAAACGTAATGTTCTAGTGGTAGAGGTCAAGAGCTTCCCGGGTGTTGCGCGCACGGCAGATAATCCCGTTTATCAGCGGCTGGGAAATCAGTCGACAAGACTGATCGATCGACAACTCGAGGAATTTTTGGCACAGCGGATTTGAGTCTTGAATTCAGCATTATTGGGCCGCCTCTCCTACTGGTCACAGTGGTACTTAGATCCTTGCAGGGATTGTCAATTCGCATTGATCTTGCTATTTCTGCTCAGAACGCAAGGCTCCGACTCGGTCGAATTGGTTTAACATTCATCAAAATCAGCAGGGGGTTAAGCCACGTTAACTATGGTCGCGCTTTGGAACCGGTCGTAGGCCCACATCAGCTTGTCGCGGTCCGGGCGATTGGCTTTGACCCTGGGCAGCATCATTAGCGGTTTGCCATGCAGGTCCTGCAAGCCGTGGCGCAGCATGGGCCCGTCCACCTCTTCGAGGAGGTCCTGACGAATTTCGACAACGGGCACGTCCGGCGTCGGCCGAATGCCAAGGAATCGCCGATCGAAAGCAGCGTGGTGGATTTTGCACAGCGCCATCCCGTTCCCGACGGTCGGCGTGCCCAGTTCATGGCTGTCATCCACAATGTGGGCCGCATCCAGTAGCTCCGGATGCGCAAGATTGCATACCGCGCAGTGATTCTCGTACGCCATCAGCACCGTTGAGCGGAAGACGGGTTGGTGCAGACGCACCTTCGTCTCCCGCATGAGATAACGCTTCAGCGCGGGCACCGCGAACCCCTCGTCGAGCTCCTCGACGGCGAAGTCCTCTTCCGCCAGCGGCGCCATGACGAACTGCTGCAGGTCCGGCTCCTCCCGGACAAGATAGACTGGAGCCACCACCTGGTACTCCGGGGGCTTGCCCCCGATGCCGATAAACCAGATGATCGGCTGCCGCAACTGCATAGCCTGGCGCAGCCCGACGTTCTCAGGGTGCTGAGGGTCGTCCCCACGCCACTTGTATCGGATGAGCCCGTCGGCGCCGACCTCGTCCTCGTACGGACGTTTCTGGCCCGGCGAGCGGTACGTAGTCACGATGGAAAGGGTCGCCTCGAATCCGCGCGGCTTCCAGATGCCCTGCTGGGAGGGGATCAGACGGAACGGCTGGCCGTTCCACTCAAAGTCCGCGATCTCGTCACGGGTGAGGGAAATCTGACGGTCAAAGGTGCGCTGCTCGAGCCACGCTATCGCCGCATGTCGTAGGCCTTCCGGTTCAGCCATGGAAACCCCCTCGTGAATGGGGCCTCGTTGACGGCCACCGTCTGAGCCGCAGGTTACCAACAGTTCACCCGAACCCCGCCCACACCCGCTTCTCCACGCCGTCCACGGTCATCACGCCCCCGTGCGGCAGGATCCACTGCGGCCGCGTGTGGCCGAACGGCACGCCCACGCACACCACCGCGTCCGGGTTGTACTGCGCGACGGTCTCCACCACCACGTCGGCCTGCTCGGCGCGCAACCGCGCCCGCTCCTCCGGGCTGCGCGGCACCTCGAAGGAGCTCGCCGGCGGCCGGGCTGCCAGCACGGCGTCCACGGCGCCGAGCACCCCGCGCTCGCCCAGGATCCGCAGCAACCGCCGCACTTCCCCCACCGACGGCAGCTCCTCGCTCGTCTCGATCAGCAGCACGCCACCCTCCAGCGCGCCCAGATCACAGGGTCCGCGGCCGGCCGCCATCACCCACGGCAGCACCTCCAGGCACCCGCCCCACGTCCGGCCGGTCACCGCGCGCTGCGGCCCGGCCCAGCGCCACGGTGAGGCGCCCGCGCCGGGCGCGCCGCCGTCGTCGTCATGGGCGCCCGGCACCGGCTCGCGCGTCCCGAACTCGGTGAGCGCCCGCGGGTCCAGCCAGTCGACGCCGTGGTCCTCCGACTCCCCCGGCTCCGTGATCTCCAGCCGCCCTCCCGTCAGTAGGGCGGCCCGCAGGGACGCGGCGTGCACCTCATCCACAGCCGGTCCCGGCCCCAGGTGCACCTGGGTGGAGCCGCCGTAGAAGCTCGCCACGCCGTTCGCCCACAGCCACTGGTGCAGGTTGGTGTTGTCGCTGTAGCCGAGGAACGGCTTGGGGTCCGCGCGCACTGCGTCCGCGTCCAGGTGGCCGATCACAGTGATCTGGTCCTCCCCGCCCACCGTGGCGATCACCGCCCGGATCTGCGGGTCCGCGAACGCCGCGTTCAGGTCCCGCGCCCGGTCCTCGGGACTCGCCCCGAGCTGCCGGGTGGTGGGGTACTCGACCGGCACCAGTCCGGTCACCTCGGCCAGGCGGCGCATCGCCTGCTCGTGCACCGCGGGCGCGAAACCGGGAGCCGCGAACGACGGCGAGACGACGGCGATCCCGTCGCCCGGCTGGGCCTTGGGCGGGTGGACGAGCGGCTGAGTCATACCGGGAGCGTAACGAGAGGCCACCTGTCCGTCGTTCGTCTCACGCAGACCAGACGGCCCGCGCCCAGACCGCCCGGCACGCCCCTCACCCCTGACGCAGCTCGCGGCGCAGGATCTTGCCCGTGGCGTTCTTCGGCAGCCCGTCCAGGACGGTCACCTCCCGCGGCTGCTTGTAGCGGGCCAGCCGCTCGGCCGCGAACGCCTGGAGTGCCTCCCCCGTGACGGCGCTGCCCGGGGCCAGCGAGACGAAGGCGGCGATCTCCTCGCCCAGCCGCTCGTCCGGCACGCCCACCACGGCGGCCTCGACCACGTCCGGGTGCTCGTAGAGGACCTCCTCCACCTCGCGGGGGTACACGTTCATGCCGCCGCGGATGATCACGTCCTTGAGCCGGTCCACGATCATCACGTACCCGGCCTCGTCCCGGCGGGCGATGTCCCCGGTGCGGAACCAGCCGTCCTCGTCGAACGCCGCCTCCGTGTCCTCCGGGCGGCCCCAGTAGCCGGCCATGATGCCCTCGCCCCGGATGCGCAGCTCACCGGAGGTCTCGAGGTCCTCCTCGGGCACCTCGGCGCCGTCCATCGCGACGATCCGGAACTCGAAGCCGTCCACCGGCCGGCCCACGGTGCCCGGGCGGGTCGGCGCGTCCACGGGGTTGAAGAAGCACGCACCCGCGTTCTCGGACAGCCCGTAGCCCTCCAACACGGGCACGCCGAACAGCTTCTCCGCCGCGCGCAGCGTCTCCACCGGCAGGCTCGCACCGCCGGAGAGGGGCATGCGCAGCCTCGAGAAGTCCGCCGGCTCAGCCCCGGCCTCACGGCGGGCCCGGGCCACGGAGAGGAACGCCCCGTGCATGGTGGGCACGCCGGGCAGGAACGTGATGCCGTGGTCCTGCAGCTGGTCGTAGGCGGCCTCCGGCACGAACCGCGGCATCAGGGACAGGGTGGACCCGGCGAACACCGCGCCGTTGAGCACCACCGAGAGCCCGAACACGTGGAACATCGGCAGCGCCGCGAACACGACGTCGTCCGGGCCGAGCCGGCCCAGGCCGGTCGCCGTCGCCATGGCGTTGGAACGCAGGTTCGTGTGCGTCAGCCGGGCACCCTTGGGCCGCCCCGTAGTGCCCGAGGTGTAGAGCAGGACGGCGTCGTCGTCGGGGTCCCGCAGGGTGATCTCCGTGACCGGGGCGATGCCCTCGGCGGCGCACTCCCGCCCGACCGCTTCGAGGTCCAGGGTGACCACCTCGACGTCGACGTTCCCGGCCGCCTCGTCCACGGCCGGCAGCCCGGGCATGGCCCAGAGCATGCGCGCCCCGGAGTCCTCGAGGAAGTACTCCAGCTCACGGGCGGTGAACAGCGGGTTGAGCGGCACCATCACCGCGCCCAGACGCATGAGCGCCTCGTAGACCGCCACGAAGGCCGGGACGTTGGGCAACATCTGGCACCGGATCGCCTCCGACCGCGAGAACGTCGTGCATCTCGTCCGGCAGGCCGACGACGCCGGCCCGCCCGTTCCGGGAACGCCTGCGCTCGGTATGGGCGCACTTTGCAGGCTCAGAGCGACCGCACGCGTTCCAGGTCCGCCGGCGCTCACCCCGCGAGCTCACCCCGCCTGCGGGGAGGGCGTGGCCGGGGTCTGCATGCCTCTCAGTGTGGCAGGCGAGCCGGGCCGCCCACCGGATGTGGGCCACGTCACCTCGACCCGATCCCGGCGGCCGGGCGTGGCTAGAGTGCTGAGGTCGGCGCCACACCCCGGCGCGTCCCACGTCACTCGAGGAGAGCACCCCATGGCCTTCGCCGCCCTGTCCCGTTCCGCCCGTCTTGCCGGCCTGTCCGCTGCCGCGCTGCTGGCCCTCACCGCGTGCGGCGGTCAGGACTCGTCCGACGCCGACGCGTCCGCCTCGACGACGGCGCCCGCCTCCGCGTCCGCGCAGGGTGCGGAGTCGTCGTCCGCCTCGGCGTCGTCGCTGTCCGCGGCCCCGGCCGACTACGAGGCCGGCACGTGCTTCACCGCCCCGCTCGGCGCCCGTGACCTGTCCTCCTTCGAGACCACCGACTGCGAGGGCGCCCACACCGCGGAGTACCTCTGGGCCGTGCCGGCCGTGGCCGAGGGTGAGGAGGCCGACCCGGCCGCCGCCCAGACCTGCACCGCCCAGGCCCAGCGCCTGAGCGAGGAGAAGGAGGACCAGCTGAACGGGGCCGTCCTGACCTCCTCCGAGCTGGGCAACTACGGCACCGACGAGAAGCACTGCGTCGTGTACGGGGTCTCCGGTGAGTGGGAGGGTCAGATCGTGGACCCGGAGATCACCCTGGAGACGGCGTCCGCCGACGCCTGATCCCGCCGGCGGCCCCGTGCGTCGTGAGATCGCGCCGCTCGGGACCGCCGCGGATGGACGCGGGACCGGCGCGGCCCGTAGTGTCTTCTGCGTCCAGAAGTTAGACGGTCGAACAGATGCGGCGGTCGGTGCCGCGTCGTGTCCGCCACCGAGGAGGCGCCATGGGTGAAGCGAGGACTGGCGGCGAGGCCGCGCTCTCCGGGGTGACCGCCGAGCTGGACGCCGCGCTCCGACATGCCGCGGCCCAGGCACCCGGATCCGCCGCCTTCGCCGAGCTGCTCGACTCGCTCCACGTCCATGTGGGCGCCGGCAAGCTCATCCGCCCCCGTCTCGTCGAGCTCGGCTGGCGCCTGGCGACCGCCGACCCGGTCCCTCCGTCCGGCCGCGCTGCCGTCGACCGACTCGGGGCCGCCTTCGAACTGCTGCACACCGCGCTGCTCGTCCACGACGACGTCATCGATCGGGACGTGCTGCGGCGCGGCCAACCCGCCGTGCACGCCTCCGCCCGGCACCGCCTCGAGGCCCGCGGGGTGCCCGCTGCGGACGCCGCCCACGCCGGGGTCGCCGTCGCCCTCATCGCGGGGGACGTCCTGCTCACCCAGGCGTTCCGGCTCGCCGCCACCTGTGCCGCCGACACCGCCCGTGCCGCCGAGGCCGCCGCCGTCGTCTTCGACGCCGCCGCCGTGACTGCCGCCGGCGAGCTCGAGGACGTGCTCCTGGGGCTGTCCCGCCACACCGGTGAGGAGCCCGATCCCGACCGCATCCTCGCCATGCAACGGCTCAAGACGGCGCACTACACGGTCGGCGCGCCCCTGCGCGCCGGCGCCCTCCTGGCCGGGGCGGATCCCGACCTCGCCCGGGCGATGGGCGAGGCCGGCGCCGACCTCGGCGCCGCCTACCAGGTGATCGACGACGTCCTCGGCGTGTTCGGCGATCCCGGGGAGACCGGCAAGTCCGCCGACGGCGACCTGCGCGAGGGCAAGGCCACCGTGCTCACCGCCCACGGCCGCCGCATCCCCGCCGTCCGCGCCCTGCTCGACGCGGGCCCGGCCACCCCCGCGGACATCGAGGCCGCCCGCCGCGCCCTCGAGGCGGCCGGTGCCCGGGAGCACGCCCTCGACGTCGCCGCCGAGCTCACCGTCCGCGCCCGCGAGCGCATCGCGGCCCTGCCCCTGGACGAGACGGTCCGGGCGGAGTTCGCCGACGCCTGCCACGCCGTGCTGACCCGGAGGTCCTGAGATGGCCGCGCCCGCCCCGATCCCTGCCGCGCTGTACACGCGGACGGCCCACGCCGCAGCGGCCCAGGTGATCCGCCGTTACTCCACGTCCTTCTCCTGGGCCTGCCGCACCCTGCCCCGGCAGGCACGCCAGGACGTGGCGACGATCTACGCCATGGTCCGCGTCGCCGACGAGGTGGTCGACGGCGTCGCGGTGGCCGCCGGGCTCGACGAGGCCGGGGTCCGCGCCGCCCTGGACGACTACGAGCGGGCATGTGAGGCCGCGATGGCGTCGGGCTTCGCCACCGACCCGGTCCTGCACGCCTTCGCCGACGTGGCCCGTCGCCACGGCATCACCCCGGAGCTGACCCGTCCCTTCTTCGCCTCCATGCGCGCGGACCTGGGGATCCGCGAGCACGGCGCCGAATCCCTGGACGCCTACATCCACGGCTCGGCCGAGGTGGTGGGACTGATGTGCCTGCAGGTCTTCCTCTCCCTCCCCGGCACGCGGGCCCGGACCCCGGGCCAGCGGCAGGAGCTGCGCGCGCAGGCCTCCCGGCTGGGGGCGGCGTTCCAGAAGGTCAACTTCCTCAGGGACCTGGCCGCGGACCACCACGAGCTGGGCCGCACCTACCTGCCCGGTGCCGCACCGGGCGTGCTCACCGAGGCCCGCAAGGCCGAGCTCGTGGCCGAGGTCCGCGCCGACCTCGACGCCGCCCTTCCCGGCATCCGTGCCCTGGACCCCGGGGCCGGGCGCGCCGTGGCCCTGGCGCACGGACTGTTCGCGGCCCTGGCGGACCGGATCGAGGCGACCCCGGCGGCCGAGCTGGCCCACCGCCGTGTCCGGGTGCCGGACCGCCAGAAGGCCCGGATCGCCGCCCGCGTCCTGGCACGGGGCCGCCGGGGAGGCCGCCGATGAGCGCCCGGGACACCGCTCTCGGCCCGCGCACCGTGGTGGTGGGCGGCGGGTTCGCCGGACTGGCCACGGCGGGCCTGCTGGCCCGCGACGGGCACCGGGTGACGCTGCTGGAGCGCGGCGCCGTCCTGGGCGGCCGTGCCGGACGCTGGTCCGAGGCGGGGTTCACCTTCGACACCGGGCCCTCCTGGTACCTGATGCCCGAGGTGATCGACCGCTGGTTCCGCCTCATGGGGACCTCCGCCGCCGAACGGCTGGACCTGCGCCGCCTGGACCCCGGCTACCGGGTGTACTTCGAGGGGCACCTCCAGGAGCCTCCCGTGGACGTGCGCACCGGCCACGCGGAGACGCTGTTCGAGTCCCTCGAGCCCGGCGCCGGGCGCCGGCTGCGGGCCTACCTCGACTCCGCGTCCCGGATCTACGGGCTCGCCAAGGACCACTTCCTCTACACGGACTTCCGCCGGCCGGCCGCCCTGGCCCACCCGGACGTCCTGCGCGCCCTGCCGGCCCTCGGGCCCCAGCTGCTGGGGGGCCTGCGCTCCCACGTGGCGGCCCGCTTCCAGGACCCCCGGCTGCGCCAGATCCTGGGCTACCCGGCGGTCTTCCTCGGCACGTCCCCCGATCGTGCCCCCGCCATGTACCACCTGATGTCCCATCTGGACCTCGCCGACGGCATGCAGTACCCCCTCGGCGGGTTCGCGGCCCTCGTGGACGCCATGGCGGAGGTCGTGCGCGAGGCCGGCGTGGAGATCCGCACCGGGGTCGAGGCGACCGCCGTGGAGGTCGCGGACCGTCCCGCCCCCGCCGGCCGCCTCGGACGCCTGGCCGCCCGCCTGCCCAGGCCGGGAGCAGCCCGCGGGGACGAGGGCCGACGTCGCCGCCCGGGCCAGGCGACCGGCGTCGCCTGGCGGTCCGACGACGGCGCCGCGGGACGCCTCGACGCCGATGTGGTGGTGGCCGCCGCGGACCTGCACCACGTGCAGACCCGTCTGCTGCCTCCCGGCCGGCGCGTCGCGGAGTCCACGTGGGACCGGCGCGACCCCGGCCCCTCCGGCGTGCTCGTGTGCGTGGGCGTGCGCGGATCCCTGCCCCAGCTGGCCCACCACACCCTGCTGTTCACGGCGGACTGGGAGGACAACTTCGGGCGCATCGAACGGGGAGAGGACCTCGCCGCGGACACGTCGATCTACGTCTCGCGCACCTCCGCCACGGACCCGGGCGTGGCCCCGGAGGGCGACGAGAACCTCTTCATCCTCGTCCCGGCCCCCGCCGAACCGGGGTGGGGGCGCGGCGGCATCCGGGTCCGTGACGGCCAGGGCTGGCGGGTGGACCGCGCCGGGGACGCCCAGGTGGAGGCCGTGGCGGACCGGGCCCTCGACCAGCTGGCCCGATGGGCCGGGATCCCGGACCTGGCCGAGCGCATCGTGGTGCGGCGCACCTACGGGCCCGGTGACTTCGCCGCGGACGTGCACGCCTGGCGGGGTTCGCTGCTGGGCCCCGGGCACACGCTGGCGCAGTCGGCCATGTTCCGTCCCTCGGTGCGGGACGCGGACGTGGCCGGCCTGATGTACGCGGGCTCCTCGGTGCGCCCGGGCATCGGGGTGCCCATGTGCCTGATCTCCGCCGAAGTGGTCCGGGACGAACTGCGCCACGACGCGCGCAGGGCCCGGCCCGCGGGCCCCGGGGGGAGCGGCGCATGATCCGCACCCTCTTCTGGGCGTCCCGGCCGGTCAGCTGGGTGAACACGGCCTACCCGTTCGCCGCCGCCGCGATCCTGACCGGGGGGCTGCCCGCGTGGCTGGTGGTCCTGGGCGTCGTGTTCTTCCTCGTGCCCTACAACCTGGCCATGTACGGCATCAATGACGTGTTCGATTTCGCCTCGGACCTGCGCAACCCCCGCAAGGGGGGCGTGGAGGGCTCCGTGCTGGGCGACCCCGCGGTGCGCCGCCGGGTGCTGGCGTGGTCGGTGCTGCTGCCCGTGCCGTTCGTGGCCGTGCTCGCGGGCTGGTCCGCCGTGCGGGGCGAGTGGGCCGCCGTGCTGGTGCTGGCGGTGAGCCTGTTCGCGGTGGTGGCGTACTCCTGGGCGGGGCTGCGGTTCAAGGAGCGGCCCTTCCTGGACGCCGCGACCTCCGCCACCCACTTCGTCTCCCCCGCGGTCTACGGCCTCGTGCTCGCCGGGGCGACCCCCACGCCCGCCCTGGCGGCGCTGCTGGGGGCGTTCTTCCTGTGGGGCATGGCCTCGCAGATGTTCGGGGCGGTGCAGGACGTGGTGCCGGACCGGGAGGGGGGCCTGGCCTCGGTGGCCACCGTGCTGGGCGCTCGGCGCACCGTCCTGCTCGCCGCCGGCCTGTACGCGGCGGCGGGCCTGCTGCTGCTGGCCACCGACCCGCCGGGCCCGCTCGCGGCGCTGCTGGCCGTGCCCTACGTGGTGAACACCCTGCGCTTCCGCCGCGTCACGGACGCCACCTCGGGCGCGGCCCACCGCGGCTGGCAGCTGTTCCTCCCCCTGAACTACGTGACCGGCTTCCTCGTGACCCTGCTGCTGATCGGGTGGGCGCTGACCCGGGGGGCGGCGGCATGATCTACCTGCTGGCCCTGCTGGGTGTCATCGGCTGCATGCTGCTGGTGGACCGGCGCTTCGAGCTGTTCCTGTGGCATCGCCCGCTCCCGGCGCTGCTGGTGCTGGCCGCCGGGGTGGCCTACTTCTTCGCCTGGGACCTGTGGGGGATCGCCGAAGGCGTGTTCCTGCACCGGCAGTCGCCCTACATGACCGGGGTGATGCTCGCCCCCCAGCTGCCCCTGGAGGAGGGGTTCTTCCTGCTCTTCCTCAGCCAGATCACGATGGTGCTGTTCACCGGGGCGCTGCGCCTGCTGCGCGGCCGGCGAGGTGACGCCCGTGCCGCGACGCCGGCCGATCCGACCGACGGGGGCAGCCGGTGACCTTCCTCGACCTCGTCCTCGTCTTCGTGGGCTTCGCCCTGGCCGTGCTCGTGGGCGCCGCCCTCGTCGGCCGCGTGCGGGGCGAGCACCTGCGGGCCGTGGCGGCCACCCTGGTGGCCCTGTGGGCCCTCACGGCGGTCTTCGACAACGTGATGATCGCCGCGGGGCTCTTCGACTACGGCCGTGAGCTGCTGGTGGGTGCCTACGTGGGCCAGGCGCCCGTGGAGGACTTCGCCTACCCGCTCGGCTCCGCCCTGCTGCTGCCGGCGCTCTGGCTGCTGCTGACGAGCCGTGGTCGTGCCGGTCGGCGCGGCCCTCGGCCGGGACGCCGCCCCCACCCGGACGATCGCTGACATGCTGCCGCTGATCCCCGCAGACCTGCTGCGCGCGCTCGGCCTGATCCTCGTCCCGGTCGCGGCGGTGCACGCCGGATGGCCGTCCGCGGCGGCGATGCTGCTCGTGTTCGGCTCCCAGTGGCTCACCCGCTGGCTCGCCCCGGGCGGTGCCCTGGACTGGGCCGCGCAGGCGGTCCTGCTGCTGGCCGGGTGGCTGAGCGTCATCGGCCTCTACCCACGGGTGCCGTGGCTGGACCTGCTCGTGCACGCCGCCGCCTCCGCCGTGGTCGCCTGCCTGACGGCACTGGTGGTGGGGGCATGGCTCCGGCGTCGGGGGACCGAGGCCGGGCAGACCGTGGCGCTGCTCGGCCCGGGCCTGGCCGGGCTGGGGATCGCGGCCGCCGCCGTGGCCCTGGGCGTGGTGTGGGAGCTGGCCGAATGGTGGGGGCACACGGCGGTGACCCCCGAGATCGGTGTGGGCTACACGGACACCATCGGCGACCTCGCCGCCGATCTCGTCGGCGCCGGGATCGGCGCCGCCCTCGCCGTGCGCCGGGAGCGCACCCGGTGACCCCGGCCCGCCCCACGGTCTCCGTGGTCGTCCCGGTGCTCGACGACGCCGAGCACCTGCGCGTGTGCCTCGCCCTGCTGGCCGCCCAGAGCCGGCCGGCGCTGGAGGTGGTGGTGGTGGACAACGGCTGCGTGGACGACTCGGCGGTGCTCGCCCGCGCCGCCGGCGCGCGGGTGGTGCACGAGCCGCGCCGCGGGGTCCCGGCCGCGGCGGCCGCCGGCCTGGACGCCGCGGTCGGGGAGCTGCTGGTGCGCTGCGACGCCGACACGCGGATGCCCGCGGACTGGCTCGAACGGATCGTGGCCCGGTTCGACGCCGACCCCGGGCTCGACGCCCTCACCGGGCCGGGGACCTTCCACGACCAGCCCGGCCTCCGGGGACAGGTGCGGGCGGCGCTCTACACCGGCGCGTACCGCTGGGGGGCGGGCGCCGCGGTGGCGGCCACCCCCGTCTGGGGCTCCAACTGCGCCCTGCGCGCCGAGGCGTGGCAGGCTGTGCGGACCCGCGTCCACCGCGAGCGCGGGGACGTGCACGATGACCTGGACCTGTCCTTCCAGCTGGCCTTGGCCGGCCGCCGGATCCGGTTCGATCCGGACCTGCGGGTGGAGGTCGCCGGGCGCATCTTCCACTCCCTGCGCCAGCGGGTGCGGCAGGGCCGGATGGCGGTCACCACCCTGCAGGTCAACTGGGCCCGGCTGTCCCCCGGGCGGCGGTGGCTGCGCCGGGCGGCCCGGTCACGCCCCCGGCCCCACTGGGGGCGTGGCCCCGACGGTCAGTCCCGCGACTGAGCCCCGCCGGCGCCGCGGGCTCGCCTGTCCAACGGGTTGCGACGCAGGGGCAGCCGGTCCACCAGCGGCCGCAGCAGGCCGCGGGTGCGGGGACGCTCGCCGCCGTCGTGCCGGCGCCTGGCCTCGGCCAGGATGTTCGCGGCCATCTCCGGGAACACCACGGCGTGGAAGGGCAGGATGGCGGTCCAGTAGGCGCGTCCGAGCAGGCCGTCCGGCATGAAGACCGCCCGCTGGCGGTAGACGGAGCCTCCGCCCTCCCGCGGCTCGGTGCTCAGCTGCAGCCAGGCCCGCCCGCCGGCCTTCATCTCCGCCCGCAGGGTCAGCCGCCGCCCCGGCTCCACGTCCTCCACCCGCCACCAGTCCACGGCGTCGCCGCGTCGCAGGTGGTTCGGGTCCCGCCGGCCGCGGGTCAGGCCGGGCCCGCCGGCCAACTTGTCCATCAGCCCGCGGATCTTCCACAGCAGCGGGGTCGAATACCAACCGTTGGCGCCGCCCACCGACTCGATCACCGGCCACACCTCCTGCGCGGGCAGGTCGGACTCGCGCTCGCGCTCGTCCGTGTAGACCGTGGTGCCGGCCCACTCGGGATCCGAGGGCAGGGGGGCGGCCGGGTCCGCGGAGCTCTGGAGGTCCGCGTCGAAGGTGACGTCCAGGGGGCCCTCCTTCTCCCGCTTCAGCGCCAGCCGCACGGCGTCCATGTAGGAGGTCAGCCCGCCCGGCGGGTCCGGGATGAGGTCGCGGACCGAGCGGTCCTCCACGACCGCCTCCTCGGCGAGGGATGCGGCCAGGGGCAGGGCCACCGCGACCGGGATGGGTGTCACCATGCCGATCCAGAAGCCCGCCAGGGTCTTCAAGGGCAACGGGGTGGGGATCACGATGCGCCGGGACAGGCCGGCGGCCTTGGCGTAGTCCACCAGCACGCTCGCGAACGGCTGGGGGTGCCCGTTGCCGATCTGGGCCCGCAGCTGCACGGGCTCCGGGAGGGCGCAGGCCTGCAGGAGGTAGTACAGGACGTCGCGGATGGCCAGCGGCTCCACCCGGTTCCTCAGCCAGGACGGGCCGGGCATCACGGGCAGCCGCTCGGCGAGGTGGCGGATCATCTCGAACGAGGTGGAGCCCGAGCCGATGATCACCCCGGCCTCGAACGTCAGTGCCGGGGTCGCCGCCCGCTCGAGACGCTCGGCCACGAGGGCGCGGGAGCGCATGTGGTCGGACAGCTCCGCGACGGGGACCGTGTCCGGGTGCAGGCCGGAGAGATAGACGAGCTGGGCCACGCCGGCCGTGTCCGCGGCGGTGCCCACGATGTCCGCGATCCGCTGCTCCTGGGCCACGAAGTCGCCGCCCCCGCCCATGGAGTGCACGAGGTAGAGCACGGTGTGCACGTCCTGCATGGCGGCTTCCACGAGGTCCACCTCGGTGAGGTCGAGCTCCACCGCCTCGATGCTGTCCGACCACGGTCGGTCCGCGAGGTCGGAGGGGTTCCGGGCGCCGGCCCGGACGTCGAAGCCGGCGGCGAGCAGCTCGGGGATGAGGCGCCCGCCCACGTACCCGGTGGCACCGGTGACGAGGACGCGACGGCCCCGGCCCTGTCTCTTATACAAATCTCCGAGCCCACGAGCCGCGTAGTAAACTCGTATGCCGTCTTCTGCTTGAAAAAAAACGATACACTTATACTAAAAAAGCTGGTACTGAATACCTTTATATTACTCCTACTAAGAATGAAGAAGTACAAGCATTTGTTGATTACTACGCGTCTCGTGGGCTCGGAGATGGGTATAAGAGACAGACCGTGGATGGCGGCCTCGGACGTCCCGGTCGCCGGCCCCGACGACGTTGAGCGCGTGGTCCTGCTGTCCCCGGCGGGCGAGGCCGTGGGCACGGAGCCCAAGGCCGCGGTCCACCGCCGCACCGAGGACGGCGGCACGCCCCTGCACCTGGCCTTCTCCTGTCACGTGTACGACGAGGCCGGCCGGTTCCTGCTCACCCGCCGGGCGCTGGGCAAGGCGGCGTTCCCCGGGGTGTGGACCAACGGGTTCTGCGGGCACCCCGGCCCCGGCGAGTCCCCCGCGGAGGCCGTGCTGCGCCGCGCCCCGCAGGAGCTGGGCGTGGAGGTGTCCGACGTCGTCGAGGTGCTCCCCGACTTCCGCTACCGGGCCGCAGACGCCTCCGGCATGGAGGAGCACGAGATCTGCCCCGTGTTCCGGGCCCGGATGCACGGCGACCCCGCCCCGGAGCGGGACGAGGTCGCGGAGTGGTGCTGGGTGGAGCCGGCCGATCTGGCCGCCGCCCTGGCCGCCGTCCCCCGGGCGTTCAGCCCGTGGCTCGTGGAGCAGTGGCAGCAGGGGGCGTTCGACCCGCGGTGAGCGGCCGGCGCGGCGACGCCGCGCGGGCCGTCAGCGGCCGTTGACGTCGTCGAGGTGGGCGGCGGTGGACTGCACGGCCTCGTCCTGCGCCGGCTCGGCGTCGCCCTGCTGGCCCTGCTGCTCCTCGGCCATGCGGCGGACCTCCGCGACGTCGAGGCCCTTGACCTGGTCGAGCAGCTGCTCGAGCGCGGTGCCCGGCAGGGCGCCGGCCTGGGAGAACACGAGCACGCCGCCGCGGAAGGCCATGAGCGTGGGGATGGAGGTGATGCCGGCCATCGCCGCCAGCTGCTGCTGGTCCTCCGTGTCGACCTTGGCGAACACGACGTCCTCGTGCTTCTCCGAGGCGGCCTCGAACACGGGGGCGAACTGGCGGCACGGGCCGCACCAGCCGGCCCAGAAGTCCACGAGCACGGTGTCGTTCTCGGCGACGGTGGAGCCGAACTCCTCGAGGGTCAGGTCCTTGGTGGCCACGGTGGGTCCTTTCGTCAGCGGGGCCGACGCGTTCACGCCGGCGATCGTCCTGCCGACCACAACGGACACCCCGCCGCACCTATTCCGCCCCACCCCACTTTCGTTCGGGAAACGGCGGCGTGTCCCGGCACTTTCGTTCGGGAAACGGGCGCCTTCCACGCACTGTCGTGGCCGAGACGGGAGCCGTCGTCGTCGCTTCCTAGACTGACCGCATGACCGCCACTACCGCCCTGCCCCTGCTCGTGCTCAACGGCCCCAACCTGAACCTGCTCGGCACCCGCGAGCCCGAGGTCTACGGCACGGCCACCCTCGACGACGTCCGTGCGCTCACCGAGGCCCGCGCGGCCGAGCACGGGCTGACCGTGGACTTCCGACAGTCCAACCACGAGGGCGAGCTCATCGACTGGATCCAGGAGGCCCGCACCTCCCACGCTGGCGTCCTCATCAACCCCGCCGCGTACTCGCACACCTCCATCGCGATCCGCGACGCCCTCGCCGCCGTCGACCGGCCGATCGCCGAGGTGCACATCTCCAACGTCCACCGGCGCGAGGCGTTCCGGCACCACTCGCACGTCTCCGCCGTCGCCGACGTCGTGATCGCCGGGGCGGGCGTCCAGGGCTACGCCCTCGCCGTCGACTGGCTCGCCGCGGCTGTGCGCCGCTGAGCGCTGGTCAGGACCCGCCTGGCCGTGCCTAGGGTCGGTGGTACGAGCCGGTGGCCACATCAGGGCGCCGGCACCCGACGACGAAGGAGTCACGCCATGGGCACCCAGGATCCCCGCGCCCGTCTGCTCGAGAAGCTCGCGAAGGTGAACGTCTGCATGCTGACCACCGCTGAGCGGGACGGCACGCTCGTCACCCGCCCGATGGGCCTGCAACAGGCCGAGGACGGCGGCACGCTCTGGTTCCTCACGCGCGCCACCTCCGACGTCGCCGCGGACGCTCCGCAGCGCCCGGTCAACGTCGCCGTGCAGGACAAGGACTTCTGGGCCTCCCTCGCGGGCCACGGTCAGCTCGTCCGCGACGACGCGCGCAAGAAGGAGTTCTGGAACCCGGCCACCGAGGCCTTCTTCGGTGAGGGCTCGAGCCCCGAGGATCCGCAGATCGTGCTCGTGCGCGTGGACGTGCAGACCGCCCAGTTCTGGGAGTCCCCGGGCGCGGTGGCCACCGCCGTCGAGCTGGTCAAGGCCAAGGTCACCGGCGGGACCGCCGAGCCGGGCGACAGCGAGACCGTCCGCTTCTGACGGCGCTCCCCGACGCCGGCCCCGCGGCTTGCCCGAGGACGGGCCGGTGGGCGCCGCGCGCGGGGCCTCGGCAGGTCAGTCGACGTCCTCGGCCGCCAGCTGGCCGCACGCGCCGTCGATCTCCTTGCCGCGGGTGTCGCGCAGGGTGGTGGGGATGCCGGCGGCGTTGAGCCGGTCCACGAACTCGCGCGTCACGTCCTTCTCCGAGGCGGTCCAGATGGAGCCCGGCGTCGGGTTCAGCGGGATCGGGTTCACGTGCACCCAGCCCTTGCCCCGGGCGTTGAGCTTCTTGGCCAGCAGGTCGGCGCGCCACGCGTGGTCATTCATGTCCTTGATGAGCGCGTACTCGATGGACACCCTGCGCCCGGTGGCCACGAAGTAGTCGTACGCGGCGTCGATCGCCTCGTCCGCCTTCCAGCGTGAGTTCACGGGGATCAGCTCGTCGCGCAGCTCGTCGTCCGGCGCGTGCAGGGACAGCGCGAACGTCAGCGGCACGCCCTCCTCGGCCAGCTTCCGGATGGCCGGCACCAGGCCGACGGTGGACAGCGTGATGTTCCGCGCGGACATGCCCAGGCCCTCAGGCGAGGGGTCCACCATGCGGTGCACGGCGGCCATCACGCGCTTGTAGTTGGCCAGGGGCTCACCCATGCCCATGAACACGACGTTGGTGACGCGGTCGGCGTCGTGCCCGCCATCCTTGCGCTTGCCGCCCAGTCCGCCCTGGGCGATCACCTGGTTGGCCAGCACGATCTGCTCCACGATCTCCGCCGTGGACATGTTGCGGGTCAGCCCGGCCTGGCCCGTGGCGCAGAACGGGCAGTTCATCCCGCAGCCGGCCTGGCTGGACACGCACAGCGTCACGCGGCCGGGATACCGCATCAGCACGGACTCCACGAGAGCGCCGTCGAACAGCCGCCACAGGAACTTGACGGTGTCCCCGCGGTCGGTCTCCATGCGCCGGACCTCGGTGAGCAGCGGCGGGAAGAACGCCTCCGCGATCGCCTCCCGCTTGTCCTTGGGCAGGTCCGTCATCTGCTCCGGATCGGTGGTGTAGTGCTCGAAGTAGTGCACCGAGAGCTGCTTGGCGCGGAACGCCGGCAGCCCGATCTCCTTGGCCTTCTCCTGCCGTTCCTTCAGCGTGAGGTCGGCCAGGTGGGTGGGCGGCTGGGAGACGCGCGGCTGCTTGAACTGCAGCTGCGGTCGGCCGTCCGGGCCCATCGGCTGGGTCCAGCCCTCGGTCTTCGGCATCACCTGGGGGCGCTCGGCGGTGGCGGCCTCGCGGCGCTTGGGCGCGGAGA
Source organism: Micrococcus sp. KRD070 (assembly GCF_017168435.1). NCBI lineage: Bacteria > Bacillati > Actinomycetota > Actinomycetes > Micrococcales > Micrococcaceae > Micrococcus > Micrococcus sp. KRD070. Next base: position 84,957 of record NZ_JABFNH010000021.1, read on the forward strand.
GCTGGTGGCCGACGCCGGCGCGGCGCATGCGCTCTCGGTCCTCGGCGAGCTGGCGCGCCTCGGACTCGTCGATCAGGCCGCGCTCGGGGCGGCCGAGGGCCGGCTTGCCGGCGCGGTCCCTCTGGCGGTTCGGGGTGGGCTTCGATCCGGGGCGGCGGGGCTGGTAGTCAGACATCGGCACCATTCTCCCAGACGGGGCGGACTTCGCGGCGGGTCGCCTCCACGTCGACGGCGCCGCGCGGCTTTCGCGTCCGGGGCAGCCCCCGCAGGACCCAGCGGACGACGACGCCGCGCACCGTCGCCGGCAGCGGCCGGTACAGGGTGCGCGCCAGCCCCCAGAGGCGTGCCTCCCGGACGGAGTCCCGCCCAGTCCAGGACCAGCCGAGGCCGGCGCGCACGCGGCCTGGGAGGAGACCGGCGGTGACGAACCGGGCCAGGGGCATAGCCGCCCGCAGCGGCGCGGGGACGCCCTGGCCGGAGAACAGGTCGGCGGCGACCCGCCGCGCGTCGTCCGTGACCTCGAGCCGGGCCACCCGGTCGTCCCAGTAGTCCGCAAACGCCGCGCGGTCGACCGGCCAGGCGGAGGCGGGGACCTCGAGGCTCGTGGCGAGCGGGGCGTACCCGCGGTAGAGGCGGTCGGCGTCCTCGGCGTCGAGGGCGCCCCACATCCGGCGGCGCACCTGCTCCCCCATCGCATAGAGGGTGGCGGCCACCCAGAGCTGGGCGTCCGGGTCGGCGGCGTCGTAGGGGTGGCCTCCGGCGTCGAGCCCGCGGACCGGGCGGTGCGCCGCCCGCACCCGGTCGACGACCGCGTCGCGCAACGGCGCGGCCTCGGGGAGGGTGACCGCGTAGATGTAGGCGAGCGTGTGGCGGAGCCGGCGCATCGGGTCCTCGGTGAACCGGGAGTGGACGGCGACGCCGGCCCCCACCGGCCGGTGCGCCACCTGGAGCAGGATCGCCGCACCGGCACCGGCGAGGATCACGGCCTCGCGGGCGAGGGCGGCCGCGGAGGTCGGGGCGGAGTGGCAGTCGGGGCGCATGGTCCCAGCCTCGCACCGGGCCGGGCGGAGGGGCAGGGGGCCGAGATGAACGGTGCCGTTCACCTTCTGTTCATCTTGCTGTTCGCCTGCCGCTCGTGGCACCTCGATCCGAGAACCGCATGATTGCGCTGATTTCGCGCCATGCAGGCATGCGCGACAGGGTGTCACAGGTCACGTTGGTGAACACGGAGTTGCACTCCGGGAGGAAATCTGTAAACTTGTTCACAAGCAGTTCACCTAGCGTTTACGGAACGCGAGGTCGGGACTCCACCGAACTCATCACCCGCGGCCCCGCCGCGACGATCCGCCGGACTCGTGGTCCGGCAACCAAAGGAGGTGCTCACCGTGAGCATCAACACGACCAGCCACCACCTGCCCACCGCCCCGAGCCCCCTCATGCAACGCCACGTGCTCCAGCGCGTCGAGGAGACCCTCCTCCGCCGCTTCGAGGGCACCGTCACCGCCGAGACCGTCCGCTCGGTCGTCCGCGAGGTCGTCGCCGACCTCAAGCGCGGCGCCCGCATCACCACCTTCCTGCCGGCCCTCGCCGAGCGCGAGGCCACCCGCCGCCTCCAGGCCGCGACGCCGGCCCACGAGGCCATGGCCGTCGCCGCCTGATCCCCCATACCGACGCGACGACCCGTCGGCCCGCCCCGCGAGGGGCCGTGGCCGGCGGGTCTTCTCGCCTCCCCGGACGCTTTCGTTCGGGAAACGGCGGGCCCCAGGACGCTTTCGTTCGAGAAACGGTGTGAACGCTCCGGGGCGCCGTTCCCCCGCCGCCCACGCGACTCCGAGGTGCGGCGCCGTTTCTCACACGAAAGCACCGCGACACGCCGCCGTTTCCTACACGAAAGCGTGGGTGACGCGAACGGGGGGGGGCACGGCACGGGAGGCCTCAGTCCGCGGCGACGCCCAGCGCTCGGCGCATCGGCAGGAACTTGGCCCGGATCTCCGTGACCTCCTCCTCGGGCACCGCTCCCGGGACCATCCCGCCCCCGGCCTGCAGCCGCACCCCGCCGGGCACCTGCTGGCCGCAGCGCAGTGCCAGGGCGATCTCGCCGTCGCCGTCCTGATCCAGCCACCCGACCGGCCCGGCGTAGCGGCCGCGGTCCACGGGCTCGACCTCCGCGATCACCCGCACCGCGTCCGGCGTGGGGGTCCCGCCGACGGCCGCCGTCGGATGCAGCGCGGCCACCACGTCCAGCACGGTCCCCCGCCCATCCCGCAGCCGGCCGCGCACGGACGTGGCCAGGTGGTGCACGTTCGGCAGGGTCAGGACGGTGGGCGCGGGGTCGTCGTCGGCGAGGTCGACGACGGGCGCCAGCGCGTCCAGCACCGACCGCGCGGCCCAGCGATGCTCCTCCGCCAGCCGCGGATCAGAGGCCAGACGCTCCCGCAGCGCGGCGTCCTCCTCCGCGTCCACGCCGCGCGGCATGGACCCCGCCAGCACCCGCGAGCCCACGAGCCCCGCGTGCCGCGTGGCAAGGACCTCGGGCGTGGCGCCCAGCAGCCCGCCGACGGCGAACACCCAGGTCTGCGGGTACTCGCGGCGCAGCTCCCCGATCGCCCGCCACAGGTCGGCGTCGTCCGCGGGGACGGTCATCGTGCGGCTGATCACGACCTTCGCCAGCTCCCCGCCCGAGTCGGCCATCCGCGTCAGCAGCTCGCGCACCCCGGCCGCGTAGCCGGCGTCGTCCCAGGCACGGTCGGCGACGCCGGCGGGCAGGGGCACCGCACCGTCGGCCAGCAGCCGGGCTCCGCGGTCCGCGGCGACGGCGGCTGCGAGCGCGTCCGCGTCCACGTGCTGGGCCACGTCCCGCACGCCGGACGGCGTGGCGCGGCGCAGATCCGCGGGGATGCGCAGGACCGCGGGCTCGGGCGAGTCGTCGGCGAAGGTCGAGGAGATCCAGCCCCGCAGCGGGGCCGTCGCGTCCGGTCGCCCGGCGACGGCGGCCTGCCACAGCACGGAGAGCCGGCGGAGCCGGTCGGTGCCGTCCAGGAGCACGGTCCAGCCGCCCTCGCCCCGCCACGCGTCGTCCCCGTGCGCCCACAGCACCGCCCGGGCGAACGGGGGGACGGCGGCCTCGGGGGCCCCGGTCGCGGGGGCGCCGAGGTCCGGGAGCAGGGAGCGGACAGACATGGCCCCCATTCTCTCCCACCTCGGCGGACCCCCGCTCCGGGCCCGGGCCTCGGCCGCCGCCCCGACGACGGCGGCGAGCGGCGTCGTCGGGCGCGGTGGGATCCCGTCAAGGCTTGCGCCGGCACACCCGACGTCGCAGGGTGGGGGCACCCGTTCACCTCGCGTTCAACCGACCGCCTTCCCCGGAGGACTCGCACCATGGCCCCCATCCCCCCGGACCCGCACGCCGATCACGCACCGGCGGTGGACGACATGCCGCTGGACACGACGGCCGCGCCGGACACCCTCGCCGCGGTGGACCCCGTGCCGCACGGGATGGCCGCGCACGTGCTGGAGCGGGAGGTCGGGCCGCTGATGGCGCGCTTCCCCGGCGTGGCCGACGAGGCGACGGTGCGTCAGCTCCTGTTCGACTCCTACGCCGAGCTCGCCGAGACGAGCCGCCACCCGGAGATGCTGCCGACCATCTCGGTGCAGCATGCCGCCTCGCGCCTGCGCGCCAGGGCGATCAACCAGGGCAGCATCGAGTCCCGCCACCCGCGTGTGCTGTTCGTCTGCCACGGCAACGCCGGCCGCTCGCAGATGGCCGCGGCCCTGCTCGAGAACCGCACCCACGGCGAGGTCAGGGCCCGCTCGGCCGGCACGGAGCCCGCCGGCGAGGTCATCTCCACCGCGTTCGAGGCGATGAACGAGATCGGCATCCCGCTGCACCACACGTACACCAAGGGCCTGGACCCGGACGTGCTCCGGGCCGCCGAGATCGTGGTGCTCTTCGACGGCGCGGATCCGTTCGAGATCCCCGAGGGCGCGCAGGTGCAGAAGTGGTCCGTGCCGTCGATCCGCGGCATGAGCCTCGAGCAGGTGCGCGGCGTGCGCGACGCCCTGGACCTGGAGGTCCGCGGCCTGATCGCCGATCTGGGGGAAGCCCCCGCCGCCCCGCTGCCGGACGCGGACACCCGCACCGGCTGACCCCTTGACCTATACCCCCCTGGGGTATAGAACGGGGGTATGAGCACGGACAGCACGACGACGGCGCCCGCCGCCGCCTCGCCCCTTCCGTCCGCCGCGGCGGATGCCTGCGACGGCCACCGGCCCCCGCACGAGGTCCACCGGGACAAGGCGAAGCACCTGGCGCGACTGCGCCGCATCGAGGGGCAGGTGCGCGGCCTCCACCGCATGGTGGACGAGGACGTGTACTGCATCGACGTCCTCACGCAGGTCGCCGCCGTCACGAAGGCGCTGCAGTCCCTCAGCCTGAATCTCACCTCGGAGCACCTGCGTCACTGCGTGGCGGAGGCCGCGGTGCAGGCCGAGGCGGAAGGCCGCACCGAGCTCATCGACGAGAAGGTCGCCGAGGCGACGGCCGCCCTCGGCCGCCTGCTGCGCTGACCGGCGCCGTCGCCCACCCACCACCGCACGAGGAGCACGAGATGACCACCACCGACCTGAAGATCACCGGCATGACCTGCGGCCACTGCGCCGCCTCCGTCCGGGAGGAGCTCGGCGAGATCGGCGGCGTCTCCGCCGTGGACGTGGACCTGAACGCCGGGGGCGTGTCCACCGCCACCGTCACCTCCGAGGGCCCCCTCGACCCCGCCGCCGCGCGCGCCGCCGTCGAGGAGGCCGGCTACACGCTGGTGGAGGCCTGACCCCATGACCCACCCCGCCTCCTCCACCCCGGCCGGCCCGCAGTCCGAGACCACCCGCCGCGTCGACCTGGACGTCACCGGCATGACCTGCGCCTCGTGCGTGGGCCGCGTCGAGCGCAAGCTGGGCAAGCTCGAGGGCGTCACGGCGTCCGTGAACCTGCCGCTCGAACAGGCGACCGTCACCGCGCCCGCCGGCGTCTCGGACGAGGAGCTCGTGGCCGCCGTCGAGAAGGCCGGGTACGGCGCCACCGTGCGCCGTCCCGCCCCGCCGGCCGGACACGCCGGACACGCCGGGCACGCGCACACCTCCGAGCACGGCGAGGAGCATGCCGCGGACCATGACGGCGTGGACCACCACGACCACATGGCCCACGGTCCGAGTGAGGACGTGCTCACACCGCGCCTGATCGGCGCGGCGGTGCTGACGGTGCCGCTCGTGCTGATCTCCATGGTCCCGGCGCTGCAGTTCCCGCACTGGGGCTGGGTCGCGTTCGCCCTGGCGGCGCCCGTGGCGCTGTGGGCGGCGTGGCCGTTCCACTCGGCGGCGTTCCGCGCGGCCCGGCACGGCTCGTCCACGATGGACACCCTCGTGTCCCTGGGCGTGCTCGTCTCCTTCTCCTTCTCGGCCGTGGAGCTGATCCTGGCGCCGGACATGACCGCCCACGTGGGCGGGACCATGGCGGAGATGGCCCACCACAGCCTGTACTTCGAGACGGCCGCGGTCATCACCACGTTCCTGCTGCTGGGCCGCTGGCTCGAGGCCCGCGCCAAGCGGGAGGCCGGCGCCGCGCTGCGGGCCCTCCTGGACCTGGGCGCGGCCCAGGCCACCCTCTACGACCCCGAGACCCACGACGAGCGCACGGTGCCCGCCGAGTCCCTCGCGCCGGGCGACGTCGTGCTGATCCGCCCCGGCGAGAAGGTGCCCACGGACGCCGAGGTGCTCGAGGGCACCTCGGCCGTGGACGCTTCCCTGCTCACCGGCGAGTCCGTGCCCGTGGAGGTCGGCCCCGGGGACGCCCTCACCGGCGCCACCCTGAACACCTCGGGCCGGCTCGTGGCCCGCGCGACGCGGGTCGGCTCGGACACGACGCTCGCCCAGATGGGGCGGCTCGTCTCCGAGGCGCAGACCGGCAAGGCGCGCGTGGCCCGGTTGGCCGACCGCATCTCCGCCGTGTTCGTGCCGATCGTGCTCGGGATCGCCGTGCTGACCTTCGCGGTGTGGATGATCGTGACCGGCGACCTGCCGTCCGCGCTGCGCGCCGGCGTGGCCGTGCTCGTGATCGCGTGCCCGTGCGCCCTCGGCCTGGCGACCCCGGTCGGCCTGCTGGCCGGCACCGGCCGCGCCGCGCAGCTGGGCATCCTCATCCGCGGCCCCGAGGTGCTCGAGGACTCGCGCACCGTGGACACGATCGTGCTGGACAAGACCGGCACCGTGACCGAGGGCCGCATGGCGCTGGCGGACGTGCTCGTCCTCGACCCCGCTTTCGTGGCCGAAACGGGCGCCTCCCGGAGCGCTTTCGTTGACGAAACGGCGCCGGACCAGGCCGCCGACGTCCTGCTGACCCTGGCGGCCGCCGTCGAGCGCGGGTCCGAGCACCCGATCGCCCGCGCGATCGTGGCCGGCGCCGAGGAGCGTGGCCTGACCGTGCCCGGCGTGGCGGACTTCGCCTCCACGGCCGGCGGCGGCGTGTCCGGGCTGGTCGCCCTCCCCCACGACGACGGCGCCCTCGGCTCCGGCGCGCACGGCGCCGCCGGCCCGGATCCGGTCCGCGTGGCCGTCGGCCGCGGCTCCGTCCTCGAGACCGCCCTCGACGGCGGCATCCCCGCCGAGCACCGTGCCGCGTTCGAGGCGGCGGAGCAGGCCGGCGCCACGGCCGTGTGGGTCGCGGTCGGCGGCCGCGTGGCGGGCGTCCTGTCCGTGCGGGACACCGTGAAGGAGACCTCGGCGGACGCCATCGCCCGGCTCAAGGAGCTCGGCCTGCGCCCGCTGCTGGTGACCGGGGACAACGCCGCCGTCGCCACCCAGGTGGCGGCCGCCGTCGGGATCCCGGCCGAGGACGTGGTGGCCGGCGTGCGCCCCGAGGACAAGGTGGACGTGGTCCGCCGGCTCCAGTCCGAGGGTCACGTGGTGGCCATGGTCGGCGACGGCGTCAACGACGCCCCGGCCCTGGCTGCCGCGGACATGGGCATCGCGATGGGCTCCGGCACGGACGTGGCCCGCGAGGCCGCGCAGATCACCGTGATGGGCGACGACCTGCACCAGGTGGTCCAGGCGCTCGACCTGAGCCGCCGCACGCTGGGGATCATCCGGATGAACCTGTTCTGGGCGTTCGCCTACAACGTGCTCGGCATCCCGGTCGCGGCCCTGGGCCTGCTCAACCCGATGATCGCCGGCGGCGCGATGGCGGCCTCGAGCGTGCTCGTGGTGCTGAACTCGCTGCGGCTCACCCGCTACGCGCGGTGAGCCGGGGCGGGGCCGGCCGAGCCGGGTCCACCCCGGCCGGCCGGCCGGTCAGGGCAGGCATTCGCGGGAGTACTCGAGCCACTGCTCGAGCTCCCCGGACTCCTCCCAGAGCTGGTAGAGCTCGGAGCAGGAGGGCTCGCGGATGACCACGCCGATCAGCTCGCGCAGGGTCTCGATGTCCTCGTCCGAGAACTGGCCGATGAAGGCGGTGAGGTCCACCTCGTCCGCCTCCGCGTGCTCGAGCAGGGCCTCGAGGTCCGCGTGGTCCTCGTTCCGAGCGATCCGCACGAGCGCCCCGAGGGTGAGGAGTGCGGCGCCCTGGCTCGCGGTCAGGTAGCCCTCGTCCTCGTCGCGACGGAAGTTCCTGCGGAACTCGTCGAGGTCGAAGGTACCGTCGAGGACCTCGTCCACGATGTCCAGCGCCGTGTCGTTCTGGAAGACGTTTCTGCCCCATGCGCCCATGACCTGACCCTAGGCCCGGGGTGGGCCCCGGCAAGAGTGCTGTGGTGTCCCGCCGAGGGGTGCCGTCGCCTCCGCTTCCGGTGTCCGCGGCAGTTCCTAGAATGGGCGACATGAGCACCGAGCCGACCCCCTCGTCCGCCACCCCCGAGACCGAGTCCGCCGCGCCGTCGTCGTCCGGGCTGCCGCAGGCCGCCCCGCAGGCGGCGTGGCCCGAGCGCGTGGAGACCGGCGAGCACCAGGTGTCCTACCGGGCCACCGTGGCCGCGCCGGCGCACGAGCTGTGGGCGATGCTCGCGGACCCGCACCGCCATCACGAGGCGGACGGGTCCGGGACCGTGCGGCCGAAGGTGAGCGGGCCGCACCGGCTGGCCGTGGGCGACCGGTTCCGCGTGGCCATGCGGAAGTACGGGGTGCCGTACACGATGACGCTGACCGCCACCGCCGTGGACGAGGACGAGCTCGTGGAGTGGGCCCACCCGGGCGGACACCGGTGGCGCTGGGCGTTCCAGGACAACGGGGACGGCACCACCGAGGTCACCGAGACCTTCGACTACTCGTGGGCCCGGCCGGCCGTGCGCCGTGCGTACGAGCTGCTGCGGGTGCCGGCGGACAACGGGAGGGGCATCCAGTCGAGCCTCACGCGGTTGGCCGGCCGTCACCTCTGAACCGACCCCGTCTCCGTCCGCACTTTCGTTCGGGAAACGGCGGCGTGTCGGGCACTTTCGTTCGGGAAACGGTCGGCCCTCGCGCCGTTTCTCGAACGAAAACGCGCTGACGACCGCCGTTTCCCGAACGAAAGCGGGGGGTGCGGGGGTCAGACGGCGGACCAGTGGGTCGCGGCCGGCGGCTGCGCCAGGTGCGGGGTGACGAGCGCACGCCACGCGAGGAACGCGTCGGACTCGCGGAAGGCCACGGTGTGGTCCTCGAGCGTGCGCCAGCCGATCAGCAGCCGGTAGTGCGCCGGGTCCTCCACCTGCCGGGACAGTGCGAAGGACGTCGCGCCCCCGTCCCGGAACAGCGGCTCGGCCTCGGCGACGGCCGCCTCGAACGCCGCCTCCGCCCCCGCGGCCACGTGCAGCTCCACCGACTCGACGACCGGCCCGGCCGTCGTCGCGTCCTGCCCGGCGCTCACGCGCGCGCCCGCGGGCTCGTGGAGTGGCCGGTGAACCAGGCGACGAGCTGGCCGTCCGCCTCGATGCCGACCTCGATCATGCGGTCGCGGCCGAACTCCACCGACTGGCGGGCGGTCGCCACGAGGTGCGCGCCGAGCCTGGCGGGCGCCACGTAGGTGATCTCGGCGCGCCGGGTGACGGGGGCGGCGCCGAAGGTCGCCACGCAGTACGCCAGCGCCGAGTCCGCGAGGTGGAACAGGAAGCCGCCGTGGCAGATCTCGTGGGAGTTCACCATGTCCGCGGTGACGTCGCGGTGCAGCACCACGCGCCCCTCGGCCACCTCGCCGAGGGTGACGCCGTGCTCCCGCACCGCGGGGTCGTTCGCGTAGATCTCCTCGAGGCGGGCGAGGATCTCGTCCCGGCTCTGGCCGGACGAGCTCTGGGGGGTCTCAGTCATGGGCCCATTGTGTCGCAGGTCTGTGTCGCAGGTCGCGCCGCCCCGCGCCTAGGGTGGCGGCGTGACGCAGACCACCTCCACCCCCGTGCGCCTCCGCGCCCGCGACGGCTTCGTGCTCGCGGCCCGCCACTTCGCCCCCACGACGACGACGCCCCCGGCCCGGCCCGCCGGCGCGGTGGTGATCGCCTCGGCGACCGGGGTGAAGGCCACGTACTACCGGCGCTACGCGGAGTTCCTCGCCGGCCACGGGTTCCACGCGGTCACGTTCGACTACCGGGGCGTCGGGGAGTCCCGTGAGCCGTTCGCCGCGGCCCGGCGGGCGCGCTGGGCGGACTGGGGCGCCCTCGACGCGGACGCCGTGCTCGCCTGGGCCCGGACGCACCTGCCCGGCCCCCTCCTGACGGTGGGCCACAGCTACGGCGGGTTCGGCATCGGGCTCGCGGACGAGGCGCGTCACGTGGCCCGGCACGTGGCCGTCGGCGGGCAGCACGCCCACTGGCGGGACTACCGGGCGCGGCCGGGGAGGGCGCGGATGTGGGCGCGCTGGCACGTGGCGATGCCGGTGATCACGCTGGCCCGCGGGCACTTCCCGGGGCGGCGGCTCGGCTGGCTCGAGGACCTGCCGCGCGGGGTCGCCCTGGACTGGGCGCGCAGCCGCCGCGACTTCACCGCGAGCGCCCGCACCGCCGCCGACCGGGACGAGCTGCGCCGTCGTCTGGCCGCGTTCACGGCGGACGCGCTGATCGTGGCGCCTGTCGACGATGACTTCGGCACCGGCGCCGCCCTCGACCGCGCGGACGCCTACTCGCCGGGCCGACGGACGGTGCGCTGGCGGGTGCGGCCGGAGGAGCTCGGTGTGGCGGAGATCGGGCACTTCGGACTGTTCCACGCTCGGTTCGCGCCGGCCTTCTGGCCGGCCACGCTGGAGTGGCTGCGCGACGGCGTCGCCCCGGCCGCGGCCCGCTGAGGCTCGCGCACCGGAATCGCTGCGGCCCGTCCCGTCCCCGCGACGACGACGGCGGCCGCCCCGGCCCGGATCTCCGGGCGGGACGACCGCCGTCGCACTGGTGCGTGTGATGTGTCGATACTACCCCGCGCCCAGCGGATGCCCAGGCGGCACGTCAGTCCTGCATCGCGTAGTCGATGACGACGCGGCCCTCGATCTTGCCGTGGCGCATCTCCTCGAACACGTCGTTGATCTCGGTGAGCGGGCGGGTGTGGAACGTCGGGTGGATCTTCCCGGCCGCGTAGAACTCGAGCGCCTCGACCATGTCCTGCCGGGTGCCCACGATCGAGCCGCGGATGGTCAGGCCCTTGAGGACGATGTCGAAGATCGGCGCGGGGAAGTCGCCCGGGGGCAGGCCGTTGAACACGATGGTGCCGCCGCGGCGGGTCATCGCGATGGCCTGGCCGAACGCCTGCGGGTGCACGGCCGTGACGAGCACGCCGTGGGCGCCGCCGATCTTCTCCTGGATCTCCACGGAGGGGTCCGCGACGTTCGCGTTCACGGTCAGCTCCGCGCCGTGCCGGGAGGCGAGCGCCAGCTTGTCGTCCGCGACGTCCACGGCCACCACGCGCATGCCCATCGCCACGGCGTACTGCACCGCGATGTGCCCCAGGCCGCCGATGCCGGAGATCACGACCCACTGCCCGGGCCGCACCTCGGTCTGCTTCAGCCCCTTGTACACCGTGACGCCGGCGCACAGGATCGGGCCGACCTCCATCGGGTCCGCGCCCTCGGGGATCACGGGCGCGTAGCGGGCGTCCACGAGCATGTACTCACCGAACGAGCCGTCCACGGAGTAGCCGCCGTTGACCTGCTCCTCGCACAGCGTCTCCCACCCGGTGCGGCAGTACTGGCAGTGGCCGCACGCTCGCCACAGCCACGCGTTGCCGACCATGTCCCCGACCTTGAGGTTCTCGACGTCGGGTCCGACCTCCTCGACGATGCCCACGCCCTCGTGGCCCGGGATGAACGGCGGGGTCGGCTTCACCGGCCAGTCGCCCTCCATCGCGTGCAGGTCCGTGTGGCAGACGCCCGAGGAGATGAGCTTCACGAGCGCATGGTGCTGGCCGGGCGTCGGGCGCTCGACCTCCGTGACGTCGGCCTCTGTGCCGAACTGGGTGACGACGGCTGCCTTCATCGTGGTCATGGGGATCACCTTTCGTGGAGTGGGGAGGGGGGGTCGTGCGGTGCCGGCGTCGGCTCAGAAGAACCCGAGCTTGTCCTCGGAGTAGGAGACGAGCAGGTTCTTGGTCTGCTGGTAGTGGTCGAGCATCATCAGGTGGTTCTCGCGGCCGATGCCGGAGGACTTGTACCCGCCGAACGCGGCGTGGGCCGGGTAGGCGTGGTAGTTGTTCACCCACACGCGGCCGGCCTGGATCGCCCGGCCCGCGCGGTAGGCGGTGTTGCCGTTCCGGGACCACACGCCGGCGCCGAGCCCGTAGAGCGTGTCGTTGGCGATCCGCATGGCGTCGTCGAAGTCGGTGAACGTGGTCGTCGAGACCACCGGCCCGAAGATCTCCTCCTGGAAGATGCGCATCGAGTTGTCCCCGCGGAAGATCGTGGGCTGCACGTAGTAGCCGCCGGCCAGTTCGCCCTCCATCTCGGCGCGGGCGCCACCGATCAGCACCTCGGCGCCCTCCTGACGGCCGATGTCCAGGTAGGACGTGATCTTCTCGAGCTGGTCGTTGGAGGCCTGGGCGCCCATCATCACGTCCGTGTCGAGGGGGTTGCCGGTCACGATGCGCGAGGTCCGCTCCACGACGGCGTCGAGGAACTTCTCCGCGATCGACTCCTGCACGAGCGCCCGCGACGGGCACGTGCAGACCTCGCCCTGGTTCAGCGCGAACAGGGTGAAGCCCTCCTGCGCCTTGTCCCAGTAGGCGTCGTCGGCCGCCATGACGTCCTCGAAGAAGACGTTGGGCGACTTGCCGCCCAGCTCCAGGGTCACCGGGATGATGTTCTCCGAGGCGTACTGCATGATCAGCCGGCCCGTCGTCGTCTCACCCGTGAACGCGATCTTGCGGATGCGCGGCGACTGCGCGAGCGGCTTGCCGGCCTCGAGGCCGAAGCCGTTGACCACGTTGACGACGCCGGCCGGCAGCAGGTCCGCGATCAGCTCGATGAACACCATGACCGAGGCCGGCGTCTGCTCGGCGGGCTTGATCACGACGGCGTTGCCCGCGGCCAGCGCGGGCGCCAGCTTCCACACCCCCATCAGCAGCGGGAAGTTCCACGGGATGATCTGGCCGACCACGCCGAGCGGCTCGTGGAAGTGGTAGGCGACGGTGTCCTCGTCCACCTGGGACAGGCCGCCCTCCTGCGCGCGGATCGCGCCGGCGAAGTACCGGAAGTGGTCGATGGCCAGCGGCAGGTCCGCGTTGAGGGTCTCCCGGACGGCCTTGCCGTTGTCCCAGGTCTCCGCGACCGCCAGCATCTCGAGGTTCTCCTCCATGCGGTCCGCGATGCGGTGCAGCACGAGCGCACGCTCGGCCGCCGAGGTGGCGCCCCAGGCCGGGGCGGCCTTCCAGGCGGCGTCGAGGGCGACGTCGATGTCCTCGGCCGTGCCGCGGGCGACCTCGCAGAACACCTTGCCCGTCACGGGCGTGACGTTCTCGAAGTACTGGCCCTTGACCGGGGGTGTCCACTCTCCTCCGATGAAGTGCTCGTAGCGGGACTTGAACTCGACCTTGGCGCCCTCGGTGCCGGGGAATGCGTAGACGGTCATGGTGCTGGCTCCTTTGCCTGCGGTTGCCTCGGCGCCGGTGGCGCCCTGCCGTGGCTGTGACCCTAGTCACAAGGAGGTTGCACGGAGGTTGCAGCCGGGCGCGGGTGAGGGGCGGGCCGGGTCAGGCCAGGTCCCGCTCGATCCGCTCGAGCGTGGCCACGGCGAGCGCCCGCCGCGGCGAGTCCGCCGGCAGCAGACGCAGGGCGGCGCCCCAGAGCTCGACGTCGTCGCGGGCCTCGGGGCGGCCCAGGTAGGCCCAGAGCTGTTCGACATCCGCGTCCTGGGCGACGGCCTCGCGCAGCGCCTCCCCCAGCTCCGCGCGGATCGAGGCGACACCGGGGGACGCCGACCGCGGCAGCACCGGCCCGGCCGCCGCGTGCAGCGCACGGTCCAGATCCCCGGCGCGCAGCGCCTCCCGCGCGCACAGCAGGTCCGCGTGCACCTCCCCCACGAGCCGGTACGGCCGGGACAGCAGTGCCACCGGCGCCCCCACGTCCCGCAGCGCCCGGCGGAGTCGATGCACCTCGGCGCGCAGCGAGATGGCGCGGGCGGGGGAATCGCCCGGCGCGGGCCGGGGCCCGGCGGTCTCCTCCGGATACAGCGCGACCTCGAGCTCGGCGCCGGTCAGGCCCGGGCCGTGCCACGCGAGGAGGGTGAGGATCTCGGCGTGCCGGCCGGTGAGCTCGACCCCGTCCAGCGTGGGCGGCAGGTGGCCGGTGACGCGCAACAGGCCCGCGGCGGCGTCGTGGCGGTGCGGCGCGGCGGCGGGGCTCGGCCCCGGCGAGGCGGACGGCGGAGCCGAGGGGCCCGGCGTCGGGGCGGTGCCGCGGGGACGGCCCCGGGACGGGGCGGGCAGGTCCCGCCAGGCGGCGTGCACGGCGTCCACGGTGGCCTGGAGCAGCGGCAGGGCGAGGTGGCTGACGGCGTCCTCCCCGCCCGTGAGGTCCAGGACCCCGACGAGCCGCCCGGTGGCCGGGTCCGTGAGCGGGACGGCCGAACAGCTCCACGGGTGCACGCGCGGGCTCAGGTGCTCGCCGCGGCTGACCTGCGTGGGGGCGCCGGTCGCGAGGACGATGCCGGGGGCGGAGGTGCCCATGGACGCCTCGGACCAGTCGGCGCCCGCCACGAAGCCCATGGTCTCGGCGTGGCGCACCGCGGTCCGGTCGCCCTCGACCCACAGCAGGTGGCCGCGCGCGTTGCCGATCGCGGCGAGCATCCCGGCCTCGGCCGCGGGGTGGATGAGCATGCGGCGGACCACCGGCAGGGCCACGGCGAGGCGCTGGTCTCGGCGGGCGGCGGCGAGGTCGTCGTCGGAGAGGGTGGCCGGGTCGGTCTGGCCGGGTACCGCGGGGGTGAGGGCGCCGAGGGAGCGCAGCCAGGACTCACGGACCTCTCGCCGCAGCCCCTGCAGGGCGGCGCGCAGGCCCTGGTCTGCGCCGGCCGGAGCGGTGGGCGACGACGGCGCGAGCGACAGGCGGACCGCGGCGAGGGACTCGTGGGCCCGGTCCACGGCGCGTCGGTAGGCGCCGGTGGCGAGGGTCGAGCTCATCCCGAGCCTGCCATCAACCGCGAGCGGATCAGGAACCGCTTGCCCTCGGGGGCCTCGACGGAGAAGCCGGAGCCGCACCCGTCCACCACGTCCAGGGTGAGGTGGGTGTGCTTCCAGTATTCGAACTGGGCGGCGGACATCCAGAACGGGATCTCCACGGCGGCCTGGTCCCCCTCGGCCGGCAGCGCGAAGGTGCCCAGCAGGACGTCGGCGGCGCCGGTCGTGAAGTCGCCGGCGGGATAGCACATGGGCGCGGAGCCGTCGCAGCAGCCGCCGGACTGGTGGAACATGAGCGGGCCGTGGATCGGGAGGAGTCGGCGGATCAGCTCGAGCGCCGCGGGCGTCATGGCGACGCGGGACACGGTTTCGCCCGGCAGCTCGGGGCGAGCGTCGAGCGCATGCTCCGCCGACGAGGACGGCACGGTCATCGCGACCTCCTGGGGATGGGCGATCGTCGGTCCCCACACCCTAGCCTCGAACGTGATCCACGTCACCCCTGCTCGTGTCGTGGGGGGCGCGGCGGCCCGGGGGCTGTGCCGCGAGCCAGACGTTTCGGCTGCAATCAGGGGCTGATCACGACCGAAACGTCTGGCTCACGGCGCGGGGGTGGCGCGGGGGTGGAGA
>NZ_JABFNH010000021.1:100281-115107 GCF_017168435.1 Micrococcus sp. KRD070
GAGGGGACGAGGGCTGGGGCGGCGGGCGGCTCACGCGGCCGCGCCCGGCGTCCCCCTCGTACACTCGGCACATGCTCCCGGACCCCAGCCCCACCGTCACCGTGGACGGCCTCCTGCTGCGCCCGCTGCGCGCCGCGGACGAGATCGCGGCGCGCGAGGCGGACGCCGAGCTGCATCGGGAGGGGTTCGACTTCCTGATGGCCGGCACCCGCTCCTTCCCCGCGATCCGCCGCGCGTTCGCCGCCGAGGCGCGGGGCGACGTCGAGCCCGGCCGCGCGCCCGCCTCCTTCTACGTGGGCGTGGACGAGAACGGTGAGCTGGTGGGCCGGGTGTCCGTGCGGTGGGAGCTGAACGAGGCGCTGCGGCACGTCAACGGACACGTGGGCTATGCGGTGCGCCCCGCGTTCCGGCGGCGGGGCCACGCCGCGCGGCTGCTGCGCGGCGCCCTGATGCTGCTGGCCGCACGCGGGGTGTCCACCGCCCTGCTCACGTGCGACGAGACGAACACCGCCTCCGTGGCCACAATCCGCGCGTGCGGGGGCGTGCTGCGGGACCGGGTCGAGACGGACCTCGACGGTGCACCCCTCCCCGTGCCCCAGCTGCGCTTCGACGTCCCCACGACGGCGGCCTGACCGGAGGAACGGCGACGACCGCGCCGCGCCGCCGGCCTCAGTAGGCCTTGACGCGCTGCTCCACGATCAGGTGGATGAGCGCGAACCGGCCCTCCTCCTGGACCGCCTTGAGCGCCGCGTCCACGGCCGCCGGCACGTCCGCGTCCCGCTCCACGCGCACCCCGAAGCCGCCGAACGCCTGGGCCATGGCGGCGAAGTCGGGGTTCTTCAGCTGGGTGCCGGAGACGCGCTCGGGGTACTCGCGCTCCTGATGGGTGCGGATGGTGCCGTACTCCTGGTTGTCCATGACGATCACGAGGGGCTTCGCGCCGTACTGCGCGGCGGTCGCCAGCTCCTGACCGTTCATGAGGAACTCGCCGTCGCCGGCGATGGTCACCACGGTGCGGTCCGGGAAGTTCAGGGACGCGGCCACGGCGCCCGGCACCGAGTAGCCCATGGAGCCGTTGCGGGCCGAGATCATGGCGCGGTAGCCCTCGGTCGGGAAGTACCGGTGCGCCCAGTTGGTGTGCTCGCCCGCGCCGAGGGAGATCATCGAGTCCTTCGGCAGCTTCGGCACCAGGTTGGCCATGAGGGTGGCCATCTTCGCCTGGCCCTCGGACGGCTCGGCCGGGGGCAGGGCCGCGAACTTCTCCTGCTCGCCGCGCATGCGGGAGGTCCACTCCTCCCACTCCGGCTTGACCTCGAGCTCCATGCGGACGAGGTCGCGGATGAACCCGTCCGGCTTGGCCACGATCTGGTGGGACACGGGGCCGGAGCGGCCGCGCAGGGACGGGTCGATGGTGACCAGGAAGTTCTTCTTGTCCCAGTTCTGGCGGATGGTGAAGCCGTTGGTCACGGCGTCGCCCGGCACGGTGCCGACGAACACGATGAGGTCGGTCTCCTCGAGCATGTCGTAGGTCGGCTTCGGGCGGCCGTAGCCGATCGGGCCCACGTAGGACGGCGAGGAGAACGGCACGGTGCCCTCGGTGCGCCACTCGGCGGCGGCGGGGATCTTGTGCTCCTCCAGCCACGTCGTCAGGGTCTGCGCACCCTCGTCCGTCCAGTCGTTGCCACCGGTGATGAACAGCGGCTTGCGGGACTCCTTGAGCGCGGCGTGCAGGGACTTCCAGTCCTCCACGGTCATGCCGCCTGGGGCCACGGGGATCTGCGGGTGCAGGTGCGCATCGATCTCCTCACGGATCACGTCCTCCGGCAGGCCGACGACGACGGGCCCGGGCCGGCCCGAGCTCGCGGCGAACATGGCCTCGGCCACGATCTCGGAGGCGCGCTCCGGGTGGTCCAGGACCATCACGCGCTTCGCACCGGTGCCGAACCAGGCGTGCGGGTCGAACTCCTGGAAGGCCTCGCGGTCGCGGTGCTCGAACGGGATCAGGCCGACGAACAGGACGAGCGCCGTCGAGTCCTGCCACGCGGTGTGCAGGCCGACGTGGGCGTTCGCGGCGCCCGGGCCGCGCGTCACCATGGCGACGCCGGGGACCTCGTTCATCTTGCCGTCGGCCTCGGCCATGTACGTGGCGCCGCCCTCGTGGCGGCACACCACGTTCTCGATGCCCGAGTCGTGCAGGCCGTCCAGGACGTCCAGGTAGGACTCGCCCGGCACGGAGTAGACGCGCTTCACGCCGTGGGACTCAAGGGTCTTGACGATGACGTGCCCGGCGGAGAGGCGACCGGTCGCCTGGGAGGTCTGGGACATGGAGGTCTCCTGTGCTGGTTCGGGGGCCCCTCCGGCCCCATGGGTGCACCCCGCCGCGCAGACGGGGTCCGTGGGGGTCAGGGTACTGGACGGGGCGGCGCCGGAGGCGACCCGATACGCGGCGTGAAGCCGGTGACGGGAGGGCGGGCCCGCCGTACGATTTCCCCATGCTCTCCGCGCCGACGCTCACCCGCCTCGCCTCCCTGGCCGCGTTCCTGAACACCGCCCCCGGCCTGCGGGGCGGTCAGCCGGCGGACGAGCGGTTCACCGCCGCCACGCAGCTGCCCTCCCTCGTCCCTGAACTCCAGGAGGACGAGGTCCGCCTCCGCCTGGCCGCCGCCGCGGCCGTGCGCGGCCGCGAGCTCCGCGGCCGTCTGGCCGAGGTCTGGGCCCTCGCCGCCGTGGACGAGGCGGCCGCCGTGGAGCGCGTGAACGCCCTCCTCGCCGCGGCCGGGCCGCTGCGGCTGACGGCCGGGGGCGACGTCGTCGGGCTGGCCCCGGCACAGGTCCCCGCCGACGCGGTCGAGCGGCTGGCCGCGATGGCCGCCCTCGCGCTGGCGGAGACCGCGATGGACGGCGAGCTGACCCGCCTGCGCGTGTGCGAGGGCGAGGACTGCGAGAACGCGCTCGTGGACGCCAGCCGGAACCGGTCCAAGCGCTTCTGCGACGAGGCCAACTGCGCCAACCGCACCCACGTGCGCTCCTACCGGGCACGCCTGGCCGAGGCGGCGGAGGCCGCACCCGCGACGGATCCGGCCGGGCCGGCCGGGCCGGAGGAGGCGGAGGCGCCGGAGGCCGTCGTGGACTCCGAGGCCGCCGGGGGCGACGAGCCCCGCCAGGAGACCGAGAAGGAGAAGAAGGAGCGCAAGAAGGCGGAGAAGAAGGCCCGCAAGAAGGCGGAGAAGAAGTCCGGCAAGAAGAAGTCGGACAAGAAGAAGGACTGACCCGGCCCTGCCCGCCAGGTGGTCCGGCGCTGAACATCGGGGGACGGGGCCGCCTCTGGTTCCGTCGGCCGGCCGGACACCCCTAGCCTGCGAGACATGAGCGAGCACACCCCTGCCCACGCCCCCGCGTCCCTCGGACCCGCCCACCGCAAGGTCGGCGTCGTGGGGGCCGGCGGCGTCGGCACGGCGATCTGCTACGCGACGCTGATCCGCGGCGTCGCCCGCGAGGTCGCCCTCTACGACATCGACGAGCCCAAGGTCCGCGCCGAGGTCCTCGACCTGGCCCACGGCACCCCGTTCACCTCTGCCTCGGCGATGACCGGCGGCGCGGACCCGGACGTCCTGGCCGGCTGCGAGGTCGTGGTGATCACGGCCGGCGCCAAGCAGAGGCCGGGGCAGACCCGCCTCGACCTCGGCGCGCACAACGTGGAGATCCTGCGCGGCCTGCTGCCCCAGGTGCAGGCGCACGCGCCGGACGCGCTGATCGTGCTCGTCACCAATCCCGTGGACGTCCTCACGCTGGTGGCCCAGCGCCTCACCGGTCTGCCTGCCGGCCGGGTGATCGGCTCGGGCACCCTCCTGGACACGTCCCGCCTGCGGTGGCTGCTGGCGTCGCGGGCGCAGGTCCACGCGTCGTCGGTGCACGCGACCATCCTCGGCGAGCACGGGGACACGGAGTTCCCCGCGTGGAGCTCGGCGCGCATCGGCCCGACGCCCATCCTGGAGTGGCCGACGCCGGCCGCCCCGCTGTTCACCCGCGCCGACCTGGACGCGGTGGCGGGCACCGTGGTGCACGCCGCGTACGAGGTGATCCAGGGCAAGGGCGCCACCACGTACGCGGTCGGCGTGGCCACGACCCGCCTGCTCGAGGCGATCCTGCGTGACCAGCACGCCATTCTGCCGGTCTCCACCGTGCTCGACGGCGTCCACGGGCTCTCCGACGTCGCCCTGTCCATGCCGTCCGTGGTGGGGCGCGACGGCGTCTCCCGCGTGATCCAGCCCGAGCTGGACGCCGCGGAGATGCGGGCGCTGCACGCCTCGGCGGACGCGCTGCGGCGGGAGGCACGCAGCCTCGGGTTCTGAGGCGCCGGCCTCAGGCGCGCGGGGCGTCGCCTCCGGTGCCGCCCTGCTCGCGGCGCCCCCGGGCGGCCTGGGCGCGGCGGTCGGCGGCGGCCTTGCGGAACATCTCTTCGGAGGAGCGGTTCACGCCGGAGCCCTGGGAGAGGTGGTCCGGGTTCTCGCGCGCGGCGAGCTGCAGCATGGCCACCACCACGAGCGAGGTCATGAAGAAGACGCCGAAGGCGATCAGCGCGATGTCGACGCGCAGCGGATTCTGCGTGCCGCCGGAGGCCGTGATGCCGGCGATCACCCCGCCGATCAGGCCGAGCACGGCGGAGAAGACGAGCGGGCCCTTGACCGTGGTGCGCAGACCGCCGCGTGCCGGGCGGCCGGATCCGGCGCGATCGGCGGACGGGCGGGGGGACGGTGCGCTCACGGCGGGACTCCTGACGGCTGGGGGCGGCTGGGGCGACACGGCCCGCGCAGGCGCCCGGGGCTGAAGCCCTCGGGGTGCGACGGACCGGAGCCAGTCTACGCGTCCGGCCGGCGGGTGGCCCCTCGGGGCCCCGAGGTCCTCCCCCGGCGAACGGCCGCCCCGCGGGTCAGGACCGCGACGTCGACCCGGTTCAGAGGCCCCTGGCCGTGCCGCGGTCCCGGCGCACCTCGTGGTGGAAGCCGAGCCCGGAGACCATCAGGAGCACCCCGATCAGGATCGCCCCGCCGCCGGCGATGCCGAGCAGGGCGTGCGGGCCGAAGCCCTGCAGGGCGGCCACGACCACGCCGCCCCCGGAGAGCAGGCCCACGAGGCCGGTCCACAGCTGGTCCCGCGCGGGGATGAACTCGCGGCGGTGGCGGGCCCACGCCACGAGCTCGGCGACGCCGCCGAGCACGAGGGCGGCGCCGGCCGCCACGCCCACCGCGGCCGGGGAGCCCAGGAACAGCAGCACGATCACGCCGAGCATCCACGCGGCCGCCGCCAGGGACAGCGGGGAGCGCATGGCCACGGGCACCGGGTCGCGGCGCAGGTACTCCCACATCGCCGAACCGGAGAACGCCAGGTACAGCGCGAACATGACCTTCATCCACGTCAGGCCCGGCTCGGCGACGAACACGGTGGTCAGACCGAACACCAGCGCCACCACGGCGCGGATCAGGATCGGCTTGAACACCACGGACGAGATCTCCAGGGGGGTCTGCACGGTAGCCACCGCCCCAGTCTAGGAGCCGTGCGGCCGCGGCCCGGCCCGCGCGTCACCGCCCGGATGCGCTCACACGACGCCGAGCCGCAACCAGTCGTCGCGCCGGGCCCGCCCGCCGAGGGTGAGCGCCCGCATCCCCATGTAGACCCCCGCGAAGCCGAGCCAGAGCAGGCCCAGCTGCACACCGGCGTCGGGCACGGCGATGTTCGGCTCGGCCCAGGCTGCGGGCCAGCCGAACCCGCCCGTGGCGAGCTGCGCGAGCACCCAGAGCGCCGGCGCGTAGACCACGAGGTTCACGAGGCCGGCGAGGGCGAGGTAGCGGGCGTCGCCGGCGCCGATCAGCACGCCGTCCAGCACGAACACGTAGCCGGCCACCGGCTGCCCGGCGGCCAGCACCCACAGGCCCACGGTGGCGGCGGCCTGCACGGTCGGGTCCGTGGTGAACAGCCCCGGCAGCACCGGTGCCGCCAGGGCCAGCACGGCCCCGGTCACGACGCCGAAGCCCAGCCCCCAGCGCACCATCGTCCGGGTGAGGCGACGGGCGGCGTCCGGCCGGGCGGCCCCGAGCTCGGCGCCGATCAGGGCCTGTGCGGCGATCGCCAGGGCGTCGAGGGCGAACGCCAGCGTGGAGAAGAGCGTGAAGACGAGCTGGTGGGCGGCGAGGGTGAGGTCCCCCGCACCGGCCGCTGCCATGACGGTGATGAGGATGGCCGCGCGCAGGCTCGCGGTGCGCAGCAGCAGCCACGAGCCCACCTGGGCCGTGGCCCGCATGCCCGACGCGCGGGGCGCCCACGCCGTGCCCGAGCGGCGGAAGCGCGGGGCCAGCACGAACAGGTACGTCACGAGCATCGCCCACTGCACCACGGACGTGCCGACGGCCGAGCCGACCACGCCCCAGCCCAGCCCGTACACCAGGGCCACGTTCAGCCCGATGTTCGCGCCGAAGCCCACACCCGCCACCACGAGCGGCGTCACGGTGTCCTGGAGGCCGCGGAGCACCCCGGTGGCCGCGAGCACGGCCAGCAGGGCCGGCAGCCCCGGCATGGAGCAGCGCAGGTAGGCGACGGCGTGGGCCTGCACCTCGCCCGTCGCGCCGAGGGCCGCCGTCAGCGCGGGGGCCGCGAGCCAGCCGAGGACGGCCAGCACCGCGCCGAGCAGCAGGCCCAGCCAGATCCCGTCGCGGCCGCGGTCCATCGCGGCGGCCGGGTTCCCCGCCCCGATCAGCCGGGCCACCGCCGGGGTGGTGGCGTAGGCCAGGAAGATCATGAGGCCGGTGAGCGTGTGCAGGATGGTGGTGCCGATCCCGACGCCGGCCAGCTGGGCCGTGCCCAGGTGCCCGATGATCGCGGTGTCGGCCAGCAGGAACAGCGGCTCCGCGATGAGCGCGCCGAATGCGGGGACCGCGAGCGCGAGGATGCGTCGCGTGAGGGCGCGCGCGTCTTGTGGGGCGGGCGCCGCCGTCGAGCCGGAGGGTCCCGCCATCTCAGCCCAGCAGGGCCAGCAGCGGGGCCAGCGCCGTGGTCGGGGCCGTGGGCTCGGGCAGCGTGTCCGGCAGCAGGGGGGCCACGAGGTAGAGCATCGCGATGGCGATGCCGTTGTTCACCATGTGCAGCAGCACCGCGTACCCGAACGAGCGGCCCATCAGGATGTAGGACACCGTGATCGCCACCGCGAGGGTCAGGTACGGGACGGTCTCCACGAGCCGGAAGTCGCCGCCGGTGCCGAGGAAGTGCAGGAGCGTGAACGCGAGCACGGAGACCACGGCGCACACCCACACGTTGATCCAGCGGGAGAGCTTGCCGATCAGCAGGTGGCGGAACAGGTACTCCTCCACGAGCGGGGCGGCCACCACGGTCATGAGGATCATGAGCACGGGCGGGGCCTGCGTGGTCATCTCCTCGAGCGCGGCCTGGTTGGCGCTGGTCTGCGCCTCCCCGATGAGGCTCAGCACGATCACGTTCACGACGATGCACGCCAGCCACGTGGCGGGCAGCAGGAGGAGCTTCCACCACGTGCCCGTGCGGAACACCCGCAGCGACGTCACGAGCGGGCGCCAGGCCACGGCCAGCACGAGCACCACGAGGATCGCGTAGCTGACGATGTTCACCGTGAACCCGTCGCGGACCAGGTCGAACGCCTCGAGGTCACCGGGGACCAGGCCGAGCGACACCGCCAGCCACAGCCCCAGCCCGAGCACCATGAGCGCCACGTACACGAGCACCACGACGGCGTCGCCCCAGTGGAACCGACCCGGGGTCCAGTCCGGCGCGGGGCGGGCCGCGGGCCGGCGGCCGGGCCAGCCGGCGGGGACGCCACCGGGGGCGCCGGGGTGCCCGTGCAGGCTCGGGGCGACGGCGGCGCGGCGGGCGGACGGCCGGCCCGACGGCGGCCAGCCGGCGGGCGGACCGGCCGGCGGGCCAGAGGGAGGAACACTCATGGCGGCCACGCTACCAAGGGGGGCGGACGCACCAGGCCGCGGGCGGCGTCGTCGGGAGCGGCTCCGTGGCCCACGCCACGCCCGCGCGCCCGCGACACGCGCGCGGTGGCGGCGGACCGAACGCCTCGTCTACGGTGCTCTCCATGGCCTTGTTCTCCCAGCCGGTGTTCATCAACCTCCCGACGACGGACACCGAGCGAATCCGTGAGTTCTGGACGACCCTGGGCGCCACCGCGATGGACGACTACTCGGACGAGCACTCGGTGTGCATCGAGCTCACCGAGTCGACGTACGCGATGTACCTCAGCCCCGGCTACTACACCGACTTCATCGGCAACCGTGAGATCGCCGACTGCCTCACCACCAACTCCGCCCTCATGGCGCTGAGCGTCGGCGACGCCGCGGCGGTGGACGCCCTGGCGGACCGGGCGGTCGAGCTCGGCGCCGCCGAGGTGCCCCTGCCCGTGGACCTGCGCGAGGAGATGGCCGACTCCGGCATGCACTCCCGCGAGATCGTCGACCCGGACGGGCACCAGTGGGAGTTCGTCACCGCCTGAGCCCGCCGGCTCAGGTGCCGAGCCGCCCGGTGAGGCGCGCGTGCATCGCTGCGGAGGCCTCGTTCAGCCCCGTCACCTCGGCGTGGATCCCGTGCTGGGCGTACTTGGTCAGCACCGAGTCGAGAGCGGCCACAGTGGAGGCGTCCCACACGTGCGCGGCACCCATGTCGATCACGACGCACGGCGGATCGAGGGCGTACTCGAACTGCGAGTAGAGGTCGTTCGATGACGCGAAGAACAGGGCGCCGTGCACGCGATACGTGACGGCGTCGCCGTCGTCGTGGACCTCGCGGACCACCGTGACCAGACGCGAGACGCGCTGGGCGAAGAGCACCAGCGCAGTGAGCACACCCACGCCCACGCCGATCGCGAGGTTGTGAGTGAGCACCGTGGCCGCCACGGTCACGACCATGACGGCGGTCTCCGAGCGCGGCATCGCGCGCAGGGTGGCGGGGCGCACCGAGTGCCAGTCGAAGGTCGCGGCGGCCACGAACATCATCACGCCCACGAGCGCGGCCATGGGGATCTGCGCCACGAACTCGCCGAGGGCCACCACGAGGACCAACAGGAACACACCCGCGAGGAACGTGGAGATCCGGGTGCGGGCGCCGTTCGCCTTGACGTTCATCATGGTCTGCCCCACCACTGCACAGCCGCCCATCCCGCCGAACAGCCCGGAGACCACGTTCGCGACCCCCTGCCCCCAGGACTCGCGCGTCTTGTCCGAGCGGGTGTCCGTGATGTCGTCCACCAGCTTCGCGGTGAGCAGGGACTCGAGCAACCCCACGAACGCCATGCCGATGCTGAACGGCAGGATCAGCCACAGCGTCTCCCACGTCAGCGGGACGTCCGGCAGGCCGAGCGCGGGCAACGCGTCCGGCAGCGCGCCCCGGTCCCCCACGCGCGGCACGGCCAGGCCGGCGGCCATCACCAGGGCGGTGACCACGACGACGGCCACGAGCGTCGCAGGCACCGCAGTGGTGAGCCGCGGCAACAGCACCACGATCGCCAGGGCCAACGCCGTGAGCGGGTACACGAGCCACGGGACGCCGATCAGCTCGGGCAGCTGCGAGGTGAACACGAGGATGGCCAACGCGTTGACGAACCCCACCATCACCGAGCGCGGGACGAACCGCATGAGCCGGGCCACACCGAACACGCCGAGCAGGATCTGGATGACGCCGCCGAGGATGATCGCGGCAAGCAGGTGCCCCACCCCGTACGCGTGGGACAGCGGTGCGACGACGAGCGCCACCGCCCCCGTGGCCGCGGAGATCATGGCGGGCCGGCCGCCCACGATCGCCGTGGTCACCGCCATGGTGAAGGACGCGAACAGCCCGACGCGCGGATCCACGCCCGCGATGATCGAGAACGCGATGGCCTCCGGGATCAGCGCGAGCGCCACCACGACGGCGGCCAGCACCTCCGTGCCCAGCAGCCGAGGGCTGCGCAGGGTGCGCAGGACGGACTGCCGCTGGAGCGGCGTGAGGGCAGGCGGGGGCGCGGCGGGTAAGGCGGGCATGCTCCCGAGGGTAGCGGTGCGCGGGCGGGGTGCCCGCCGGTGAGCGGGCCCGCCCGCCACCCCTCACGCCGTCCGCATCACCCGCACGGGGTCGCGGAACGCGGCGAACGCCGCCGGGGCGAGGCTGGCCAGCAGCGCGGTGAGGGCGGCCAGCACGGCCACCGCCGCCACGAAGTCCACCCCCAGCGTCCCGCCCTGGCCGGCGACGACGGCGTACCCGGCTCCGGAGCCCAGCACGGCGCCCAGCAGCGCAGGCACGGCGGTGCGCACGGCCACGAGCAGGATCAGGTCTCCGCGGCCGATGCCGAGGGTGCGGCGGCGGCCGAGGTCGCGGCGGCGGATGAGGACGTCGGCGAGCACCACGATGGACACGAAGAACGCGCCGGCTCCGAGGATCAGCAGCAGCAGGGAGCGTCCGAGCCCGGCGAGCTCGCCGGTGATCACCTGGTTGCCGGCGGAGAGGGCACGGGCGGTCTGGATGGAGGAGGCGCGCGGGTCGGGGTCGATCACGGCGAGCGCGGCCTCCTGCATGGCGCGGGTGCCGGCGGTGTCGGCGGCGAGGACGCGGACCTGCTGCATCACGAGGGCGTCCGGGGCGGCGGGGACGGTGAGGGCGTAGCCGTCGAGGTCCTGGAAGGGGTCCTGGGCCTGAAACGCCCCGACGACGGCCCACTGGCGGCCGTCCGTGGCCTCGATCGCTCCGGAGGGCTGGGCGAGGCCGAGCTCGGCGAGCTTGGCCTCGGGGACCACCACCTCGCCGGGGGCGGGCAGGCGGCCGCGGGTCAGCTCGATGCCACGGTCCAGGGTGCCGACCACGTTCGTCACGGCCACGCGGGCGCCGCCCCGGCCGATCCCGGTGTTCACGGCGTCCATGGGCGAGTCCCGGGCGAGGGCGGCCTCGGCGGTGTCGAGTCCGGCGAGGGTGGCCGCGGTGGCGCCGGTGAGGAAACCGGTGCCGCCGGTGTCGGTGACGGTGAGCACGCGGGCGCCGGGGCCGGAGAGCTCTGCGGCGACGGCCGCCTCGGTGGCGGCCTGCCTGCCCACGGTGGCCACGGCGGCGAAGCACATGGCGGCCACCACGAGCAGCACGAGGGCGGAGGGCACGGGAGAGGTGCGTGCGGCGGTGACGGCTTCACGCAGCAGGGTGCGCAGGTTCATGGGCGGTCCTCCCGGTTCACAGCCGCACCACCTCGTCGGCGCGGGCGACGACGGCGGGGTCGTGGGTGGCGACCACCACGGTGCGCCCCTCGGCGGCGGCATCGGCGAGGGCGTCCATGACGAGGCCGGCGTTGTCCGGGTCGAGGTTGCCCGTGGGCTCGTCCGCGAGGACGACGACGGGCGCGTTCACGAGGGCGCGGCACACGGCCACCCGCTGCGCCTGCCCGCCGGAGACCTGCCCGGGCCGGTGGTCGGCGCGGTGGGCGAGGCCGAAGCGCTCGAGCAGCGCCCGTGCCCGGTCCTCGAGCGTCTGGCGCTCCAGCCCGGCGTAGAGGCCGGGCTCCACCACGGAGTCCAGGATGGGGCGGGACGGGTCCAGCTCCGAGTCCTGGAACACGAATCCCACGGAGGCGGCGCGCAGGCGGGAGCGCTCCCGGTCCGGGCGGGTGGAGGCGTCGACGTCGCCGAGGCGCACCACTCCGGAGGTGGGCGTGAGCATGAGCCCGAGCACGTACAGGAGGGTGGACTTGCCGCGCCCGGAGGGTCCGGTGAGGGCGGTGACGGCGCCCGGCGTGAACGCGTGGGTGAGGCCGTCGAGGACCTGCGCTTCGCCTACACCCGCGCCGCCGTCCGGGGCGGTGAGGGTGATGCGGATCAGGCCCTGCTCGTCGGAGGTGGACTCGCCGGCGACGGCCTTCCATTCGTGTTCGCCGTGGGGCACGGTGACCTGGGTGCCGGCCGGGATGAGGGCGGCCTGCTCCTGGTTGACCTCGAGGGCGAAGTCCGGTTGGTCGCCGGGGCGGGCCACCACGTTCTCGCCGCCGGCGAGGGTGGTGCCGACGGCGGTGGTCTTCGCGTCCACGCTGAGGGGCGCGGGGAGGGCGTCGAGGACCACGAGCTGGCCGAGCTCCACGGTGTCCGCGGCGGGGTAGCCGCGTTCGGTGAGCCAGTCGTCCCAGGCGTCCGCGGTGGCCTCGTCCCACGTGCCGGTGGCCTCCACCTTCGCGCCGGTGGCGGCGAGCATGCGCTGGAACGCGGCGACGTCGTCGCCGGAAGTGCCCTCCCCGAGAGGGCGCCACTGGGGAAGCTCGCCCTGGAGGACGAGCACGGGCTTCTGGGCGACGGCGTACAGCACCTCCCCGGCAGCCACTTCGCCGGACTCTCCGGCCCGGGTGACGACGCCGGTCAGCGCGTTCACCGCCGCCGGCGTCTGCTCGCGCGACACGGAGACGCCGAGGGTGATGACGCGGCCGAGCTCCTGCTCGGCGACGGTGACGAGGGCGCTCGCGGCCGGACGCTGCTCGGCCTGAACCGGAGGGGTGAGCGTGACCCGGCCGGCCCAGAAGGCGAGCGCGGCGACGGCCACGAGCGCAAGGACGAGGGCGGCCCAGCGGGCGGGGCGATTCATCCGGATGACCCCCAGAAGACATCCTGCGGCGGAAGCTCCGGGCATGTCTGCGCGACCTCGGCCTGGCGTTCTGCCGACACGCCCCTCATGCTGTCCGCGAAGGGCCACCACTGGTGGCGGCCTGGAGTGTAGAACGCGGAGACGAATGCCTCTTTGGAGGGGCGCGCGGAGGTGTCGACCGTGTAGCCGTAGGCCTCGAGACACGGGATGAGGTATTGGTCCCAGTAGTCATAGACGAGGCGGAGCTGCGGATCGGTCCAGTCCTGGGTGTAGCTCGGATCCACCGGGTGCTGTGCGTAGCAGGTCACGTAGGCCGCCTCGAAAGCAGACCTCTGGGACTCAGGTGGGGTGTCGATCTGAATTCCCCCGGTCGGACCGACCGAGTTCGGCCACCCGGCCTCGGCCAGGCATGTGGACACCATGCGGTCCGACTCGAGGGACGTGGCGTACCACCCGGAGCGCTCCACCTGAGGCGGCGCGGGCATTCCCGCCCCCTGAGCGTGCCGCGCGACTTGCTCACGGTAGGCGCGCTCCTTCTCCGCCTCCGTCGTCAGGAGGGGTTCGATCCTCTCGGTGGGAACCCACTGCGAGGCGTCCCAGGTCTTCTCGGCCGTCGCGGTGGGGGGAGCGGCGACCGTGGATGAACCGCCGAGGCCCGCAGACTCCCGACCGACGCAGCCGGTGAGGGTCAGGGCGACGGCCGCCACCAGGGCGGCCGTCGCAGGAATGCGTAATGAAGTCATCGGTGCCGGCGAGTCAGTACGGGTAGTAGCAGTAGCCGTAGGTGCCCGACAGGAGGAGTCCTGCGCTGCAGTCCTGCCGACCGGAGTCCGTCAGCGCCTGCGCTGGCACCGCACCGGAGACGGCCAACGGTCCAGCGACGGCCACGCCGGCACCGACCTTAGAAATCCGCTGCTTCATACCCATGTCGCTCCTCCTTATGGTTCACGCTCAGTCGTGATCTGCGTCACACTCTATGAAGGTGCTCGCCCTGTGTCCAGAGAATTCTCGGTCGGTCCACAGACGTGCCCCACCAGGGAGTCAAGAGGGTCCTGCGCGTGACGGATGCGCAATCTCAGGGGACGAATGAGCGCGGCCACACCGGCAGGGGTGGCCCGACGATCGGGTTTCGATACTCCCGTCACCGCCGCGCGCCCTAGCCCCGTACACCTCCGGCTCCGGAGAGGTGCGGGCTCGTGAAACTCACCGGCACCTGGATCGAGAAGGTCATCGGGTGGTCCCGTGTCGCAGCGACGCCAGCGGCCAGTGGCTGGGCGCCGGCGCCATCCAGCCCCGGCCTCAGCGGGCGTCCTCGCGCGCGGCGGGCGCGCCGTCGTCGTCCTGCTCCTCCGCCTGTTCCCCGCCCTGGAACTGGCTCCTGTACAGCCGGAAGTACGCGCCGCGAGCGGCCAGCAGCTGATCGTGCGAGCCCTGCTCCACGATGTCGCCGTCCTCCATCACGAGGATGACGTCCGCGTCCCGGATGGTGGAGAGGCGGTGGGCGATCACGAAGCTCGTGCGGTCCGAGCGCAGCGCCGCCATCGCGCCCTGGACCAGCACCTCGGTGCGGGTGTCCACGGAGGAGGTGGCCTCGTCCAGGATCAGGAGCGAGGGCTGGGCCAGGAACGCACGGGCGATGGTGATGAGCTGCCGCTCGCCCGCGGACACGTTGGCGGCGTCCTGCTCGATCACGGTGTCGTAGCCGTCGGGCAGGGTGTGCACGAAACGGTCCACGTAGGTGGCCTTCGCCGCCGCGACGACCTCCTCGTCCGTGGCGTCGAGTCGGCCGTAGCGGATGTTCTCCCGGATGGTCCCGCCGAAGAGCACGGCGTCCTGGAGCACCATGCCGGTGGCGGCGCGCAGCTCGCCGCGGCTGACCGTGCGGGTGTCCACGCCGTCCAGCAGGATCCGCCCGCCGTCCACCTCGTAGAACCGCATGATCAGGTTGACCAGGGTGGTCTTGCCGGCACCGGTCGGCCCGACGATCGCGACCGTCTGCCCCGGCTCCGCCACGAAGTTCAGGTCCGTGATGAGCGGCTTCTCCGGCGTGTAGGAGAAGCGCACATGCTCGAACTCCACGCGACCGCGCAGCGGGCGCGGGAGGTGGGCGACGCCGTCGGGCCCGGGGATGGCGGAGGGCGCCGTTTCCCGAACGAAAGCGCTCTCGGAGGGCGCCGTTTCCCAAACGAAAGTGCCGTCGGGGGTGCGGGCGGGGGT
>NZ_JABFNH010000022.1:0-9101 GCF_017168435.1 Micrococcus sp. KRD070
AGGCGAGGGGATACACGGGGGTCCTTTGCGTCCGGGGCGTCGGTTCCGTGCAAGGACGCCCGAGGGCCCGACCCTCCGGCCGGCCGCGGACGCGGTACCACCTTGCTTGCCGGCGTCGGGAGGTCCCCGGGGTGCTGGCCGCTTGATGACTGCTGTGACGGGCTTACCCGTCCGGTTCTACTGGGGCCGTGCGGCCCGTTCTTCCGGAGGCTCGCCGGTGATGGCCGGGTCGACGCCTGTGCCCGCCAGTGTAGTGGACGCTGCGCCGGCCCGTGGCCGCGGGGCCGGAGCGCGTCAGAGGGCGGTGCGCACGGCCGCCGACGCGTCGCCGTCGATCTCCACGTGCACGGCGTCCCGGCCCGAGGCCCAGAGGAGGAGCTCCCCGACCTCGCCGGTCACCGTGACGGGCGCCCGCAGCGCCACGGCCCCACGGGTGACGGTGACCGGGGCGCGGCCCGGGCCCTGGAGGACCACCGGCGCCGTGGACGTGCGCAGGAACAGCGGGGCCATGCGACGCAGCGAGCGGTAGAGGGCGTCCTCCTCGTCCGGGGAGAACGCGCGCGGGGCGGGCAACGAGCCGCCGGCCGAGGACTCGCCGCGCCGGACGTCCTCGAGGTGGATGAAGTGCTCGGCCGCGTTCACGTGCCTGTCCGCCGCCCGCATGGGGTTCAGCGCCGACGGGCCCGCGGCCCACTCCCGCACGACCTCGGCGTAGTCGCGGCGCTTGGTCGCCGCGGTCAGGCGGTCGAGGTGGCGGGACAGCGGCGGGATGAACAGGGCGGCGAAGGCGTCGGGCCGGCGCTCCCGCAGCCAGAGGTGGGCGGCGAGGTCGCGGGTGCTCCAGCCGCCGCACAGGGTGGGCGCGTGGGGGCCCTTCTCGAGCAGGAGGTCAGCGAGGCGGGCGCGTTCGGCTGCGGCGAAGGTGGTCATGGGCACCACGGTAGGGAGCGGGCCGCGGCGCGGGCGAGGGGTGGCGCCCCGCCGCGGCCTCGCATCCACCCGACGGGAGGGCTCAGCCTCCGGCGCCGAGGAGGACGCTCTCCCGGGAGATGCGGGTCATCTCCTCCCGGTCCACGACCTTCACCCGCTCCCGCGCCACCGGCCCGGCCTCCGTCGCCCGCGCACCCAAGGACTTCTCATGCTCATCCAGAGCATGCCAACCGGCCCACGTCGTGTACGGCACCTCACGGGACTCGAGCAGCTCGATCACCGACTCCTCCGACGGCTCCTGAGCCCGCCACAGCCCCGGCTCGTCCTCGATCAGATGCTTGATCGTCTCCAGGGAGTCACCCTTGGTGTGCCCGATCAACCCCACCGGGCCCCGCTTGATCCACCCCGAGGCATACAGACCCGGCACCGGGGCGCCGTCCGCGTCCAGCACACGACCCTCCGCGTTCGGGATCACACCGCGCACCTCATCGAACTCCACCCCCTCCACCGGGGACCCGAAGTACCCCACCGCCCGGTACACCGCCTGCACCGGATAGTCCACGGTCTCCCCCGTCGGACGGACCCCACCGGAACCGTCCAACTCCATCCGACGCATCCGCAGACCGTCCACCCGGCCGTCCCCGTCCTCGTCCAGGAACTCCTCCGGGGCCTGCAGGAAATGCAGGTGCAGCCGACGCGAGGCGCTCTGCTGACGGTCCTCCTGCTCCATGAGCCAGTTCGTCAACGTGCCCACCATGGTGCGGACCTGGTTGTTCTCCTCGATCGCCTTCTCCGAGGCCGCATCGAAGTCGAAGTCCTCCTCGTACAGCACGATGTCCACATCCCGGGAGTGCGCCAGCTCCCGCAGCTCCAGCGGGGTGAACTTCACCTGCGCCGGCCCGCGCCGACCGAAGATGTGCACATCCGTGACCGGGGAGGCGGCCAGGTCCCGGTACACGTTGTCCGGGATCTCGGTGGGCAACAGGTCCTCGGCATGCTTGGACAGGATCCGGGCCACATCCAGGGCCACGTTCCCGTTGCCGATCACCGCCACCTGCGTGGCCTCCAACGGCCAATGCCGCGGCACATCCGGGTGCCCGTCATACCAGGACGCGAAATCCGCGCCACCGAACGAGCCGGCCAACTCCACCCCCGGCACGTCCAGGACAGCGTCGCGCACCGCACCGGTGGAGAACACGATCGCGTCGTAATGCCGACGCAGATCCGCCAGGCTCAGGTCCGTGCCGTAGTCCACATTCCCCAGGAAACGGATGTCCCCGCGGTCCATGACCTTGTGCAGCGCGGTCACGATGCCCTTGATGCGCGGATGGTCCGGGGCCACCCCGTAGCGGATCAGGCCGAACGGGGCCGGGTACCGGTCGAACAGGTCGATGCTGACACGGAAGTCCCGCTCCTCCTTGGTCAGGATGTCCGCCGTGTACACCCCGGCGGGTCCGGCACCGATGATGGCGATGCGCAACGGGCGGTCAGGCCTCGAGGACGAGGGGGTCGGGGTCATGCTCGTGCTCCTTCGGAGGTCGGGTTCAGGGTCGAGATCGGGGCAGGGATGCCGGCCGCCGGCGCGCCGGTGGCGTAAGGGCTCAGGCGCACGACGTCGCCCACGACGATCACGGCGGGGTTCTCCACACCGACGGCGGCCGCCTGCGCGGCGATGGTCTCCACCGTGCCCACGGTGACCCGCTGGTCCGGCATCCAGCCGCGCTCGATGATCGCCACGGGCGTCGCGCCGTCGAAGCCGCGCTCCGTCAGTCGGCGCGCGGTGTCCGCGAGCCGGCGCACGCCCATCAGCAGGACGAGCGTGTGGTCGGCCCGGGTGGGCACTTCGGCCAGCTCTTCGTGGCCGGTCACCAGCGTGAAGCCGGTGGCGACGCCGCGATGGGTGACCGGGATCCCCGCGGCGGCGGGCACCGAGACGGCGCTCGTGACACCGGGGACCACCTCGACGTCGACGCCGTGGGCGCGGCAGTGCGCCGCCTCCTCGCCGCCGCGGCCGAGCACGTACGGGTCGCCGCCCTTGAGCCGGACGACGAGGCGGCCGGCCCGGGCCTCCCGGACCAGGACGGCGTTGATCTCGTCCTGCGTGGCCAGGTGGTTCCCGGGGGCCTTGCCGACCTCGATCACGGGCACCGCCGGGTCCAGCTCGGCCAGGAGGGCGCGCGGGCCCAGCCGGTCGGCGACCACCACGTCGGCCTCCGCGAGCAGCTGTCGGCCGCGCACGGTGATGAGCCCGGAGTCGCCGGGGCCGCCGCCGACGAGGGCCACGCGGCCGGGCTCGGAGGACGCGCGCCGCCGGCGCAGCGGCAGCCGCCCCGTGGACAGGGCGAGGGTGATCGCATCCTTCAGGGCGCGGGCGCGGCGAGGGTCTCCCCCGGCGTTGACGGCCACGGTCACGTCCCCGGCCCGGACGACGGCGGGCGTCCAGGCGGCGGAGGACTCGGCATCGGAGGCGTCGACGCACCAGACGCGGCGGGCCTCGGCGTCGGAGGCCACGGCCCCGTCCACGGCCCGGTCGCCGGTGGCGGTCTGGGCGAACCAGACCCCGTCGAGGTCGGACGGGCGGTAGGGGCGGCGGTGCAGGGTGAGCAGGCCGGCCGCCGCGAGCCGCTCCACCTCCTCCCCCGGCTCCGGGGCCACCACGGTGACGAGCGCGCCGGCGTCGAGGAGGGCGCCCATGCGGCGGCCGGCCACGCGCCCGCCGCCCACCATCAGGACGGGCCGGCCGAGCAGACGCAGGGAGGTGGGGTACAGATCGGACGCGGTCATCGCGTGCTCCCTTCCAGCAGCCCGCGGCGGCGCAGCATGCGCCGCTCGACGGGGCCGAATGCGGCCAGTTCGAAGAGGACGCCGACGGCCAGGATGGTCAGGACGGCGCAGAGGACGACGGCGAGGTCGGACGCGGCACGTCCCTCGTGGAGCAGGGTCCCGAGTCCCACGCCCATGGGCCCGCCGACGGCGATGATCTCGGCGGCCATGAGGCCTCGCCACGCGAAGGCCCAGCCCTGGCGCAGGCCGGAGACGAAGGCGGGCAGGGCGGCCGGGAGGACCACCAGCAGGGCGGTCTCGAGACGCGAGGCGCCCAGCACCCGGGCCGCGCGACGCAGCTGCGGCGGCACCTGGTCCGTGCCGGTGGTGAGGCCGGCGACCACGGCGGGGACGGCGCCGGTGAGCATCACGAAGTACGCGGTGGCGTCGCTGAGGCCGAACCACAGCACCGCGAGCGGCACCCAGGCCACGTTGGGCAGCACCATCAGGGCCGTGAGCAGCGGGCCGAACGCCCGCCGCAGGACGCCGACCTGTCCGAGCACGAGGCCCAGCCCGACGCCGACGACCACGGCGAGTGCGAAGCCCACGACGGCGCGGCCCACCGACGTCGCCACTGCCTGCTGGACGAGGCCCTGCGCCCACAGCGTCCCGAAGGCCCCGACGACGTCACCGGGACCGGTGATCGGCTCACCGCGCGCACCGGCCAGCCACGCGAAGGCCTGCCAGATCGCCACGAGCAGGACGACGGCGGCCACCGGGAGCAGGACCCGGCTCCAGTCCCACCCGGCCAGACCCGTCCGACGGGTCGAGTCGACGGCCTGGAGCGCGTCGAGGCCGCTGTCGAGCTCGCGCAGCTCGTCGTCGGTGGCGGCCCCCGGCGCGCGGCCGGGGGCGTCGAGGGTGGGGGTGTCAGTGCGCATGGCGACGGATCTCCTGACCGAGTCGGGCGGTGATGGCGGCCGTGAGGGCGGCCGCGGCGGGCGCGTCGTGGCGGGCGGCCGCGGGCACGTCCCATTCGGCGACGACGCGACCCGGACGTGAGGACAGCAGCAGCACCCGCTGGCCGAGGCGGACGGCCTCGGCCACGTTGTGGGTGACGAACACGACCGTCCGACCGGTCTGCCGCCACACGCGCTCGAGCTCCCCATGCAGCAGGTCGCGGGTGATCGCGTCCAAGGCCGCGAACGGCTCGTCCATGAGCAGCAGGGGGCGGTCCTGGGCGAGGGCCCGGGCCAGGGCGACGCGCTGGCGCATGCCGCCGGAGAGCTGGTGGGGTCGCAGGTCGGCGGCGTCGTCCAGGTGGACGAGGCGCAGCAGCTCCCCGGCACGCTCCCGACGCTCCCCCGCGGCCACACCGGCGAAGCGGAGGGCGAGCTCGATGTTGCCGCGGGCGGTGAGCCACGGGAAGAGGGCGGCGTCCTGGAACATGAACGCGGCCCCCTCCCGGGGGGTCTTGACGACGCCCGCGGTGGGCACCTCGAGCCGGGCGATGATGTTCAGCAGGGTGGACTTGCCGCATCCGGACGCGCCGAGCAGGCAGACGAACTCGCCCGGCTCGATCCGCACGGAGACGTCCTCCAGCACGGGCGTGGGCCCGCCGAAGCTCTTGCCCACGTCCTCCATCACCACTGTCATGACCGCTCCCGTCCCACCGTCGTCATCCGTCTCAGGCCTCGTCGCCGCCGCGCACCATGCCGGCGGCGAGCGTGGCCCCGTCGTGGGGGTCGATCACGAGGAACGCCCCGGTGCGCCGATGCACGGCGTAGGGCTCCACGGGCAGCGGCGCGGCCAGGTGCAGGCGCACCTGTCCGATGTCGTTGAGCCCGAGGGTCTCGGCCGGGTCGAGCCGCAGGGTGTCGAGGTCGAGCCGGCCGGCCACCTCCTGGACGAGCGCCCGGACGACGGCGGTGCCGTGCTTGACGAGGACCTGCTGCCCGACGCGCAGCGGCGCGGCGGAGAGCCAGCACAGCGCGGCGGCCACCTCCGCGGTGGGGCGCGGGGCGGTGTCCGCGGCGGCGATCGTGTCCCCGCGGGCCACGTCCACCTCGTCGGCCAGGCGCAGGACCACCGACTGCGGGGAGGAGGCCTCCTCGAGGGACTCGCCGGCGGCGTCCACGCCCACCACGGTGGTGGTGCGCACCGGCTGCCCCGGGGTGAGGACGGCGACGGCGTCCCCGGGCCGGACGGTGCCCGCCACCACCTGCCCGGCGTAGCCGCGGTAGTCGCGGAAGACCTCAGGGTCGAGGCCGGGGGCCAGGGCGCCCTGGGGGCGCACCACGAGCTGCACCGGGAAGCGGAA
Organism: Micrococcus sp. KRD070; assembly: GCF_017168435.1. Classification (NCBI taxonomy): domain Bacteria; kingdom Bacillati; phylum Actinomycetota; class Actinomycetes; order Micrococcales; family Micrococcaceae; genus Micrococcus; species Micrococcus sp. KRD070. Next base: position 6,014 of record NZ_JABFNH010000022.1, read on the forward strand.
GGAGGCCGCGGCGTCGTCCTCGGCGTCCGCCCCGGGCAGGGACTCGAGCAGCTCCATGAGCGTGGGGCCGGTGTACCAGTCCGTCCGCTCGGAGCGGGTGACCACGTTGTCGCCCTGCAGGGCGGACACCGGGACGCTCACCGCGTCGGAGAGGCCGAGCTCCCGGGCCACGCGCCGGACGTCCTCGGCGATCGCGGTGAAGACCTCCTCGGCGTAGTCCACGAGATCGATCTTGTTGACGGCGACGATCACGTGCGGCACCCGCAGCAGGGCCACCACGCTGAGGTGGCGTCGGGTCTGCTCCACCACGCCCTTGCGGGCGTCCACGAGCAGCACGACGGCGTCGGCCGTCGAGGCGCCCGTGACGGTGTTGCGGGTGTACTGCACGTGCCCGGGGCAGTCGGCCAGCACGAAGGTGCGCCGGTCCGTGGCGAAGTACCGGTACGCGACGTCGATCGTGATCCCCTGCTCCCGCTCGGCGCGCAGGCCGTCGGTCAGCAGCGCCAGGTCCAGCCCGCCCTCGGCGCCGCCGAAGCCGCGCTCGGCGGAGGTGCGGGCCACGGCCTCGAGCTGGTCGGCCAGGACGGCCTTGGAGTCGTGCAGGAGGCGGCCCACGAGGGTGGACTTGCCGTCGTCGACCGAGCCGGCCGTGGCCAGGCGGAACAGGGTCCCGGCGGGGGCGCGCCGGTCCAGCAGTGCGGTGCTCATCAGAAGTACCCGTCCTTCTTGCGATCTTCCATGGCCGCCTCGGAGATGCGGTCGTCGGCGCGGGTGGCCCCGCGTTCGGTCAGGGTGGAGGCGGCGACCTCGAGCACGACGTCCTCGACGGTGGCGGCCTCCGAGAGGACGGCGCCGGTGCAGGACATGTCGCCCACCGTGCGGTAGCGCACCGTCCGCGTGGTGACCTCCTCGTTCTCGGCCGGGCGGGAGTGCTCCCCCACGGCGCGCCACATGCCGTCGCGGCGGAAGACCTCCCGCTCGTGCGCGTAGTAGATGGAGGGCAGCTCGATGCCCTCGCGGGCGATGTACCGCCACACGTCCAGCTCGGTCCAGTTGCTGATGGGGAACGCGCGGACGTGCTGGCCGGGGGTGTGACGGCCGTTGTAGAGGTTCCACAGCTCGGGGCGCTGGTTGCGCGGGTCCCACTGGCCGAACGCGTCCCGCAGGCTGATGATCCGCTCCTTGGCCCGCGCCTTGTCCTCGTCACGGCGGCCTCCCCCGAAGACGGCGTCGAACCGGTTGGTCCGGATCGTGTCCAGCAGGGGGGTGGTCTGCAGGGTGTTGCGGGTGCCGTCGGCGCGCTCACGCAGCTCGCCGCGGTCGATGTACTCCTGCACGGAGCCCACCACGAGCCGCAGGCCGAGCCGCTCCACCGTGCGGTCGCGGAACTCGAGGACCTCGGGGAAGTTGTGGCCGGTGTCCACGTGGACCACCGGGAAGGGGATCCTGCCCGGCCAGAAGGCCTTCGCGGCCAGGTGGAGCATCACCACGGAGTCCTTGCCGCCCGAGAAGAGCATGGCGGGGCGCTCGAACTCGGCCACCACCTCGCGGACGATGTGGATCGCCTCGGCCTCCAGGGCGTCCTGGACGTCGGGCCCGGCGGGGCTCACGGTCCCCGGGTCGGGGGCATGGGTGAGGGTCATCGTGTCTCCTTGGTCTGTCTCGGGTGCGGCGCTCAGACGTGGATGCCGCACTCGGTCTTCGCGGTCCCGGCCCAGCGCCCGGCTCGGGGGTCCTCCCCGGGGGCGACGGGGCGGGTGCAGGGACGGCAGCCGATCGACGGGTAGCCGTTCTGCAGGAGCAGGTTCACGGGCACGTCGTGGTCCGTGGCGTAGCCGACCAGGTCGTCGAAGCTCCACGGGGCGACGGGGTTGACCTTGACCATGCCGTGGGCCTCGTCCCAGCCCACCAGCGGGGTGTTCGTGCGCGTCGGCGCCTCGTCCCGGCGGACGCCGGTGAACCACAGGTCGTATCCGGCCAGCGCCCGGTTGAGGGGCTCGACCTTGCGCATCGCGCAGCACAGCCCCGGGTCACGGGCGAACAGGTCCTTGCCGTGGCGCTCGTCCTGCTCGGCCACGGTCAGCTCCGGGAGCACGTCCACCACGGTGACGTCGAGGCGGCGGGCCACCTCGTCGCGCGTCGCGAGGGTCTCGGTGAAGTGGTAGCCGGTCTCCAGGAAGAGGACGTCCACGCCGGGCATTCGCTGCGCCACCAGGTGCGGCAGGACGGCGTCGGCCATGGAGCAGGCGACGGCGGCCCGGCGGAGGTCCACGTGGCGGGCGGCCCAGTCGACCACCGCCTCGGCGGGGGCGTCCCAGCCGAGCTCGGCGGCGCCGGACTCCGCGAGCGCCTGCAGGCGCTCGAGGTCCTCGGTCGGACGGGTGGGGGGAACGGTGCTCATCGGAGGGCCTCCTCGTCGACTCGGTGCGCCCACCGGGCGAAGGTCTCGCCCGGCTCGCGCTGCTCGTCGTACCGGCGGACGAGGCGCTCGACGTAGTCGACCAGCCCGTCCGCGCGGACCTTCAGGCCGCGGACGCTGCGTCCGAGGCCGGCCTCGGCGCGGTCCACGGAGGCCAGGCCGCCGCCCAGGTGGACCTGGAAGCCGGGCGTCTGGCCGCCGTCGTCGTCCGGGAGCAGCTGGCCCTTCAGGCCGATGTCCGCGGTCTGGATGCGGGCGCAGGAGTTGGGGCAGCCGTTCACATGCAGGCTCAGCCGCTCGGGGAGGCGGTCGGCGAGGTCGGCCAGGCGCTCCTCGAGCTGGGCGATCGCGGCGGTGGCGGTGTCCTTCGTGTCCACGATGGCGAGCTTGCAGAACTCCAGGCCCGTGCAGGCGATGGTGGAGCGGCGGAACACGGACGGCTCCGGGTCCAGTCCCAGCTCCTTCAAGCCGGCCACGACGGCGTCCACACGGTCCCGCTCCACGTCCAGCACCACGATCTTCTGGTGCGGGGTGGTCCGCAGCCGGGTGGAACCGTGGGCCTCGAGCAGGTCCGCGAGGGCGGTGAGGGTGGTGCCGCTGGAGCGGCCGACGACGGGGGCGGCACCGATGTAGAAGCGGCCGTCCTTCTGCTCGTGGACCCCCACGTGG
>NZ_JABFNH010000022.1:9201-28365 GCF_017168435.1 Micrococcus sp. KRD070
GGGCAGGGCGTAGCCGAGGTACTCCTCCTCCAGCACGGTGCGGAACCTCTCCGGCCCCCAGTCCTCGAGCAGGTACTTCATGCGGGCCTTGTTGCGCAGGCGCCGGTAGCCGTAGTCACGGAAGATGCTCACGACGGCGTGCCACACCTCGGGGGCGCGCTCGGCCGAGACGAAGGCGCCGATCCGGTCGGCCAGGCGGGCCTTCGTGGACAGGCCGCCGCCGACCCACAGGTCGTAGCCGGGGCCCAGCTCGGGGTGCACGACACCGATCAGGGAGACGTCGTTGATCTCGTGGACCACGTCCTGGGAGGGATGTCCGGTGATGGCGGTCTTGAACTTGCGGGGCAGGTTGGAGACCTCGAGGTCACCGATCCAGCGGTCCGCGATCTCCCGGATCACGGGCGTGGGGTCGATGATCTCGTCCGCGGCGATCCCGGCCACCGGTGAGCCGAGGATCACGCGCGGCACGTCGCCGCAGGCCTCGGTGGTGGACAGGCCCACGGACTCCAGGCGCCGCCAGATCTCGGGGACGTCCTCGACACGGATCCAGTGCAGCTGGACGTTCTGCCGGTCGGTGATGTCCGCGGTGTCACGGCCGAAGTCGGTGGAGATCCCGCCGATCACGCGCAGCTGCTCGGTGGTGAGGTCGCCGCCGTCGATGCGCACGCGCAGCATGAAGTAGCGGTCCTCGAGTTCGTGGGGCTCCAGGGTGGCGGTCTTGCCGCCGTCGATCCCCTGCCGGCGCTGGGTGTACAGGCCCCACCAGCGGAAGCGGCCGTGCAGGTCGTCCGAGGGGATCGAGTCGAAGCCCTCCCGGGCGTAGACCTGCTCGATGCGCTCGCGGACGTTCAGGCCGTCGTCCTGCTGCTTGAACTCCTCGTTGTGGTTCAGGGGGGTGGTCCCGTCCACCTTCCACTGGCCGTGCGGCTTGGCGGAGGGACGGCGCGGGGTGCGCGCCGGCCTCGACGTCTCGTTCACCTGGGTCATGGCCGCCACGCTAGGAACCCGGCATGCCGACCCCAAGATCGTCGACGCGGTTCGTCACGTTCCCGGGGCCGGCCCGCGGTCGGGGCCCGGCCCAGCCCCGGCCGTGTGACGAGCGGCTCAGCGGCCTCCGGCGGCTCCCCTCGGGGCCTCGGCGAGGGCGGACCGCAGCCGGTCCAGGGCGATCCGCGCCACCAGCGGATGCGGCAGCAGGGGGTCGGTGACCGCGTCCGCGCCGCTCTCGCCGAGTCGGTCGTGGAAGTGCCCGGGGGCCAAGAGGTGGGCGGCCACCACGGCGCGACGGCCGGCGGCGCGCACCCGGGAGACGGCGTCGGGCACACGGGGGGTGGCCGCCGCCCCGAACGCCGCGGTCACGGGCAGTCCCGTGGCCCGGGCCAGGGCCCCGGCCAGGGCGTGCACCTGGGCCTGGCCGTCCGCGGCGCGGGTGCCGGCCGCCGCCAGGATGATGTCCGATGTCGCGGCCTCACCGGCCGGCACCGCCTGGGCCACCCGCTCGGCCAGAACGGTCACCAGGCGCGGCTCGACGTCGTCCCCGGCCCCGGCCAGCGGTGCGGCGGCGATCGTGCCGGGTCGGGCGGCTGCGGCGTGGTGGATGTCGTGGTGGACGTGATGGCCCAGGGACAGCAGCAGCGGCACGATCACGGCCGGCTCCCCCGGGGGCAGGGCCGCCACGACCTCGTCGAGGGAGGGGCTCTGCACGTCCACGTAGGCCTCGTGGACCTGGGCGCCCGGCCCCTCGGCGGCCAGGAGGGCCGCCAGGTCGGCACGGAGGCCGTCGATCACGTCGCGGCCGGCCGCGTCGTGCGTGCCGTGGGCGCAGGCGATCACGTGCAGCACGGGCGCGCTCATGCCGAGCCCACCGCGTCGGCCCACACGTTCTGCGGCCCGCCGCTCACCGGCGGATCACCTTGTGCTGGGCGGCCTGGGCGACCGGCCGCATCACGATCTGATCCAGGTTCACGTGGTGGGGCAGCTCGACGGCGTGGACGCACACCTCGGCGACGTCCTCGGCGGTGAGCGGCTTCTCCACGCCCGCATACACGGCGTCCGCGGCGGACTGGTCGCCGCCCAGGCGGTTGCGGGAGAACTCCTCGGTGTGGACCATGCCCGGGAGCACCTCGATCACCCGCACGTTGTGCTCGGCCTCCTCCAGGCGCAGCGCGCCGGTGAGCCCGTGCTGGCCCATCTTCGCGGCGTTGTAGCCGGCGCCGCCCTCGTAGGCGGTGACGGCGGCGGTCGAGGTCAGGTTGAGCACGGTGCCCTCGCCGTGGGCGCGGAGCATGGGCAGGAACGCCTGGCACATCGTCAGGGTGCCGAGCACGTTGACGCGGTACATCCACTCCCAGTCGGCGCGGTCGCCCACGCCCACCGCGTCCGTGCCGAGCGCTCCGCCGGCGATGTTGACGAGGGTGTCGGCGCCGCCGTCGGCCTCGACGCGCGAGGCCAGCGCGGCGACGGCGGCCTCGTCCGTGACGTCCAGGGCGGCGGGGACGACGTCGCCGCTCACGCCCTCGGCCCGGGCGTCGGCAGCGAGGGTCTCGAGGCGCTCGGCCCGGCGGCCGACGGCGTACACGCGCCAGCCGCGGCGGGCGAGCTCGAGGGCCGTGGCGCGGCCGATGCCGCTCGTGGCCCCCGTCACGACGGCGGCGCGGGCGGGGTTCTTCGCAGGTTCATGGGTGTGGCTCACGCCTCCGACCGTAGCCGAGCCGTGCCGTTCGGAGCACCGCCCGGATCACCTCCGCCAGGTCGACCGACTGCAAGGGCGGGACGTCCCGGGCATCGTCGCAGGCCCGGCCCGCCGCCCCGGTCATGGGAGGATGGCGGGCATGGCTGAGAACACGCAGGGCACAGACACGCCCATCGACGCATCGACCCCGTCCACCCCCGCCGCCGGCGCCGTGGCCGTGCCGGACAAGCCGGCCCTCGAGGGCCTCGAGGAGAAGCTGACCGCCCGCTGGGCCGACGAGCGCACGTACGCGTTCGACACGCAGACCACCCGCGAGCAGGTCTACTCGATCGACACTCCCCCGCCGACCGCCTCCGGCTCCCTGCATGTGGGCCACGTCTTCTCCTACACGCAGACCGACGTGCTCGCCCGGTACCAGCGCATGAACGGCAAGAACGTGTTCTACCCGATGGGCTGGGACGACAACGGCCTGCCCACCGAGCGCCGTGTGCAGAACTACTACGGCGTCCGCTGCGACCCCGCCAAGCCGTACGTGGAGGGCTACCGCCCGCCGGAGAAGCCGGCGAAGAACCAGCGCGACTGGGACGTGATCTCCCGCAAGAACTTCATCGAGCTCTGCGAGGAGCTCGCCGTCGAGGACGAGAAGGTCTTCGAGGACCTCTTCACCCGCCTCGGCCTGTCCGTCGACTGGGACATGACCTACCGGACCATCGACGACGTCTCCCGCGCCGTCTCCCAGCGCGCCTTCCTGGCCGGCATCGCCTCGGGCGACGCCTACCTGGCCGAGGCCCCCACCATGTGGGACGTGACCTTCCGCACCGCCGTGGCCCAGGCCGAGCTCGAGGACCGCGAGGTCCCCGGCGCCTACCACCGCTACGCCTTCACCGCTGCGGACGGCGAGCAGGTCTTCATCGAGACCACCCGCCCCGAGCTGCTGGCCTCCTGCTCCGGCCTGGTCGCCCACCCGGACGACGAGCGCTACCAGCACCTGTTCGGCACGACCGTCACCTCCCCGCTGTACGGCGTGGAGGTCGAGGTCTTCCCGCACCCGCTGGCCAAGCCGGACAAGGGCTCCGGCATCGCCATGGTCTGCACCTTCGGCGACCTCAACGACGTCACCTGGTGGCGCGAGCTGCAGCTGCCGACCCGCACCCTGATCGGCCGTGACGGCCGCTTCGCCGCCGACACCCCCGAGTGGATCACCACGGACGCCGGCCGACAGGCCTATGCGGACACCGTGGCCGGCAAGACCGTGTTCTCCGCCAAGCAGGGTGTGGTGGACGCCCTCACCGCGGCCGGCCTGCTGGACGGAGAGCCGAAGAAGATCATGCACGCCGTGAACTTCTACGAGAAGGGCGACAAGCCGCTCGAGGTCGTCACCTCCCGCCAGTGGTACATCCGCAACGGCGGCCGCGACGCCGACCGCCGCGCGGAGCTGATCGAGCGCGGCCGCGAGCTCTCCTGGCACCCGGAGCACATGCGCCACCGCTACGAGAACTGGGTCGAGGGCCTCAACGGTGACTGGCTCGTCTCCCGCCAGCGCTTCTTCGGGGTGCCGATCCCGGTCTGGTACCCGCTGGACGCGGAGGGTGAGCCCGACTATGAGAACCCGATCCTCCCGGCCGACGAGCAGCTCCCCGTGGACCCGGCCGCCGAGGCCGCCCCGGGCTACTCCGAGGACCAGCGCGACGTCCCCGGCGGCTTCACCGGCGACCCGGACGTCCTGGACACCTGGGCCACCTCCTCGCTGACCCCGCAGATCGTGGGCCGCTGGTCCCGTGACGAGGCGTTCTTCAACAACGTCTTCCCGTTCGATCTGCGCCCGCAGGGCCACGACATCATCCGCACCTGGCTGTTCTCCACCGTGGTGCGCGCCCACGCCCTCAACGGCTCCGTGCCGTGGACGGACACCGCGCTCTCCGGCTGGATCCTCGACCCGGACCGCAAGAAGATGTCCAAGTCCAAGGGCAACGTGGTGGTCCCGACCGACATCCTGGACCAGTTCGGCTCGGACGCCGTCCGCTACTGGGCCGCCTCGGCCCGCCTCGGCGCGGACACCGCCTACGAGGTGGCGCAGATGAAGATCGGCCGCCGCCTGGCCATCAAGCTGCTCAACGCCGCCAAGTTCGTGCTGAACCTGGGCGCCACGCAGGACGCCGTCATCCGCACGGCCGACGACGCCGCGGCCGTCACCAACCCGCTGGACGCCTCCCTGCTGACGCGCCTCGCGGCCACCGTGGAGCAGGCGACCCGCGCGTTCGAGGCCTACGACTACGCACGCGCCCTCAACGTGACCGAGCAGTTCTTCTGGGCCTTCACGGACGACTACGTGGAGCTCGTGAAGGACCGTGCCTACGGTGGCCACGGCGAGGCCGAGCAGGCCTCGGTGGTGACCACGCTGGCCACCACCCTGGACGCCCTGCTGCGTCTGCTGGCCCCGTTCCAGCCGTTCGCCACCGAGGAGGTGTGGAGCTGGTGGCGCGCCGGCTCCGTGCACACCGCCGCGTGGCCGGGCGCCGCGGACGAGGTGGCGGCCCTGTCCTTCGCCGCCTCCGCCGGTGACGCCGAGGTCCTGCCCACCGTGGCGCAGGTCCTGGGCGGCGTCCGCAAGGCGAAGTCCGAGGCCAAGGTGAAGCAGCGGACCGAGGTGCGCTCCGCCGTGGTGACCGGACCGACCGAGTGGCTCGAGAAGCTGCGCGGCGGCCTGGCGGACCTCAAGGCGGCCGGCAACATCGCGGACCTGTCCCTCACGCAGGGCGAGGCCGGCGAGTCCGCGCCGCTGACCGTCTCCGACGTGCAGCTCGCACCGGTCGAGGACGACTGATCCGCGCCGCGCGTTCCCGGACGGTGTCTCGGGAGCGCACGCGGCACGACGACGGCCCCGTCGCCCATCACGGGCGGCGGGGCCGTCGTCGCGCCCGTGCTGCGAACCCGAGTCTGCCCGTCAGCGTGGGATGTTCGTGGCCGGGATCCGGTAGGGCACAGCGCACGTCGGCAGTCCGCCGCCGGATCGGAGTTCGTCGGGAGGCGGCCCTCCCGGGGGTGTCGTGGTGCACCTCCCGGTCGTGCTCCTGCCGCATGTCGCAGTGCGGTCACCGCGGCAGGGGTGGACACTGAGAGGATGAGACCGACACCCGATCCCGCCCCGGCCGGCCGCCGCGCCTGCGACTCCTCCGCCCGGCGGATGTCCGCCGCCCTCGCCGCCATGGGCGTGCTCCACTTCGTCCGACCTGAGCCCTTCGACGGGCTGATCCCGCCGTTCCTGCCCGGCTCGGCCCGCGCGTGGACCCACGGCTCCGGCGTGGCCGAGCTGGCCGTGGCGGGTCTGCTGGCCGTCCCGCGCACCCGGCGCGCGGGCGGACGCGCCGCGCAGGCGCTCTTCCTCGGCGTGTGGCCCGGCAATGCGTGGATGGCCTGGCGGTGGCGACGCCGGCCCTGGCCGGCGCAACTGGTCTCCCTCGGGCGGCTGCCCCTGCAGGTCCCCCTGATCCGCGCGGCCGGCAGAGTGGCGCGCAGCTGACCCCCGCCGCCCCGCACCCCGACGACGCCGGCCCCACACCTTCGCGCTGAAGGTGTGGGGCCGGTCTCGTGCGAGCCGGGGGCTCAGTCGAACTGCGGATCCGTGGTGCGGGCCCGCTTGATCTCGTAGAAGTACGGGAAGTCGGCCAGGGCGACGGCGCCGTCGAAGATGCGGCCCGCCTCCTCGCCGCGCGGGATGCGGGTCATCACGGGACCGAAGAAGGCCGTGCCGTTGAACGCCACGACGGGCGTGCCGACGTCGTTGCCCACGAGGTCCTCCGCCTCCTTCTGGCTGGCGCGCAGCTGCTCGTCGGCCACGTCGGTGCGGGCGGCGTCCAGGATGTCCGCGTCGTGGCCCAGCTCCTCGAGGGCCTCGGCCACCACGGCCTCGTAGTCCGTGCGGCCCTGCTCGTGGATGCGGGTGCCGACCGCGGTGTACCACGGGCCGAGCGCCTCGGCACCGTGCCGCTCGCGCACCTGCACGGCGGCGCGGGCCGGCAGCCAGGCCTTCTCGAGGCGGGCCAGGTAGTCGGGGTCCAGGTCGCGGCCCTCGTTCAGGACGGCGAGCGACATGATCTTGAAGACCACCCGCACGTCGCGCACCTTCTGGACCTCCAGGATCCACCGGGAGGTGATCCAGGCGAACGGGCACGTGGCGTCGAAGTAGAAGTCGACGGTGGGCTGCTGCGTGGTGTCGGTCATGCTGTGCTCCTTGCGGTCAGGGAGCCGTCTCGGCTCCGGTCGGTCCTGCTGGGCGACGGCGGTCAGGCGCTCCGGCCGCGTCGACGTCGTTCCACCTCGGCCGGGATGAGCGTGGGCTCGGCCTCGCCGCGCACCACGTCCCCGGAGATGACGACCGTGCCCACATCCGAACGGGAGGGCAGCTCGAACATCACGGGCTTGAGGACGTTCTCCATGATGGAGCGCAGGCCGCGGGCGCCGGTGCCGCGGGCCTCGGCCTGGGCGACGACGGCGTCCAGGGCGTCCTGCTCGAACTCGAGCTCCACGCCGTCCATGAGGAACATCTTCTGGTACTGCTTGAGCAGGGCGTTCCTCGGTTCGGTCAGCACCCGCACGAGCTGTTCGTGCGTGAGGTCCTCGACAGTGGTGATCACGGGCAGGCGGCCGATGAACTCGGGGATGAGGCCGAACTTCAGCAGGTCCTCCGGCCGCACGTCCGCGTAGGTGACGTCCCCCGCGCCCAGGTGGTTCAGGGGCGCGCCGAACCCGATGCCCTTGCGTCCGGCACGGGAACCGATGATCTCGTCCAGGCCCGCGAACGCGCCCGCCACGATGAACAGCACGTTGGACGTGTCGATCTGCAGGAACTCCTGGTGGGGGTGCTTGCGCCCGCCCTGCGGCGGCACCGACGCCACCGTGCCCTCGAGGATCTTCAGCAGGGCCTGCTGCACCCCCTCGCCGGAGACGTCCCGGGTGATGGAGGGGTTCTCGGACTTCCGCGAGATCTTGTCGATCTCGTCGATGTAGATGATGCCCTGCTCGGCCTTCTTCACGTCGTAGTCCGCGGCCTGGATGAGCTTGAGGAGGATGTTCTCCACGTCCTCGCCCACATAGCCGGCCTCGGTGAGGCTGGTGGCGTCCGCGACCGCGAACGGGACGTTGAGCCGCCGGGCGAGGGTCTGCGCGAGATACGTCTTGCCGGAGCCGGTGGGGCCGACCATGAGGATGTTCGACTTGCCGACCTCGACGTCCGCGAGGTCGTCCCGCTCGGTGAGGCGGTCGGCCAGGTCACCGCCCCGCGCCTGCGGCCCACGCACGCGCTTGTAGTGGTTGTACACGGCGACGGCGAGGGAACGCTTGGCCGCCTCCTGACCGATCACGAAGCTCTCGAGGTGGTCGAAGATCTCCTGCGGGGTGGGCAGGACGGTCTCGTCCGCCTCCGCCGCCTCGCCGAGCTCCTCCTCGATGATCTCGTTGCACAGCTCGATGCACTCGTCGCAGATGTAGACACCCGGGCCGGCGATGAGCTTGCGCACCTGCTTCTGGCTCTTCCCGCAGAACGAGCATTTCAGCAGGTCAGCGCTCTCTCCGATACGCGCCATGGTGGTACTCCTCGAAGGCCGGGCGGAGACGTCCGCCCCGCGCGGGCGTCGTCGCTGTCAGATTCCGTCCAGCATACGGCCGTGGACGGACACGTTAAGGGACCGGGTCCCCGGTCGGCGCCGAGGGGCCCGGCCGCGCGGCCGGACCCCTCGGCGGGCGTCGTCGGTCAGGCAGACGGGCGGGTGATCTTGCGGGAGGCGAGGACCTCGTCCACGAGGCCGTACTCGAGGGCCTGCTCGGCCGAGAGGAACTTGTCCCGGTCGATGTCCTGCGAGACCTCCTCGGGCGTGCGGTTGGTGAGGGAGGCCAGCGTCTCCTCCATCCACACGCGCATCCGGTTGATCTCCTGGGCGTGGATCTGCAGGTCCGTGGCGGTGCCGCGGTCGCCCTGCATCGCCGGCTGGTGGATCAGCACGCGCGCGTTGGGCAGCGCCAGACGCTTGCCGGGGGCGCCCGCGGCCAGCAGCACGGCCGCGGCGGAGGCGGCCTGGCCCAGGCACACGGTCTGCACCTCGGGGCGGATGAACTGCATGGTGTCGTAGATCGCCGTCATGGCCGTGAACGAGCCGCCCGGCGAGTTGATGTACAGGGTGATGTCACGTTCGGAGTCCATCGCCTCGAGCACGAGCAGCTGGGCCATCACGTCGTCGGCCGACGCGTCGTCCACCTGCGCGCCGAGGAAGACGATGCGGTCCTCGAAGAGCTTGGCGTAGGGGTCCTGACGCTTGAAGCCGTAGGGGGTGCGCTCCTCGAACTGCGGGAGGATGTAGCGCGCGTCCGGCGTGGGCAGGGAGGGCATCCCGGTGGGGAGCCCGGCGGGGAACTGGGTCATTCTTGGTCTCCTGGAGAGGGTCGGGACGGTCCGGGCCGGGCTCAGCCCCGGACGCCGCCGCCGCCGGTCACGGACGCGGCACGGTCGGCGATGTGGTCGATGAAGCCGTACTCGAGGGCCTCCTGCGCGGTGAACCACTTGTCACGCGCGTTGTCCTCGAGGATGGTCTCCACGGACTGGCCGGTCTGCTCGGCGGTCAGCTCCGCCATCACCTGCTTCATGTGCAGGATCAGCTGGGCCTGGATGCGGATGTCCGACTCGGTGCCGCCGATGCCGCCGGAGGGCTGGTGCATCAGCACGCGGGCGTGGGGGGTGGCGTAGCGCTTGCCCTTGGTGCCGGAGGCGAGCAGGAACTGGCCCATGGACGCGGCGAGGCCGGTGGCCACCGTCACGACGTCGTTGGGGATGTACTGCATCGTGTCGTAGATCGCCATGCCCGCGGTGACGGAGCCGCCCGGGGAGTTGATGTACAGGTAGATGTCCTTCTCCGGGTCCTCGGCCGAGAGCAGGAGCAGCTGGGAGCAGATCGCGTTGGCGTTGTCGTCACGGACGTCCTCGCCCAGCCAGACGATGCGCGACTTCAGCAGCTGGGTGTAGAGGAAATCCTCGCGCTGCGCCGGGTCCACCGAACGCATGCTGGGGGTGATGTCGGTCATCACTTCCGCCTTCCTGTCGAGATGTCCACGGGCCTCCCGAACGGCGGCCGCTCGCGCGGACGGACGGGTCCCTGATCGAGTCCGACACTAGCCGGGCGTCCGGGCCAGCGCGCGGGACGCCGTCGGCGTTTCGCTGTTGGCGCAGGTTGTCGCGGACCCCGCCCGGGGCCGCCCACCGGGGCCCCGGGACGACGACGGCGCCCCCACCGGCGTGGGCGGGGGCGCCGTCGTCGTGGCTCGGCGGGGGTGCGTCCCCACCGGCCGGGATCAGGCCTGCTCGGCCGCCTCGGCGTCGTCGGCCTGCTCGGCCGGGGCCTTCTTGGCCGTCGACTTCTTCTTGGCCGGGGCCTTCTCGGCGGGCTTCTCCTCCGCCTCGTCGGCGCCCTCGGCCTCGGCGCCCTCGGCCTCAGCGTCGAGGGCCTCCTGGCCGCCCGGGGTCACGAACGCCGTCAGGTCCACGGCCTTGCCGTCGGTGTCGGTGACCTCGGCGTACTCGAGGACCTTGGCCAGGGCCTTGCGGCGGCGGACCTCGCCCATGATCATCGGGATCTGCCCGCCCTGGTCGAGCATCATGGCGAACTGGTTCGGGTCCATGCCGTACTCGGAGGAGGTGGCGATGATGTACTCGATCAGCTCACCCTGGTCGACCGTGACCTCCTCGGCCTCGGCGACCTCGTCCAGGATGACCTCGTTGGCGAACGCCTCGCGGGTGTTCTGCTCGAGCTCGGCACGGTGCTCGGCGGTGTCGTGGTCGTCGCCCGCGGTGTGGCCGCCGGCGGAGAAGTGCTGCTCGACCTGCTCGGCGATGACGCCGTCCGGCACCGGGACCTCGACGAGCTTGGCCAGCTCCTCGAGGACCTTGTCGCGGGCCTCGACGCCCTGGCGGTTCACGGCCTCCTCGGCGGCCTGCTTCTTCAGGTCCTCCTTGAGCTCGGCGATGGTGTCGAACTCGGAGGCCAGCTGGGCGAACTCGTCGTCGGCCTCGGGCAGCTCGCGCTCCTTGACGGCCGTCAGCTCCAGCTTGACCACGGCGGTCTCGCCGTCGTGCTCGCCGCCGTTGAGCGTGGTCTCGAAGGTGGCGTCCTCGCCGGCGGACAGGCCGTCGAGGGCCTCGTCAATGCCCTCGAGCATGGTGCCGGCGCCCACCTGGTAGGACAGGCCCTCGGCCTGGTCGACCTGCTCGCCGTCGACCGTGGCGGTCAGGTTCATCGTGACGAAGTCGTCCTGGGCGGCCGGGCGGTCCACATCCTTGAGGGAGCCGAAGCGCGAGCGCAGGGCGTCGAGGGCCTTCTGCTCGTCCTCCTCGGTGGCCTGGGCGGGCTCCACCGTCACCTTGAGGCCCTTGTAGTCGGGCAGCTCGATGGTCGGGCGCACGTCGAACTCGGCGGTGAAGGCCACCGGGCCCTCGGCGTTCTCCGCGTCCGGGGTGGCGGTCACGTCGACCTCGGGGCGGGAGATCGGGGTGAGCTCGGCCTCGGCGATGGCGGCGGAGAACCAGGTGTTCAGGCCCTCGTTGACGGCCTGGTCCACGACGATCTCGCGGCCGAAGCGCTGCTCGATCAGACGTGCCGGGATCTTGCCCTTGCGGAAGCCCGGGATCTGCACCTGGTTGGCGATGTCCTTGAACGCCTTGTCCAGGGCGGGCTTCACCTCCTCGAACGGCACCTCGACGGTCAGCTTGACGCGGGTCGGGCTGAGGTTCTCTGCGGTGGACTTGACCACGGATGACTCCTGTTGGTGGTGGTGGATGGTCTTGACGTCGAGTCGGGGTGACAGGATTTGAACCTGCGGCCTCACGCTCCCAAAGCGCGCGCTCTACCAAGCTGAGCTACACCCCGCCGTCGTCCCCGACGCCGGCGGGCTCACGCGGTGGAGGCTCGCCGGGCACCCGAGGGACTGCCCGAGGGCAGACTGTGGAATCCTAGCGCGCCGTCTCGCGCCCCGCGAAAAGCCGCGACCGCCGGCCCGTGAAGCCGTCCATCGTGGCGTTGACCCCGAGGACGTCCATCGCGAGGTCGAAGACGGGCGCCGGCAGGGCGCGCAGGGGCGCGATCAGACCGACGGCGCGCGGCAGCAGCAGGCGGGTGCGGCCGGCCTCGACGGCGTCCAGCACCTCCTGCGCCACGTGGCGCGGATCCAGCACGGGCAGCAGCCAGGGCACCCGGCTGCGCACGCCCGCGAACATCCCGGTGTCGATGTAGAAGGGGCAGACGGCGAGGGAGGTGACGCGGCTGCCGTCCTTGCGCAGCTCCGCGGCGAGGGACTCGGCGAAGCCGACCGCGGCGTGCTTGGTGGCGGAATAGTCCGTCTGGCGCGCGACGCCGACCAACCCCGCGGCCGAGGCCACCGTGACCACGGCCCCGCGGTCCCGGGCCCGCATTCCGGGCAGGACCGCCCGGGTCAGCCAGTACGGCGCGAGTGCGTTCACCTCGAAGGTGCGGCGGATGCCCTCCTCCGTGGCGTCCTCGAGGCGCACGCCCGTCACGACGCCCGCGTTGTTCACGGCGACGTCCACCTCTCCGGCGCGGGCGGCGGCGGCCTCGACGGCGGCCGCGTCCGTCACGTCCACGCGCTCGGCCTGGGCGTCCGCGCCCTGAGACCGGATCTCGGCGGCGACGGCCTCAGCCCCCTGCAGGTCGAGGTCCCAGACGACGACGCGGCCCGCGCCGCGGCGGGCGGCCCCCAGGGCGATCAGTCGACCGATGCCGGACGCGCCGCCCGTCACGAGGACGGTGGCGCCGCGCAGGGACAGGGGACGACGGCCGGCGAGGGCGGACGCGGCCCTGCGGAGGGCGGGACGGGAGCCGTGCATCATGCCTCTTCCCCCACGGCCGACGCGGGCCCGCCGTGATACGGTGTCAGCCGCTGGTCCGCGCCGAGCGCGGCCCCGCGGGGATGTAGCTCAATGGTAGAGCCCCAGTCTTCCAAACTGGCTACGCGGGTTCGATTCCCGTCATCCCCTCCGGACCTCATGAGCCGGGTCATCGTGTGCACACGATGGCCCGGCTCATGGCTTTCTCGGGTGCGTCGTCGTCCGCGCCGGTGCCTTGACCGCTGTGCCCGGTCGGGCCTGCTACAGGCCCCTCAGCTCTGACAGGTGAGGCACCGGTAGAGCTTCCGGGCCGCCATCTCCTCCACCACGATCGTCTCGCGCCCGCACACGAGGCAGGCCAGGCCCTGCCGCTGGTACACGTAGTTCGCGTGCTCGGGCCAGGCCGATTCGGCAGGGATCCCCGGCCGGTGCTCGGGCCGCGTGGTGACGATCCGCCCGAGCCGCACGCCCTCCCGCATGAGCGCGGCGTTGTCCGCCCAGAGGAATGCCAGGTCCGACGCGGAGACCTCCCGGGCCGGCCGCCACGGGTCGATGCCGGCGCGGAACAGCGCCTCGGCCCGGAAGATGTTGCCGATCCCGCTGACGGCCGCCTGGTCCATCAGCACGACGCCGATCGGCCGCCGTGTCCGCCGGGCGAGGTCGTAGAACGGCGCGGGATCGTCGTCGCTCAGCGGATCCGGGCCCAGGCCGGCGACGACGTCGGCAGCCTCGGCCGGAGTGAGCGCGCGGCACCGGCTCGCGCCGATCAGGTCGGCCCAGCCGTGCTCGGCGCGCAGTCGCAGCCGGACCGTGGCGGCCGGCGGCGGGGGCTGGACCCAGCCGTCGGCGTCGCGAGCGGGCTCGGCGGCCGGGGCGCCGTCGTCGTGGACCTCCCGCTCGCCGATCCGGCGGGGTGCGCCGATCGAGGACGCGGCCGCGAAGTCCTGATCCCCGCCGAAGGTCCACGCCCCGTACATGCCCAGGTGGACGTGGAGCACGTGGCCGCCGGAGACGTCGGCGAAGAAGTGCTTGCCGTGGGCCCGGGCGCGCTTCAGGACCTGGCCGTCGAGCAGGGCGGCCCCCTCGGCGAAGCGGCCCTGCGGACTCGTGGCGCGGATCCGGCGGCCGCCGAAGACGTCGGTGAACTGGCGCGCGAGACGGTGGACGGAGTGGCCCTCAGGCACTCACATCAGCACCTCTCCGGTGGTCTCGTAGTGCGCGATCTTCCCGATGCGGCGCACGTGGCGCTCGTCCTGGGAGAACGGTTCGGCCAGGAACGCCTCGATGAGCTCGGTGGCCTCCTCGAGCGAGTGCTGTCGACCGCCGACGGCCACGACGTTCGCGTCGTTGTGCGCGCGGGCCAGCCGCGCCGTGTCCAGGTTCCAGGCCAGGGCGGCTCGGACGCCGGCCACCTTGTTGGCGGCGATCTGCTCGCCGTTGCCGGAGCCGCCCAGCACGATGCCGAGCGAGTCCAGTCCCTGCTCGCGGTCGGCGACGACGGCGCGGGCGGCGTTGATGCAGAAGCCCGGGTAGTCGTCCTGCGCGTCGTACTCGGTGGGTCCGTGGTCCACCATCTCGTAGCCAGCGGCGGTGAGGTGCTCCACCAGGTGGGCGGACAGCTCCATGCCGGCGTGGTCGGTGGCGATGTGGACGCGCATGCGCAGACTCCTTAGGGGCGGTGGCTCGGGGTCCCCGCCAGTCTAGTGAGGGGCGGGGCATCCAGAGGCCGACGACGACGTCCGGGCCAGGTGGCACACTGGGGAGCACCGTGCCGTGGCCCCCATCACAGGTCCCGGCCGTGCCGCATCCGCCCGACCCCAGGAGGAGTCCGACCGTGACCACCGCCGCCGCCATGAACATCACCCGCGAAGAGGCCGCCGCGCGCGCGGCCGCCCTCACCGTGGACGCGTACGAGGTGAGCCTGGACCTCACCCGTGGAGCGGAGCACTTCCACACGGCCACCACCGTGACGTTCGCGGCCGCGCAGGACGCGGTGGGCACCCACACGTGGATCGACTTCGTGGCCGGGCAGGCCCCCGCGGTGACCCTCAACGGCGAGGCGCTGGACGTGGCGGACTTCGACGGCGCCCGACTGCGGATCGGCCCGCTGGCGGCGCAGAACACCCTCGTGGTCGACGGGCTCGGGGACTACAGCAACACCGGCGAGGGCCTGCACCGGTTCGTGGACCCCGTGGACCAGGAGGTCTATCTCTACACCCAGTTCGAGGTGCCCGATTCCCGCCGCATGTTCGCGGTGTTCGAGCAGCCCGACCTCAAGGCCGCGTTCCGCTTCACCGTGACCGCGCCGGCACACTGGGCTGTGGTGTCCAACCAGCCGGAGGACTCCCGCCGCACCCTCGGCGTCGTGGCGAACGAGGAGAACCTGCAGGGCGTGGACGCCGCGGTCTGGGAGTTCACCCCCACCCCGCGCATCTCCTCCTACATCACCGCGCTCGTCGCCGGCCCGTACGCCTCCGTGCATTCGGAGCTGACCAGCGCCGACGGCCGCACGATCCCCCTCGGCGTCTACTGCCGCGCGTCACTGGTGGAGCACCTGGACGCGGAGAACGTCTTCGAGCTCACCCGCCAGGGCTTCGAGTTCTTCGAGGCCCAGTACGGCCACGCCTACCCGTTCGAGAAGTACGACCAGCTGTTCGTGCCCGAGTTCAACGCCGGCGCGATGGAGAACGCCGGCTGTGTGACCTTCCTCGAGTCGTACGTCTTCCGCGGGACCGTGCCGGAGGCGCTGATCGAGCGCCGCGCCATCACCATCCTCCACGAGCTGGCCCACATGTGGTTCGGCGATCTCGTGACCATGCGCTGGTGGAACGACCTGTGGCTCAACGAGTCCTTCGCCGAGTTCATGTCCACGCTCGCCGCCGCCGAGAACACGCAGTACACCAGCGCCTGGACCACCTTCTCTTCCATGGAGAAGAACTGGGCCTACCGCCAGGATCAGCTCTCGTCCACGCACCCCATCAAGGCCCGGATCCGCGACCTCGACGATGTGCTCGTCAACTTCGACGGCATCACCTACGCCAAGGGCGCCTCCGTGCTGCGCCAGCTCGTGGCCTGGGTGGGCCAGGAGAACTTCATGGCCGGCGTCCGCGCGTACATCGCCCAGCACGCGTGGGGCAACACCGAGCTGCCGGACCTCATGTCCGAGCTCGAGGCGGCTTCCGGCCGCGACCTGTCCGAGTGGACCCGCGTGTGGCTCGAGACCTCGGGCGTGAACACGCTGCGCACGGAGGTGGAGACGGATGAGGCCGGCACCATCACCGCGCTGCGCCTGCGCCAGAGCGCCCCGGACGGCTCGCCGTCGGCGCCTGGCGACGACGTGCTCCGCCCCCACCGCCTGGCTGTGGGCTTCTACGACGTGGACGAGGCCACCGGCCGCCTGACCCGCACCGAGCGCTTCGAACTCGACGTGGCCGGTGAGGTGACCGAGGTCGCCGAGGCCGTCGGCCGCCGTCGTCCCGCCGTGATCCTGCCCAACGACGACGACCTGGCCTACGCCAAGCTGCGCCTCGACGACGCCTCGTGGGAGGCCGCGTCCACCCGCCTGAAGGACGTGGACGGCTCGCTGGCGCGCACGCTGCTGTGGGGGGCGGCCTGGGACACCGTGCGCGACGGCGAGGCCTCCGCCGCCTGGTTCGTCGACCTCGTCCTCGCCAACGTCGGCCACGAGCGGGACTCGTCCGTGGTGCAGACGCTGCTGCGCCAGCTCGCGACGGCGATCGGCCTGTACCTGCCCGAGGACCAGGCCGAGGCCGTGCGGGTCGCGGCGGCCGACCGTCTGTGGGGCCTCGTCGCGGAGGCCGAGGACGGCTCGGACAACCAGCTGCAGTTCGTCAAGGCGTTCGCCCTGCACGCCCGCACCACGGCGCAGCTGGACCGCCTGGCCGCCCTCGTCGACGGCACCTGCACCGTGCCCGGGCTGGACCTCACCACGGACCTGCGCTGGGAGCTGCTCACCGCGCTGGTGGCGGCCGGCCGCGCCGGGGAGGCCGAGATCGCCGAGGCCGAGCGCGCCGACGCGACCGCCACGGGCGCGCTCGCCGCGATCCAGGCCCGGGCCGCCGTGCCGACGGCCGAGGCCAAGCGCGCGGCCTGGGACCGGGTGATGGCCGGCGAGCTGTCCAACACGGAGCAGCGCCAGGCCCTGATCGGGTTCGCCCGGGCCCACGACGCCGCGCTGATCGCGCCCTTCGCAGACGCCTACTTCGAGGGCGTCGAGGCGATGTGGGACTCCCGTTCCCACGAGATGGCCGAGACCGCCGCGACGCTGGGCTACCCGACCGCCCAGGTCACCCCGGAGATCGCCGACCGCGCCACCGCCCTGTCCGAGCGGCTGGCCGACACCCGCGCGGGGCTGTCCCGCGTCCTCGCCGAGGGTCGGGACGAGACGGTCCGCGCCCTGGCCGCGCGCGAGCACGCGACGGCGCACGTGCATCAGGTCCACGCCGGGGCCTGAACCGGGCGGGGGCTGGTGGGCATTCCACGAAGGTGCCCTCCAGCACCGCCCCCGCCGCTGTCGAGGCGCGGGCTGGCTAGGCTGGAACCCATGAAGCACACCTTCTCCCTGCGCACCGAGTGGACGGGCGACCGCGGCTCGGGCACCTCCGGCGTCCGCGACTATGACCGCTCCGTGGTGATCCAGGACGCCGCCGTCGGCGAGATCCAGGCCTCGGCCGCCCGCCCCTTCCGCGGCGACGACTCGAAGTGGAACCCGGAGACCCTCCTGCTCGGCGCGCTCGCCGAGTGTCACGTGCTCTCGTACCTCCATGTCGCGTCGACCTCCGGGGTCGTGGTCACGGGGATGACGTGCGGGGTCGAGGGTGAGCTCGAGCTGGACGGCGACGGCGCCGGGCGGTTCACCGCGATCACGCTGCGGCCCGAGGTCACGCTGCAGGACGAGGCCGACCGGGAGCGGGCCGAGGCCCTCCACGCCGAGGCGCACCGGCTGTGCTTCATCGCGAACTCGCTCTCGGCCCCGGTCGCCGTCGAGCCGGTCCGCCCCGAGGCCCTGCCCACCGGCGCGCCGACGCTGCCGGACCACTCCGCGCGCCTGGGCGCCCCCCTGGCGGTGCTGCGGCCGCGCGTCGCCAAGGGCCCGTCCCGTGTGACGGGCCTGGCGGAGCGGCCCACCGAGGTCGAGCCGGTGATGCAGGAGGGCACACCCGCCCCGGTGGAGCAGGTGCGCGCCCGCGACGCCGCGGCGGGCCCCGCCGGTGCGACCCCGGGGACCCCGGCCGCGCCCGGTCAGGCCGCCAGCTTCTACGACGCCGTCGGCGGCCGCCCGACCTTCGACCGGCTGACCGCCGAGTTCTACGCCCGCGTGCGCGAGGACGAGATCCTCGCCCCGATGTATCCGCAGGACGACTTCGAGGGCGCCCAGCGCCGGCTGCTCATGTTCCTGGAGCAGTACTGGGGCGGACCGCGGACGTACTCCGAGGAGCGCGGCCACCCCCGCCTGCGCATGCGCCACGCCCCGTACCGGATCGACCCGGCCGCGCGCAACGCGTGGCTGCGGCACATGCGCGCCGCCGTCGACACGCTGGAGCTGTCACCGCTGCACGAGGCCGAACTCTGGGACTACCTGGAGCGGGCCGCCCACTCCCTGCAGAACTCGGCCTGACCGGCCCGCGGTCCGCGCCCCGACATGGGGCGCGGGCTCACACCGCCATGGCGGGGCGGCCCAGCACGAAGCCGCCGGGGGTGTCCAGGCGCGTCCACGGCCCCGCCGTGCTGAGCCGGGCGCGGCCGCCGGGCCGCAGGAAGCCCAGCGCGTGCGCGCCGAAGGCCATGCCGGCCGGGAACTGCAGAGCGTCGCCCCCGAGCAGGGGTCCCCACATCTGCGCCCGGATCTTGCGGACCAGCGCCTCCCCCGGGTTCTCGGGCAGGGCGTCCCACACGGCGTCGGCGCCGCGTGTGGCCACCTCGGTCAACTCCTCATCGGCGACCTCGGCCACGGGCGTCCAGCCGCCGCGGGGCGGGGTCAGCGCGGTCCAGGTGACGTGCTCGCGGCCCGGCGGCACGGCGAACGCCAGGTCGACGGGGTCCTGGCCGCGCATCCGGGCGGTGCGCTCGGTGACGGAGCCCAGGGCGACGACGGCGTCCAGGTCCGCCACGCCGTCGGCGGTCGCCAGGGGCACGGTGCGCAGCCCCAGGACGACGGGCACCCCGTCTCCGAGCCCGGCCGGCTGCAGCACGGAGACCCACTGGGCGAGCATCGGGGTGCGGGAGCGCCCTGCCTCAGGCACGACGTGCAGGCGCATCCCCGTGTCGGCGACGCGACGGGCGCGGGTGGCCAGCTGCTCGAGGTCCCGCACAGCGCGGTCGTCGACGAAGCGGAGGACTGGTGCGGCGGCGGAGTGCTCGGTCATGCAAGCATTGTCCCAGGTCCGTCGCGTCCCGGGCCGCCCCGCCGTCGCGGGGTCCATCCACGTCGAAGGAGCCGTTCGTGCCGCAGGAGCTGGAACACCGCCCACCGGCAGGCCCCGGCCACATCGCGCGGCGGCCCGAGCACGACGACGCGCGACTCCGGCGGTGACGTCGTCATCACGGTGCGCCGCGACGTGACGGCCTC
>NZ_JABFNH010000022.1:28465-53099 GCF_017168435.1 Micrococcus sp. KRD070
GCCCCGAAGGACCCCACCGACGTGCTGCGCGGGATCCTGGAGCTGACGCCGGCCGCGCCGGACCCGGTGACGGGTCAGGTCCGCTTCACGGGCACGACCCCCCGCCAGACGCACGGCCGGGTGTTCGGCGGCCAGGTGCTCGCCCAGGCTCTGGCGGCCGCCTCCCGCACGGTGCCGGCCGCCCGCCCCGCCCACTCGCTCCACGGCTACTTCATCCGCCCCGGGGACGCGCTGCAGCCCATCACGTTCACCGTCGAGACGCTGCGGGACGGCCGCTCCTTCTCCGTCCGCCGGGTGCTGGCCTCCCAGAACGAGAAGGCCATCCTCGCCCTGACCTGCTCCTTCCAGGAGCCCGCCGGCAGCGCGCTGGACCACCAGGTGGCCATGCCGGAGGGAGTGCCCCGGCCCGAGGACCTGCCCACGACGGCGGACGTGCTGGGCGGCATCAACCACCCCGTGGCCCAGGAGTGGGCCTGGTCCCGACCGTTCGACATCCGCCACGTCACCCCGGCCATCTATGTGGACCCGGCCGCGGAGACCGAGAACCGCAACATGGTGTGGATGAAGACCTTCACGCCCCTGGCGGACGACCCCGCGCTGCACCTGGCGGCGCTCACCTACGCCTCGGACTACACGCTCCTCGAGCCGATCCTGCGGCAGCACGGCGTGGCCTGGATCCAGCCCGGCATGTCCGCGGCCTCCCTCGACCACGCGATGTGGTTCCACCGGCCCGCCCGCGTCGACCAGTGGCTGCTCTACGTCCAAGACTCCCCCAGCGCCCAGGGCGCGCGCGGCCTCGGCACGGGCGCCGTGTTCACCGAGGACGGGACGCTCGTGGCCACGGTCGCCCAGGAGGGCATGGTCCGCCTGCCCGAGGGGGCCGCCGCCCGGCGGGCGCGGGTTCGTGGCGCGGCCCAGCGCATGGCCATGCGGACGGTGCTGCGCCGCAGCTGGCGGCGCTGACCCGGCGGTTCCACGGGGGTGAGGCTGCCGATCGGGCCCTGCCACGGGTGAGGCGGCTCGACGTCCGCGCCGCGCGCGGGCCGTTCATGGCGGCCGATGTGCACTCGTCCCGGCACGACGACGGCCCGTCGCGATCACGTGATCGCGGCGGGCCGTCGTCGGCGCGGCGCCCGGGGGCGCGTCGGCTCAGTCGCGCGTGAGCTTGCGGTGCGTCATCCGGTGCGGGCGGGCGGCCTCGGGGCCGAGCCGATCGACCTTGTTGGCCTCGTAGGACTCGAAGTTGCCCTCGTACCAGTACCAGTTGGCCGGGTCCTCCGCGGTGCCCTCGTAGGCCAGCATGTGGGTGGCCACGCGGTCCAGGAACCAGCGGTCGTGCGAGACGACGACGGCGCAGCCCGGGAACTCGAGCAGCGCGTTCTCGAGGGAGGTCAGGGTCTCCACGTCGAGGTCGTTGGTGGGCTCGTCGAGGAGCAGCAGGTTGCCGCCCTCCTTGAGGGTCAGGGCCAGGTTCAGGCGGTTGCGCTCACCGCCGGAGAGCACGCCGGCCTTCTTCTGCTGGTCCGGGCCCTTGAAGCCGAACGCGGACACGTAGGCGCGCGAGGGCATCTCGACGTTGCCGACCTTGATGTAGTCCAGGCCGTCCGAGACGACCTCCCACAGCGACTTCTCGGGGTCGATGTTGGAGCGAGACTGGTCCACGTACGAGATCTTCACGGTCTCGCCGATCTTCAGCTCACCGCCGTCCAGGGGCTCGAGGCCGACGATGGTCTTGAACAGGGTGGTCTTGCCGACGCCGTTCGGGCCGATCACGCCGACGATGCCGTTGCGGGGCAGGGAGAAGGACAGGCCGTCGATGAGGACGCGGTCCCCGAAGCCCTTCTTCAGGTCCTTGGCCTCGATCACGACGGTGCCCAGCCGCGGGCCCGGCGGGATCTGGATCTCCTCGAAGTCCAGCTTGCGGGTCTTCTCGGCCTCGGCCGCCATCTCCTCGTAGCGGGCCAGGCGGGCCTTGGACTTCGCCTGACGGCCCTTCGTGTTGGAGCGGACCCAGTCGAGCTCCTCGGCCAGGCGCTTGGCGAGCTTGGCGTCCTTCTTGCCCTGCACCTCGAGGCGGGCACGCTTGGTCTCCAGGTAGGTGGAGTAGTTGCCCTCGTACGGGTAGAGGCGGCCGCGGTCGACCTCCGCGATCCACTCCGCGACGTGGTCGAGGAAGTACCGGTCGTGGGTGACGGCGATGACGGCGCCCGGGTAGGAGGCCAGGTGCTGCTCGAGCCACAGCACGGACTCGGCGTCCAGGTGGTTGGTGGGCTCGTCGAGCAGGAGCAGGTCGGGCTTCTCCAGCAGCAGCTTGCACAGTGCGACGCGCCGCTTCTCGCCGCCGGAGAGGTTCGTGACCGGCTCGTCCCCCGGGGGCGTGCGCAGGGCGTCCATCGCCTGCTCGAGCTGGGAGTCGATGTCCCACGCGTCCGCGGCGTCGATGGCGGACTGCAGCTCGCCCATCTCCCCCATGAGGGCGTCGAAGTCCGCGTCCGGGTTCGCCATCTCCTCGGAGATCTGGTTGTAGCGCTGGATCTTGCCGTAGATCTCGCCGACGCCCTCCTGGACGTTCTCGAGCACCGTCTTGGACTCGTCCAGCTTGGGCTCCTGCATCAGGATGCCCACCGAGTAGCCGGGAGAGAGCCGCGCCTCGCCGTTCGAGGGCTCGTCCAGCCCGGCCATGATCTTCAGGATCGTCGACTTGCCGGCGCCGTTGGGGCCGACCATGCCGATCTTCGCCCCGGGGTAGAACGACATGGTGACGTCGTCCAGGATCAGTTTGTCGCCCACCTTCTTGCGGGCCTTGACCATCGTGTAGATGAATTCCGCCATGCGGCCCAGGCTAGTCGGTGGCCGCGGGATTCCACTCATCGTGCCGATCCCGCGACCACCGAGCCCGCTCCCCCTCCGTGCTCCGTGCCGCCCCGTGGTCAGGCGACGCCGGCCGCCGCCGGCTCGCGCCCGGGGGCGCCCGCGTCCGACTCGTCCGGGCCGGGCGAGGCCGGGGCGTCGCCACCCTGGAACCCGTCCGGCAGGCCCGCGCTGAACCCGTCGCCGACCGCGCCGGCCCGCCCGCCCGACGCGTCGTCGTCGCGCGGGGCCGACTCGGGGCGCGGCACGGCCGCGCGCTGGCTGCGCTGGAACGCCGCCGAGCCGAAGCCCAGGTCCAGCCCGACGGCGTCCGCCACCACGTCCACGGACGTGCCGGAGCGCTCGCCCGAGGACCAGTCGCGGACCCGGAGTCGACCGGTGACGATCACGGGGTTGCCCTTCTTCACGGACTGGGCGGTGTTCGAGCCGAGCTGGCCGAACGCCGAGATGCTGTACCAGTTGGTGTGGGCGTCCACCCACTCGGCGGTCTCGCGGTCGAAGCGCCGCTCGGTGGTGGCCAGGCGGAAGCCGGTCACGGCGGCCCCCGATGCGGTGTGGCGGGTGGCGGGGTCCGTGGCCACGAAGCCGCGCACGGTGATGAGGTCCTGCATGGTGTGCCTCCTGGGCTGGGCCCCGGTGGGCGCCGGGGCGAGTCGTCGGCGCATCGGCTGATCCGCCATGGCCAGACAACCCCACCGCGGGGCACCCCGGCAGGATCGGGGCCGGTCTGGGGACGCGCGGAGGTCCCCGGGCGACTGTGCAGGAGCCGACGGCGCCGCGGCCGGCGGCCGTTAGACTGACACGGCCCAGCCCCAGTAGCTCAGCTGGACAGAGCAGCGGCCTTCTAATCCGCCGGTCGGGGGTTCGAATCCCTCCTGGGGCACCCAGACCAGGGGCGGAGCCGTCCGAGCACGCCCGACGACCGCCCGAAGGAGACCGTCCTGGACCGTCTGCGCTCCTGGCTCCGCGCCCCGCGACCCGCCGTCCCCGAGGTCCGTGTGACCCGTCGCGAGGGCGTCCAGCTGGCCGCCCTGCTCGTCGCGGCCGCGGCCCTGTACGTGACGCACTCCTTCCTCCGGTACGCCACCTACGAGGCCAAGGGCTACGACCTGGGCATCTTCGACCAGGTGGTGCGGCAGTACGCGCTGTTCAACGCCCCCCTCAGCTCCGTCAAGGGCGTGGACTTCCACATCCTCGGCGACCACTTCCACCCGATCCTCGCGCTGCTGGCGCCCTTCTACTGGGTATGGCCGGACCCCCGCATGCTCGGCGTGGTCATGGCGCTGGCCCTCGCCGCGTCCGCCGTGCCGGTGTACCTGTTCGCCCGTCGTCGCGCGGGACACGGGGTGGCCCTGGCCGCCGTCGCCGCCCTGCTGCTCTCCTGGCCCTTCCAGGCGATGGTGAACTGGGACTTCCACGAGGTCACCCTCGGCGTGCCGATCCTCGCCTGGCTCGTGTGGGCCCTGGACGGGCAGCGGGCGTGGCTCGCCACCGGCCTGGCGGCGCTGCTGCTCACGGTCCGAGAGGACATGGGCGTGACCCTGCTGGCCGTGGCCCTGGTGATGGCGATCCGTCGCTTCTGGCCGCAGGCCGCGGTCACCGCCGTGCTGGGCGTGCTCGGCTACTGGTTCGCCACGTCCGTGGTGATCCCCCACTACTCCCCCACCGGCGCGTTCGGCTACTGGCAGTTCACCGCCCTGGGCCCGGACATGCGCAGTTCGGTCCTGTTCCTGCTGACCCAGCCGTGGAACGCCGTCGCGGTGCTGTTCGACCACCCGCTGAAGGTGGCCCTCTGGCTCCTGCACTTCGTCCCGCTGCTGTTCCTGCCGGTCCTGAGCCCGCTCACGCTGATGGCCCTGCCGATCCTGCTCTCGCGGCTGTTCAACGACCGCCTCAACGTGTGGGCCCCCGTGTACCAGTACGACGCGATCCTCGCCCCGCTGCTGCTCATGGCCGCGCTCGAGGCGGCCCACCGGCTGGCCGGACGCCGGGACACGCTGCGCCGGCTGCCCGCCGTCCTCGTCTCCGCGGCACTGGCCGCCGGTCTGATCGGCACCGCGTTCTTCCCGCAGGTGTACCCGCTGCACCGCACGATCGCCGGCGACATGACGATGACGCAGCACGCCCGCGACCTCGACCACGCGGTCGGGCTGATCCCGGACGGGGTGTGCGTCGAGGCCGCCGACAACGCCGTGCCGCACCTGACGGCCCGCACCCACGTCGGGCTGCACGGGGACATCGGCGACGAGCTGGCCACGTGGATGATCGTGGACACCTCGGTGCCCGAGCTCGGCGGCTGGGACCCCCTCACCCCGGAGCAGGCGCTGGCCCGCGCCGAGCGGCTCGGCTTCGAGCGGGTCTGGTCCGCGGGCGACGTCGTCGTCCTGCACCACCCGGACCGCGCGGTCTCGCCCACCTGCACGACGTACCTCGAGCACCGCTGAGCGGAACCCCACGGCGCCGGCGGACCCGCTCCGCCGTCAGCGGCCCGCGGACTCGCCGAGTGGCTGCAGGCCGAGTCCGGCCGGGGGCAGGAGCAGTCGGTCACGGGCACCGGTGAAGACGCCGGCGTGCGGGTCCTCGGCCACCCCCGGGGCGATCTCGGGGGCCCCCTGGTCGAGTGCGGTGCGGCGCACCGGGTCGCGGACGGGGTCCAGGATGTCCTTGACCACCGTGGTCATGAGCCACACGAGGGCGACGATGTGCGCCACGATCCCCGAGGCATACCAGGCGGTGATCCACCAGGCGCCGCCGGCGAACGCCCCGTCGGAGGTGATGCGCGCCGACTCCATCCACACCCCGCCCCAGTGGTAGACCTCCACGGCCTGCCAGATCCAGAACGCGCGCCACCGCGGCGTCGCGAGGACCACGAGCGGGATCAGCCACATCACGAACTGCGGCGAGTACACCTTCCCCCACAGGATGAAGGACGCCACGATCAGGAAGCACAGCTGGGCCATGCGCGGACGGTGCCGCGCCGCGAGGGCGAGGTAGGCGATCCCCACGCAGCACACCAGGAACAGGCCGTTCTGAAGCGTCGTGAACGTCTCCCCGGACCATCCTGTCCAGGCCAGCGCCAGCCAGGTCGAGGAGAAGGAGACCGCGCGGTCCCCCGAGAACGTGTAGAAGCGCGACCACTGGTCGAACGCCGTCAGCATGAACGGGAGGTTCACCGCGAGCCAGGCCGCGGCCCCGGCCAGGGCCGCCTTCACGAACCCGGCCCAGCGGCCCGTGCGCAGCGCCAGCACGAAGATCGCGCCGAAGAAGAACAGCGGGTAGAGCTTCGTGGCGGTGCCGAGCCCGATGAGCAGGCCGGCGAGGGTCGGACGGCCCGCCGTCCACGCCCACAGGGCCAGGGCGGCCAGCATCACGGCCCACAGGTCCCAGTTGAGCATCGAGGTCAGGATGATCCCCGGGGCCAGGGCCACGAGCAGGGCGTCCCGGGAGCGACCGCGCGCGGTGTACGCGGTCGCGACGACCAGCACGATCCAGCACAGCACCACGCCGATCGCGTTCACGTCGAAGTAGGTCACGGTGCGCTCGTGCAGGTCGCCGGAGGCGGGCACGAGCCACATGGTCACACCCGCGACCACGGCCAGCAACGCCGGGTACTCCATCCACTGCTCGGGCGGCAGCGGCGTGTAGAAGGGGAAGTGGCCGTCCGAGAGGCCCCGCGTGGGGAACAGCTGGGCGAAGTCCGAATAGCACATGTGCGCGTGCACGCCGGGGGCCGCCCAGCCGTTCACGCGGCACCACTGCTTGGTCAGCACGCCGACGGCGGCGGCCACCACGGTCAGGCCGACGAGCAGGCCGACCCAGCGGCCGCTCGGACGGGACGGGGCGGGACTGCGGGGGGGTCTCTCCTGGGGGATGCGGGTGGACGAGGAGGCGGGGTGCGCGGCGGTCGACGGCGGCCCGTCGGGCGGCGCGTCCGGCGGCACGCCCGCCTCCGGAGGCGTCGGCGACGCCGCCGCGGCCCGCGGCTCGACCACCTCCAGGGGAGGACGCCGCCGCCCGGGGAACAGGGGCGCGGTGACGGGATCGCGGTGGATGATCCATCCGATCCCCGCGAGCATCAGGACCAGGGTGAACACGCGGACGGCCAGGACCGGCAGCCACTGCGCCACGGAGAGCTGGTCCACCACGCCGACGCCGGTGAGCAACAGGACCGCGAGCGCGGTGACCCACCCGAGCCAGCGGGGATGGTCGGCGCCCCACGGCAGCGGGCGGAGGGCGCACGCCAGCAGCGGCAGGACCCAGAGCAGGTACCACGGCTGGACGATCGGGGCGGTGGCGACGGCCACCACGAGCACGGCCGCCGCGCTGAACACCGGGTCCAGGGGCCGGCGGCGCAGGGCCAGCCAGGCCGTGAAGCCGAGGGCCGACACCGTCATCGCGGTGTAGAAGGCCGCGGCCACGTCGCGCGCCCCCAGGGGCGTCACGGCTTCGACGACCGCGCCGAGCAGCAGGCCGAGCAGGCCCACGGGGGCATACGGGAACGCCGCGTCCCCGCTCGTGAGCATGGCCGGGACCCAGCCGAACCAGAGGCCGGAGCCGGCGCCGAGGATCGTGAGGACGGCCAGGGAGATCACCGCCGTCGTGAACCACGGGCCGAGCCGGTCCCGCCGGCGCAGGCGCGGATCGGCCGCGCGGAACCGGGCCCAGCCGGTGGGCAGGAGCAGGGCCACGAAGGGCAGCACCAAAGCTGTCAGGGGCTTGATCGCAACGGACAGGGCGATCAGCACGATCCCCCACAGCGCATGCACGCGGCGGCGGGGCGGGCGGACCATGAGCAGGATGCCCGCGAGCATCAGCCCCGACATCAGCGCGTCGTTGTGGGCGCCGGCGATCATGTAGAGCAGGAACAGTGGGTTCGCCACGGCCACCCACGTGGCCCACACCCCGCATCGGCCCGCGACGGCGGCCAGCCGCGGCACCGCCCACAGGCACAGCGCCAGGCCCGCGAGCGCCAGGAGCCGGAACGCCGTGACGGAGAGCTCGATGTTGCCGCCCGTGGCCCGCCACGTCGTCTCGGCGAACAGCAGGAACAGCGGCCCGTAGGGGGACGGGGACTCGGCCCAGATGGAGTCCGCTCCCTGCATGAACCAGCCGGGCAGGGCGGACACGCCCTGGGAATACGGGTCGAGACCCGACGCGAGGAGCCGGCCCTGCTGGAGGTAGGAGAACACATCGCGGGAGAAGATCGGCAGCGCGAGCATCAGCGGGGCGGACCACCACCAGGCGGCCCGGGCCACCAGGCGGCCGTGCTCCTCCCAGCGGCCCCGCAGCGCGCGCCCCAGCTCGAGCCAGGATCGGACGAGGAGCAGCGAGCCGGCGGCCAGCAGCACGGTGCTGAGCAGCACGCCGGGAAGGTAGACCCGCAGCGGGTTGAGCAGGGTGGTGCCGGAGAACACCGAGTCGGGCGTCATCGGCAGCCACCCCACGCCCCAGGAGCCCACCGTGATGAGCACGGACGCCCACGTGCCCCGGCGGACGGCCGCCTCCGGCTCGGGCTGCGCCGCCACGCGGCTCGGACGGGGCCCTCGGGCGCCGGTCGTCGCGGGGGCGGCGGGCCTCACTCCCCCGGCTCCACGGGTCGAGGGGCGCCACGGAGCCGGGCCAGGCCGGCGCGCACGGCGGGGCGCACGTGCCAGTGGTCCTTCACGAACCGGCTGGTGCGGCGGTCCACGACGAGGATCCACAGCAGACACACGGCGGAGACGATCAGGGACACGGCCTTGACCTGGTCCGCGATGTCCAGGAACTGCCAGGTGAAGAGCTGGTCCGACGCGCCGAACGCCAGGAAGTAGCCGACCGTGAACACGACCCACTTGATCTGCCAGTTGTCCCGGATGCCGATCACGGCGAAGAACGGGAGCAGCCACAACAGGTACCAGGGCTGGATGATGGGCGAGAGGATCACCAGCGCGGTGAACGCCCAGGTCATGCGCGTCATCACGCGGTCCTGGCGGCCGAGGAACATCAGGGCCAGCACGATGAGCACCGAGAGCACGCGTCCGGCGGTCTTGTACACCCCCTCGACGGCCTGCACGTCCGCCCCCTGCCCGAGGAGCTCGCTCGCCCCCACCGTGATGAGGGACAGCATGCCGATCGGCCCCCACGGCACGGTGCCCGTGCCCGTGCCGACCATCACGGCCACCCAGCCGAAGCCGAAGCCGTTGAGCACGCCCACCAGGGCCATGAGGCCGAAGGAGATCCCGGCGGTGAGGGCCCAGAAGGCGAACCGGCGCGGCCATCGGGCCGTCGGGCCGGCCCACAGCAGGCCGATGAACGGGAGCAGCACGAGGGTGATGGGCTTGATGCCCAGGGATAGGGTGACCAGCACGACGCCGGCCACCCCCCACGCGACGGACTGCCCGGGCCGCTGGGGGCGGAGCGGATGCCCGGCGCGCAGCGCGCACCACGTGCCGGCCAGGGCGAGGCCGACCATGAGGGCGTCGTTGTGCCCGGACGCGACGAAGCTGATGGTGAAGAGCGGGTTGGCGACGCTGATCCACTGCGCCCACGCATCGTTGACGCCCATCCTGCGGGCGAGCAGCGGCACGAAGACCATGATCAGCGCGACGCCGGCCACCGCCACCAGGCGGAACAGGAAGATCGCCAGGTCCGGGTTCATGTCCCCCGAGATCGCGACGACGGCCTGCTCGATCCACAGGAAGATCGGACCGTACGGGGTCTCGGAGTCCGCCCAGGTGGCGTCCGCTCCGAGCTGGAACCAGTTGGACAGCGAGGAGATCGTGTCCACGTAGGGGTCCTGCCCCGCCTCCATGAGACGGCCCTGTCCCACGTAGGCGAAGATGTCCCGGCTGAAGATCGGCAGGGCCACGACCTGGGGCAGGCACCACAGGACGGTGGCGAGGTTGACCGTGCGCAGGGCGCCGCGACCGAAGGGGCGGATCGTCTGGCCCAGGCGCAGCCAGGCCCAGAACATCACCCAGCAGCCGAGGGTGAGGAGCGCCGCGCCGGCGAGCACGCCGGTCTCCTGGGTGCGCCACGGGATCAGCCACTGCCAGCGATTGATCGGGGAGGCCGAGGCCAGCCAGCCGACGGAGTACGAGCCCACCACCAGGAGGAGGGAGCCGAGGGTCCCCACCAGGATGGGCCACCAGTCCGCGCCGGCGACCTGGGGGTCCGCGCGGAGGCCGCCGACGCCGACGTACTCCGGCCGGTGGGCCGTGGACCCGGACGGACGCGGGGTCGACACGCTCATGCGACGGGTCCTTCCGTGCGGTCCTGCGAGGGCGCGCGAGGGCGCGGCTCGCTCGAATCTACCATCGTGACACGCGAGTAGCCTGGGGGCATGAGCGAGACGAGCACCCCCACGCCGGAGAGCGCCCCCCTG
The DNA here is from genome assembly GCF_017168435.1 of Micrococcus sp. KRD070. NCBI lineage: Bacteria > Bacillati > Actinomycetota > Actinomycetes > Micrococcales > Micrococcaceae > Micrococcus > Micrococcus sp. KRD070. The sequence goes on from NZ_JABFNH010000022.1 coordinate 38,700, forward strand.
GTCTGGATCGACTGCGAGATGACCGGCCTGCACCCCCAGGTCGACGAGCTCGTCGAGGTGGCGGTGCTCATCACGGACGCCGAGCTGAACATCCTGGACGAAGGCATCGACCTGGTGATCCGTCCCTCCGCGGCGGCCCTCGAGCAGATGGACCCGTTCGTCCGGGACATGCACACCACCTCCGGCCTGCTGCCGGAGCTGGCGGAGGGTCTCGAGCTCGACGACGCCGCAGCGCGCGTCCTCGAGTACATCGCCGCCCGCGTGCCCGCCGGCAAGGGCCTGCTGGCCGGCAACACGGTGGGCCAGGACAAGCTGTTCCTCGCCCGCTACATGCCCGCCGTCGTCGACCACCTGCACTACCGGATCGTGGACGTGTCCACCGTGAAGGAGCTGGCCCGGCGCTGGTACCCGCGCGCCTACTACCAGGCCCCCGCCAAGACCGGCGGCCACCGCGCCCTCGGGGACATCAAGGACTCCATCACCGAGCTGCGTTACTACCGGGCCGCCGTCATGGCCCCCGCCCCCGGCCCCACCACGGAGGAGGCCCGCGCCATCGCGGAGGTGGTGTCCGGGGCGCAGGCCTGAGCCGTCACCCCCGGCCTCGCCGCCCCGATTCGGCGCTGCGCGGGATCTCGTGTACTGTGGACCCCGCTGCGCCGCGCGGATCCGTCCGTGTGAGGCAGGCATGGTGGGCGTAGCTCAGTCGGCAGAGCGTCTGGTTGTGGTCCAGAAGGTCGCGGGTTCAATCCCCGTCGCTCACCCCACCGTAAGGCCCGGAATCATGCGGATGATTCCGGGCCTTATCTCGTCTTGGTAGTGCTGTTGGGTAGTGCTCGGTCCCCACGGGGTACGCACATCATCGGAGAGCACCAGGAGAGATGCGTTGGCTACCATCCAGACGCGCACGAACAAGGCCGGCCGGACCACGTACCGGGTCGGCTTCTACGAGGCCGGCCGGTTCCAGTGGCTGCCGGCCCTCGCCCGCGAGGCCGGCGCCCAGCGCGTCAAGGCGATCGTGGAGGACCCGCGGCAGGGGCCCACGGTGGCCCGCCGGATCCTCGAGGCCCAGGTGGACAGTGCCCCGGGCATGCCCACGCTCGCCGAGTTCTTCCCGCGGTACATCGAGCACCGCGGGCTCCGCTGCACCCCGGGCACCCTGGCCGGGTACGAGGCAGAGGCCGCGCGCACGTTCCTGCCCCGCCTCGGCGAGCTGCCCGTGGACATGATCGACCGCCGCACGGTGGCCGAGTGGATCCGGTGGCAGCTGCAGCAGCCCACGGCCCGCTGGCGCGCGGCCGCCGCCCGCGCCGCGGCCGCCACTCCCCCGCGGCCCGAGCCGCCGCTGGCCACGGTGTCTCCGAAGACGGTCCGCAACGCGCACGCCCTGCTCTCCGCGGTCCTCGGCCTCGCCGTCCAGGAGGGCATCCTGCCAGCCAACCCCGCGCGCGGCGCCGACCTGCCCGACGACGACGTCGAGGAGGAGCGCGGCATCTTCAGCCGAGCCGAGTGGGCGCGCTTCTACGCAGCCATATCCGAGTCGTACCAGCCGCTGCTGATCGTCCTGCTCGTCACCGGCGCCCGCTGGGGCGAGGCCACCGCCCTGCAGGTCCGCGACCTCGACGTCGCAGCCAGCGTCATCCACGTGCGCCGCGCCTGGAAGAAGGGCAAGGAGGGCGCCGTCCTCGGCGTCCCCAAGACCGCCCGCGGCCGCCGCACGATCATGCTCCCCGACTGGGCCGTCGAAACACTCGAGCCATTGGCCGCCGGCCGTGCCGCCGACGAGTTCCTCCTGACCGTCCCCGGCGGCGGCGTCATCCACCGCACGAACTTCGTCGAGCGCCACTGGAAGCCGGCGCTCGCGGCCGCCGGGATCGCCAAGCACCTGACCCCGCACAGCCTGCGGCACACGTTCGCCTCGTGGGCCCTCATGGATGGGGTCCCCGCACAGGTCGTCCAGCACCGCCTCGGTCACGAGTCGCTGCAGACCACCTCCCGCGTGTACGCGCACCTGCTGCTGGACGCCCAGCGTGCCGCGGTCGACGCGATCGGCTGGGAGCCTCCCCCCGGCGCCTGACCCCTGGCGCAGCGAGAGGCCCCGTCCAGCTGGCTGCTGGACGGGGCCTCTCTTGCGCTTCCCTTCGCGGCCTCCACGCTCCCCGAGGGGGCGGACACGTTAAGCAGCTGGCACCCGTACCGCGCGCTCGCGGGTCTGCCGAGCCTCCCGGGCCCGCCGCGTGATCACCGGGTAGGCGGCGATCGCCACCGGGTCCTCGGCGAGCGTGGCCACGCGCATCGCCAGCGCCGTGCCCTGCAACCCGACCAGATGCTCAGCGGCCCGGTCACGCGCGGCCCCGTGCCGCCACCGCCGCCCCCACAGCTGCAGCGCCTTGTGGTCACGAACGGACAGGTGGCCGGCGCACGCGGGCGCCTGGGTGGTGGTGGTCATGTCGGGACGGTACGCCCGGGGGTGGACGTAGTACGTGGGATCAGCGGTCCGTGATGGTGGCCGTTCCGCGGTACTCGTCGTCGCCGGTAAAGGTCACCGAGCAGGAGTACCGGTGCCCAACCGTGCCGCCCAACGCGTTCTCCGCTTCGACCGCTCCGGTCACTGTCCATGCCTTCGGCCCCCCGGATGCCGTCTCGCGGGAGAACTTGGCGGTGCTGGGGGCGCGCAGCTTCTCCTTGACGAGGGTCTGGCAGGCAATCTTCGCGTCCCACTCCTCCGGCTCGTCAGGGCTGGCGTTGTTGAAGGCAGAGAAGATTGCCCACGCGAGCAGTGCCATCACGGCCACGAGGGGCCAGAGGCAGCCCGCGACGAGCGGGTTGCGCCCACGCTCCAGGGTGGCGGGCGTAGTGCCGCCGGCCCAGTCCTTGAGGGTGTAGCCCGCGGCGCGCAGCTTCGCGCGCACGTCCTCGTCGTTGTCCGCGGCCTTGAGCTCCCGTACGGTCTCGCCGCGCTGGTTCTTCACTGCGATGGTGCGTAGGCGTGCGATCGTCTTGCCGTCGAGCAGCTCGTCTCGCCCCTCTGACACTTCCGCCGTGTACTTGGTCGTCTTCGCCATGTCGCCCTCCTTGGTGGTGCGCCCTGCGCGGCGCGTTGCCTTGATTCTGACCTAGCCGATGGCCCCCGCCTAGCAGGCGCTCAGGCAGAGTGCTCGGTGGCCAACGCGGCGAGATGCTCCCGCTCGGTCCGGGTGAGGCCGGCCAGTCGGTCGGTAAGCACGAGCGGGGTCACCCACAGTTCGTCGGCGAGCTCGTCCAGGCTCATGGACCAAGGCAGGGCGTCGGCGAGCTGCTCGAGCGTAATCAGCTGCCGGGCCGCGGCCGCGCGTACGGCGTGCTCGACGGCCGGCGGCTGGCAGCCGCGGTGGCCGTGCTCGAGGTGCACGAGCTCGTGGGTGAGCGCGCACCGCCGCTCGGCCTGCGTCATGCGGGGGTCGAGCCAGATCACCGTCGCGCCATCGGTCGCGGCTGGCGCCGTCGGGTGTGGGCGGGCCCAGACCACGACGACGTGCGTCAGCGTGCGCAGCGCCCGCCAGGGGTGGAACATGCGACCATCGTCGTTGTGGGGACGGACACGGTATGGGTGAGCACGAGCTGGACTGTGGTGGACTGAGCGCGCCTGCGTGACAAAGGGTCGAACATCTGTTCGACTGGAGCAGGTCTTCCAGGGAAGGAGCGATCGCGATGGCGAACACCTCAGCGATTGAGTGGACCGAGGTGACGTGGAACCCCGTGACCGGTTGCGACCGCGTGGCGGCCGGCTGCGACAACTGCTACGCGCTGACCTTAGCCAAGCGGCTCAAGGCGATGGGTGCTGAGAAGTACCAGAACGATGGGAACCCGGTGACGTCCGGCCCCGGGTTTGGCGTCACCCTCCATCCGAAGGCCCTGGGCCAGCCCCGCTCGTGGAAGGCCCCGCGCGTGGTGTTCGTGAACTCCATGAGCGATCTCTTCCACGCCAAAGTTCCGTTGGGGTTCATCCGGGACATCTTCGACGTCATGCGCGAGACGCCGCAGCACACATATCAGGCGCTGACGAAGCGCTCACTGCGGATGGCCCGTCTAGCCGATCGCCTCGACTGGCCGGCCAACTTGTGGATGGGCGTCTCCGTGGAGGACGAGACTGTGACGGGCCGCATCGACCATCTCCGCGAGGTGCCGGCAGCGGTCCGGTTCCTCTCCTGCGAGCCCCTCATCGGACCCCTGCGGGATCTGGATTTGGCCGGCATCGACTGGGTCATCGCGGGCGGCGAGTCTGGTGCGAACCATCGCCCCATGGACCAGGCCTGGGTGGAGGACATCCGCGACCAATGCGTGTCTGCCGACGTGGCGTTCTTCTTCAAGCAGTGGGGTGGGCGGACGCCTAAGGCCAACGGGCGGCTCTTGGAGGGGCGCACCTGGGACGAGATGCCTACCTCCCGCGCCGCGCTGGCAGGATGACCGCGCGCCCATCCACCATGTCTTTGGTGTAGCCCTGGGCGATCCCGGCCTTCTGGAGATTCTTGATGGCCTGCCGTACCTCTGAGGCGCCTGCCGTGCCGAGGTGTTCGCCTAGCCAGTGGGGCACGTCGTCGCAGATCCGCACCGCCTGGCCTTGACCGAGGTGAGACGAGAGCCTCGTCTGGATAGCGGCGATGGCCCGGTTTCTGACGTCGGTCTGCTCTGCGACCACCTGCTGGTCGAACGTCTCCTGCAGGTCGAAGAGCGACCCCTGGGTGTCGTTGAGCAGTCCCTGGTAGTAGTTCTCGGAGTTGACCTGCCGCCACTTCCTGTGAGCCCGAGCCGCGGCGTCAGCGAAGAGCATGGGCGCAGCGAAGTGCTGGTAGAAGAGCATCAGCGTGAAGATCGGCCCCTCAGACGGGGTCCGGCGGATTGGGACGGAGATGACGTTGTGGGCGGTCTCTCCGGTCATGCGCTGCATGTACTCGCGCGCCACGTAGGAGGCGGCTGTAGCGGCGGAGGAGCTGTCGCCACTCACGTCAGCCTGCCGCCGAGCCTCAGCGAAGACCTCCCGCCACCACGGCCCACCAAGAAAACGGTCACCGCGGAGGAGGGTGACGGTCTCGCCACTTGAGGCGGAGGCTCCCTTCCGGACGATCCCTCCGATGCGCCACACGGTGGAGAGACTGAAGTTCAAGAGGACCTCGGTCGACCGCGCTGGCCGCAGGAGCAGCTTCGAGGCGACGACGTCGTACGGCAGGGCCGTGCCGAACGGGTCGAGAAAGAACAGAGCTGGGCGGGTGCCGATGTCGTTGAGGATCGCGTCGATCTGCTCCTCCACGGCGCCGTGGTGCAGATAGACGGGACCGGCCCCCTGCCCCTGCGCGGCGACCGCGTGCCGGAGGGTCTCCGCATGAGCCCTATCTCGCTCCACGAGGTGGATGTGCATGATGCGGTTCTGCGCTGCAAGCTTGCGTGCGATGTCCACCGCGTAGAGCGGCGACCCCTTGTGCGCGTCGTCGTACTGCCCCGCGCCGGCGTAGCCATCGACATAGGCCACCTCCCGAGGGGCCTTGCTAGCAACCTTCATGGCCCACGGTGTGAGGTAGTCCTCCAGCACCTTGAGCTTGAAGACCGCGGCGGGCTGCTGCGACGTGAAGAAGTTCGTGTTGGCGCTCATGCGCCGGCCTCGTCGCCCGGGTCCTGGTTCTCTTCCCCGACGTCGCCCCACTCCCGGGCCTGCCGGTCGCGGGTCAGCTCGAAGTCGGGGTGTGCTGCCAGATCGAAGTCGGCCGGCGCGTCGGCCGCCGCGGTCTTTTGTTCAGCGCCAGCGTCACCGCCGCGCGCTCCCCCGCGCTCGGCCGTGCCGCGCTCGCGGTCCTGATCCTGGTCTGCGTGGTCGCGCTCGTCATGGTGGTCCGTCCTACGTCGGTCGAGCATGACCCGCAGGACTGCAGCGAGCAGCTCCTGGTCATACGTCGATAGGTCAGGGGATTCCTGAACGACGTCGAGGACCGACGGGTGAAGAGCCGAGTCGAGCTCCACTCCTATGGACTCCAGCGCTGCGGTGACCACGTGGGCCACGGGCGCCCTCAGCACGAGCGCGAGCATCGTGATGTTCTCGCCCTTGATCGAGGTGACCGGGGTGGACTTGAGCCGCGCGAAGCTGGCGTGGCTCATGTCGTACCCCGCGCGGTCGGCGCGGGCAGCGAGGTCGCTGAGGGACCAGCCGTTCCGCTCCTGGGCTGGGGCGATCAGTCGGCCCAGCGAGTGCATGTCGTTCATGGCGACCAATCTGCGGTGCGATGCCAAGGGGAGCAACCGACCTCGGACACCCGCTGTTGCGTGGAAGTGGACACCGAAACGGTAGCAACAAAGGGGGTGTTGTGCCGCAGGGCGGCGCGGATACGGGGCGATCAGCGCGGACCCGGTGAGGAAGAGCCGCTTGCGACCCCATCGGTCCGCGAGGTTGCCGGTGGAGAGCAACAGGGCGGCCAGCAGCACGGCATAGAGGCTGTTCACCCACTGCGCGTCAGTGAGGTCCAAGTGCAGGTCGCCGATGATGGCGAGCGGGACCGCCCGAGGTCCCACGGCGGCCGGTTCCACGGCTCAGCGTCGCAGGGACGACGCCGCCGGGCATCAACCGCTCGACGGATCCCCGGTCCGCTGCCTGGCGTAGAGTCGGCCGGTGAGGGCGTCGACCCGACGCCGCACCCCCGCCGACGAGGAGGCCAGCCCATGTCCGTCGTGAAGATCAACGCCATCAGCGTCCCCGAGGGCGCCGGCCCGGAACTCGAGAAGCGGTTCGCCGCCCGCAAGCACGCGGTGGACCAGGAGCCGGGCTTCGAGGGCTTCCAGCTGCTCCGGCCCACCGCGGGCGAGGACCGCTACTTCGTGGTCACGACGTGGGCGTCGGAGGAGGACTTCCGGCGCTGGCGGGACGGGCGCATGCCCGCCGCTCACGCCGCCGAGCAGGGCGGCCGCCCGGCGCCGGTCGCCACGGGCGCCGACCTGCTCGAGTTCGAGGTCGTGGACCTGGGCTGACCCGGGCGCCGCAGCAGGCGCATCGCGTTCACGATGACCAGCAGCACGGACGCCTCGTGCACGAGCATGCCGACGGCCATCGTGACGCCGCCGGCGAAGACGCCGGCCAGCAGGGCCACGACGGTGACGAGGGAGATCGCGATGTTCTGCCGCATCACCCGCACCGTGCGCCGGGCCAGATCGAGCGCCTGCGGCAGCCGCTCGAGCCGGTCGCCCATCAGGGCGATGTCCGCGGTCTCGATGGCCACACCGGAGCCGGCCGCGCCCATGGCCACGCCGATGTCCGCCGTCGCCAGGGCCGGGGCGTCGTTGACGCCGTCACCGACCATCGCGACGACGCGGCCCTCGGCCTGCAGGGCCTCGATCGCCTCGAGCTTGTCCTGGGGCAGCAGGCCCGCCCGCACGTCGTCGACGCCCACCTGCCGGGCCACGGCCTGCGCGACGCCGGGATGGTCGCCGGTCAGCATCACGACCTCGCGGACGCCGATCCCGTGCAGCGCCCGGATCATGCCCGCGGCCTCGGGCCGGAGGGTGTCTGCGATGGCGAGGACGCCGAGCGGGATGCCGTCGACGACGACCGCCGCCGGGGTCCGGCCCGCCTCCGCGAGCTCGGCCGCGACGGTCTCGACCCGGTCGGTCGCGGCCGGATCCACGCCGCGCTCGCGCAGCATCGCCACGTTGCCCACGGCGACGACGCGGCCGTCCACCTCTCCGGTGAGCCCGCGGCCGAGGACGACGTCCACATCCGTGGCCAGCGGGCCGTCCAGCAGGCCGCGGTCCCGGCCTGCCGCGACGATCGGCGCGGCCAGCGGGTGGTCCGAGGCCGCCTCGAGCCGTGCGGCCCAGCGCAGCACCTCGTCCTCGGCCCCGGGCTCGAACGCGACGACGTCTGTCAGCTCGGGGGTGCCCGACGTGAGGGTGCCGGTCTTGTCGACGGCGACGGCGTCGACCTTCGCGGAGCGCTCAAGGAACTCCCCTCCCTTGATGAGCACGCCGTCCTTGGCGCCGCGGCCGATCCCTGCCACGATCGCGACCGGGATGGAGATCACGAGGGCGCCCGGGCAGCCGATGACCAGCAGGGTCAGGGCCAGGGGGACGTCCCGCGTGATCAGGCCGGTAGCGAAGGCCAGCACCATGATCGCCGGGGTGTACCAGCGGGAGAAGCGGTCCATGAACTGCTGGGTCCGCGCACGGGCCTCCTGCGCCGCCTCGACGCGGTGGATGATGCGCGCCAGCGTGGTGTCGGCGCCGACGCCCCGGGCCTGCACCTGCAGCAGGCCGGCCGTGGCGACGGTGCCCGCGTACATGGCGTCACCGTCGGTCTTCTCCGCCGGGATGGACTCGCCCGTGATGGATGCCTCGTCCACGGCGCCGACCCCGGTGAGCACCACGCCGTCCACCGGCACCCGAGCGCCGGCCTTGACGAGGACGGTCGCGCCGGGGGCCACCTCGTGGGCAGGCACGGTGCGCTGGGTCCCGTCTGCGTCCACGACGACGGCGGTCTCGGGCGCCGTGGAGACGAGGTCCGCGAGCGCCGAGCGAGTCTGAGACAGGGTCGCGTCCTCGAGGGCGTGGCCGAGGGCGAAGAGGAAGGTCACCGCGGCGGCCTCCCAGAAATTGCCGAGCAGTGACGCGCCGATCGCGGCGGTGGCGACGAGCAGGTCGATGCCGACGGTCTTCACCCGCAGGGCGGCGATCGCGTCGCGCGCGATCGGCAGGCCGGCCACGACGGCGGCGGCGAGCATCAGGCCCGCCGCCACGAGGTGTCCGGTCCCGTGGGCCAGCTGCTCGGGCGCCAGCACGAGCGAGACGGCGATCAGCAGGCCGGCCACCACGGGGCGCCGCCAGCGGCGGGACAACGCGAACCGGGCACGAGGGCGGCCCGGACGTGTGACGGCGGGGGTGGACATGGCGGACTCCGTTCGTCGGGGGTGGACATGGCGGACTCCGTTCGTCGGGGGCGGGGCGGTGTCAGAAGGCCGACGGCCGGGCGGTGTAGCCGACCTTGGCGACGGCCTCGACGAGGTCCTGGGCAGTGGTGGTCTGCGGGTCGTGGTCGACCTCGATGCGCTGGGTCTCGAAGTGGACCTGCGCGCCGGTCACGCCGGGCAGGGCGTCGAGGGCCTTCTCGATCTTCCGGACGCACGAGGGGCAGCTGAAGCCCTCGGCGCGGAGCAGGATGTGCGTGGTGGCGGTCATGGTCACTCCTGTGGGTCGTCACCGGCGCGGCCGCCGATGAGGCTGAGCGGACGGGCGGGTGCCCGGTCCGATCCCCGGCCTCCGGGGATGTCACTGACGCTACGAAGGAGACGGCGGGCCCGCCTTGACCGCGGTCAAGCCGCCGTGTGGGATGCTGATGGCGTGCGTATGGACCTGCCCCTCGCCCCCATGGACGAACCAGAGCCGTGCGCGGCCCGGGTCCCGCTGTTCACCGGGCTGGATCTGGAGCAGCTGCGCCGGGTCTCCGCCCTGGCGCGGCCGCTCGTGCTCGAGGCCGGCGATGCCCTGCACCTGGCCGGTGACCGCACGGACCGCCTGTGCGTCGTGCACAGCGGCCGCCTGGCGCTGACGCTCGGCTCAGCGACCGGCCGGGAACGCGTGGTGCGGATGGTCGAGCCCGGCGACTCCGTGGGCGAGCACGAGTTCCTCACGGGCGAGCCGGCCCGGCACGGGGCGCGCGCCGTGGCCGCGACCCGCCTGTGCACCTTCTCCCACGCCGAGGTCGCCCGACTCCTGGCCGAGCATCCGGGCATCGGGGGACGCGTGATGCGGACGCTGGCCGTCCGCCTGGCCGAGGCTGAACAACGGCTGGCCCGGGAGCATCAGCCTGTCACCGCGCGGATCGCCGGACATCTGCTCGGCCTGCCGGCCCTTCGGGACGAGGCCGACCTCGTCGTGGTGCTGGCCGCGCCGAAGAAGGACGTCGCCTCGCTGCTGGGCACCACCCCCGAGGCGTTCAGCCGTGGGCTGCGCCGCCTCGCCGACGACGGCCTGATCGCCATCGAGGGCCCGCGGGTGACGCTGCTGGACCCGGATGCGCTGGAGGCCCTCGCCGCGGAATGACCGCCGTCGTCGTGGTGTCCCCGGCGGTAGGCTGGGGACTCCCCCGTCCTCCTACCCACGCAGGCCCGCAGCCCGGGCCGGGAAGCGCAGTGCCATGGCCTCCATCCGTCCCGTCACCGTCTACGGCGAGCCCGTGCTGCACAGGCGCGCGGCCGAGGTGGAGGTGATCGACGACGAGATCCGCGAGCTGATCGAGGACATGTACGTCACGCAGGAAGCCGCGCACGGCGTGGGCCTGGCCGCCCCGCAGGTCGGGGTCGGGCTGCGGATCTTCACGTGGACGTTCCCGGACTCCGGCGACGCGCCGAACGTGGGCCACGTGATCAACCCCGTGCTGACCCACCTGGACAAGGCGCCGCGGGAGGAGCCGCACCCGGACGAGCACACCGAGGGCTGCCTCTCGGTGCCCGGGCTCGGCTTCCCCCTGCAGCGCCCGACCCGCGTGCGCCTGTCCGGCCAGCGCGTGGACGGCGAGATGTTCGAGTTCGAGGCCGAGGGCTGGTTCGCGCGCATCATGCAGCACGAGTACGACCACCTCAACGGCACCCTCTACGTGAACCGGCTCGAGGGCAAATGGCAGCGGCGCTGGAAGCGCGCGCAGCGGGCCGAGCGTCTGAACGTGCCCGGTGTGACGTGGCTGCCCGGCACGGACGAGGACCCCTTCGGCCACGACGCCGACGACCACGAAGACCACGAGCACGGCCCCGACGGCGACCACGGGGACGACGAGGCCTGAGCCTCGGCTCCACGTCCGACCCGGTCGGCACACGACGACGGCCCGTCCCCTCCGCGGGGACGGGCCGTCGGTCATCGGCGGGTCAGGCCTGCGGGAAGGCGGGGACCTGCTGGCCCGCCATCTTCTCCACCACGCGGATCACCTGGTGCGAGTAGCCGTACTCGTTGTCGTACCAGACGTAGAGGATCGCGTTCTTGCCGTCGTTGTTCACGAGGGTCGCCAGGCCGTCCACGACGCCGGCGCGGTCCGAGCCGACGAAGTCGGTGGACACGACCTCCGGGGAGTCCACGTAGCCGACCTGGCCGCGCAGGGGGCCGGTGAGGGACTCCTGCTTCAGGCGGGCGTTGAGCTCCTCCACCGAGGTGGGCTTGGTCAGCTCGAGATTCAGGATGGCCATGGACACGTCCGGGGTGGGGACGCGGATGGCGTTGCCGGAGAGCTTGCCCTTGAGCTCGGGCAGGGCCTTGGCCACGGCCTTGGCGGCGCCGGTCTCGGTGAGCACCATGTTCATGCCGGCGGCACGGCCACGACGGGCGCCCTTGTGGAAGTTGTCCACGAGGTTCTGGTCGTTGGTGTAGGCGTGCACGGTCTCCACGTGGCCGTGGTCGATGCCGTAGTCGTCCTGGATGACCTTGAGCACCGGGGTGATCCCGTTGGTGGTGCAGGAGGCCGCCGAGATGATGGTGTCCTCGGGCGTGATGTCGTCCGAGTTCACGCCGTACACGATGTTCTTCATCTCGCCCTTGCCCGGGGCGGTCAGCAGGACCTTCGCGGCGCCCTTGGCCTGCAGGTGCTGGGACAGACCCTCGTCGTCGCGCCAGCGTCCGGTGTTGTCGACGACCAGCGCGTCCTTGATGCCGTAGGAGGTGTAGTCCACCGTGGTCGGGTCGTTCGAATAGATGACCTGGATCTCAGTGCCGTTGGCGGTGATCACGTCGCGGTCCTCGTCCACCACGATCGTCCCGTCGAACGGGCCGTGGATCGAGTCGCGGCGCAGCAGGGAGGCGCGCTTGATCAGGTCGTCCTCCGAGTTCTTGCGCACGACGACGGCACGCAGGCGCAGCTTGGAGCCACCGCCGGCGTGGTCGAGGAGGATGCGGGCCAGCAGGCGGCCGATGCGACCGAAGCCGTAGAGCACGACGTCCTGGGTCTCGCCCAGGCCCTCACCGGCCTTGCCCTTGACCTCGGCGAGCTCGGCGTCCAGGAAGGCCTGGACGTCCTGCCCCGAGGCCTTCTGCTTGGCGGCCAGCTCGGCCAGGTCGATGGTGGCGGCGCCCAGGTCCATCGCAGCCATGGCCTCGACCAGGGGGTAGGTGGACTCGACGCTCAGCGGGGCCTCCTGCACGCGGCGGGCGTAGCGGTGGGCCTTGATGATGTCGATCACGCCGCGGTTCACGAGGGAGCGCCCGTAGATCGAGGTGACCACGTTGTGCTCGCGGTACAGGGTGCCCAGCAGGGGGACCATCTTCTCCGCGAGCTTCTGCTGCGTGTTCCACTCAGGGGTCTGGGTCGAGGCGGTGTCTGCCACGGGAGTCCTTCCTTGAAACCTGGCGGGGCCGTCCTGGGCAGGCCCCATCCCCCGACCTCGTTGTCGGCGGACTCCGCCATTCTAGGCGAGGACACGTCCGGAGCGGCCCTGCGGTCGCGACGGGGCGTACACTGGTCGGTCGGGACGGATCGGCGGACGGCCGCGTGCCCCTGCGGGGGTGCGAGGAAAGTCCGGGCACCGCAGAGCAGGATGGTGGACAACATCCACCCGGGGCGACCCGCGGGCCAGTGCCACAGAGAGAAGACCGCCTCCGCGCCGTGTGCGCGGCGGTAAGGGTGAAAGGGTGGTGTAAGAGACCACCAGCGGCCCCGGTGACGGGGCCGGCTCGGTAAACCCCATCCGGTGCAAGGCCGAACAGGACGCGTCACGAGGGCTGCTCGCCCCAGCGTCCGGGTTGGCCGCTCGAGCCCGTCAGCGATGGCGGGCCCAGATGGATGGCCGTCACCTCGCGCGGGGCAACGCGCGCGAGGCACAGAACCCGGCTTACAGCCGGTCCGTCCCGCCTCACGGCCCCCGGCTGGGGTCAGAACCCCTCGTCGTCGAGGATCCGCTCGAACTCGAGCTCCACCACGTGCTCGCGCTCCCGCTTGTCCAGCAGCCGGTACCCGTACGACTCGCCGATCGAGACGACCTTCGCCAGGCTCGGGTGTCGCCGGTCCCGGGGCCATTCGAGCGTCACGCGGTCCTGCCCCGTGAAGGTGCGCTCCCGCAGGCGGTGCTCCAGAGCGGAGGCGTGCGTGCGCTCCCGCCCGCTGGAGCGGACCCCGAGCCACACGGCGGCCGCGATCACGAGCAGGACGAACGGGTACACCACGCCGAACACGTTCATGGCGGTCATCGGGCGACTCCTGGGATGCGGGGCGGCTGTGCGGACCCCACCACTGTGCCAGGTCCGGACGACGACGTCGGCCCGGCCCGTCCGCGCGTCGGTCCGGGGGCGCCTGGCTAGGCTGGCCCGGTGCTGATCCTGCTGCCGCCCTCCGAGGGCAAGACCGCACCCCGCTCCGGGGCCCCGCTCGACCTCGACTCCCTCGCCCTGGCCGACGACGCCGCGGTGACGGGCGCCCGCGCGGACCTGCTCACGCGGCTCGCCGCGGTCTCGGCCGCCCCGGATGCCCTGACGACCCTCGGCGTCGGAGCGTCGCTCGCCGGCGAGGTCGAGGCGAACACGCGCCTGGCCGTCGCCCCCGCCGCGCCCGGTCACCGGGTGTTCACGGGCGTGCTCTTCGACGCGCTCGACCACGCCTCGCTGTCGGCGGCGGCGAAGCGCCGCGCCCGCTTGTCCGTGCTGGTCTTCTCCGCGCTGTTCGGCGCCACCGCGCTGGCGGACCGGATCCCCGCCTTCCGGCTGCCCGTCAGCGCGAAGCTGCCCGGGCTGCCCGGGCTGGCCGCGCACTGGCGCCCCGTCCTGACCCCCGCCCTCGACGCGCTCGCCGCACGGGACGGCGGGCCCGTCGTCGACTGCCGCTCCGGAGGCTACGCGGCCCAGTGGCGGGCACCGGCGGAGCGGACCCTCGCGGTCGACGTGTTCCAGCTGCGCGACGGCGAGCGGACCGTCGTCTCGCACTTCGCCAAGCACACCCGCGGCCTCGTGGCCCGCGCGCTCCTGGAGGCGGGGGCGCGGGAGACCTCGACGCTGGACCGCGTGGCGGACGTGGTCGCGCGGGCCGGGGACGGCCCCGGCTGGGAGGTCGAGCTGGCCCGGCCGTCCGGCGGCAAGCCCGGCGCGCTGCGGGTGATCCTGCCCGAGGGATGATCCCGGACGAGGCGCGGTCCGCCCGGACGCGGCCTCAGTCCTCGACGGCCACCAGCTCCACCTCGAAGCCGTCCGCGGTCTCGAGGTAGGCGGCGTAGTGGTCCGCTCCCCCGGCGTGCGGGTGGCGGTCCTCGAAGAGCAGGCGGAACCCCCGGCCGCGCGCGGCGGCGGTGAGCTCGTCCACGCGGGAGCGTGATCCGGCCCGGAAGGCCAGGTGGTTCAGTCCCGGGCGGGTGCGCTCGTGGGCGCCCGCGGCGACGTCGGGCCCGGCCTCGAGCACGAGGTACTCCCCCGCCCCCTGGTACGTCC
>NZ_JABFNH010000022.1:53199-74190 GCF_017168435.1 Micrococcus sp. KRD070
GCCCCCTGGTACGTCCGGCCCTCAGCCCACCCCTCGCCCGGCACGTAGCCGAGCTCGCCGAACAGCCAGCCGAGGCTCGCCTCGGCCGCCGCGAGGTCGGCGACCCAGATCTCCACGTGGTGCAGCCGGCCCGTGGGCGCGGGCGCCGGGGTCGCATCCTCCGGCGAGGCGACGGCGTCGGGCCCGTCCGCCTCCACGGCCCGGACGTCCGCGTCGGCCTCGAGGCCGGACTCGGCCACCGCCGACGGGGAGGTCGTGGACGCCTTCGCGGGAGCCGCAACGGGCACCTCTGAGGCGCCGGCGTCCCACTGCCCGCCCCGCGCGCCGGCGTCCATGGCCTCGTTGGAGAGGCGGTCGGCGTCCTTGTTCCGGTTGCGCGGGATCCACTCGTAGCTGACGCGCTCGGGGGGCAGCACGGACCGGGCCTCGGCCGCGAGGCGCCGCATGTCGTCGTGCTTGATCTTCCACCGCCCGGACATCTGCTCCACCACGAGCTTGGAGTCCATCAGCACGTGCACCCGGGCCTCCGGGTCGAGGTCCCGGGCCATCCGCAGCCCGGCCACGAGCCCGGAGTACTCGGCCACGTTGTTGGACGCCTTCCCCAGCGGGGCGGCGTCGGTCCGGAGGATCTCGCCTGTGGCCGGGTCGCGCACCAGGGCGCCGTAGCCGGCGACGCCGGGGTTGCCCCGCGACCCGCCGTCGGCCTCCACCTGCAGGACTCGTCCGCTCACCGTGCGCCTCCTCGTGTCCGTGGTCGCGCCGTCCGACGCGGCCCCCCCACTCTACTGATCGCGCCGGGGGCGGGGCCCGGGGTCAGTCCCGGATGAGGATGGCGCCGGACTCGGGGCAGCGGGCGACGGCGGCCGGCGGGAGGGCCCGGATGCGCGCGACCTCCGCGGGCGACAGCTCCGTGCCCGCGGCCGCGGACCGGTTCCCGACGAGCCGGGCCGCGCCGATGCCGCCGTTGCGCTCCCGCGCCTGCTCGTACAGGGCCAGCAACGACGCGGGGAACTCCGCGGCCAACGCCGCCCGGCGCTGGGTGAGGTCCCGGCCACGCTGGGTCACGGCCTGCCCCTCGCGGCGCACCTCCGCCGCGCGGGCCTCGACCTCGGCCCGCGCCCGCTCCAGGGCGGCGTGGCCCTTCGCGAGCCGGGACTCGGCGGCGTCGGCGGCCTCCATGGCCTCGAGGGCCGCGGCCTCGTGGTCGTCGAGCAGTGCGGTGAGCGTGTCGTCCTCGTGCTGCATGGCCTGCAGCTCCTTGGGCCCGCCCTGGCCCGTTTCGAGCCGCTCCCGGGTCCGGTCCCGACGGGCGCGGGTGGCGGCGGCCTTCTCGGTGGCCTCGGCTCCCGCCCGGTCGGCGGTGCGGGCGGCGTCCTGCAGACCGGGCAGCGCCTCCTCGAACTCCTGCGCGCGGGCGCGCAGCCGGGCGTGCTCCGGGTCCGCCTTGAGCCGACGGACGGCGGCGCGGGCCTGGTCCAGGGCCGTGTCGAGCTCCTGGAGCTCGAGCAGCCGGGCCTGGACGGCCGGCGGTGCGGTGACCTCACTCATGCGTGACTCCCCTCGTCGGCCCGCTCTCCCCCGACCAGGAAGTCCCAGGGGTCGCTGCGGTGATCTGAGAACAGGGTGGTGACGCCCAGTCCCCGCTCCGCCAGGGCGGCCTCCAGGGCGCGGGCGCCGTGCTCGAGCCATAGGGACTCGCTCGCCCAGTGCGAGACGTCCACGAGCGCGGGACGTCCATCCCCCGGCGCGGCCGTCTCCCGGGCCTCCGAGGCCGGGTGGTGGCGCAGATCGGCGGTCACGTAGACGTCCGCGCCGGACGCGCGGACCGCGTCGAAGAGGCTGTCTCCGGCGCCGCCGCACACGGCGACGCGGCGGATGCGCTGGGCGGGGTCGCCCGCCACGCGCACGCCGCCGGCCGTGGCGGGCAGCGCCGCGTGCACGGCCCGGGCGAAGGCGGCCAGGTCGGTCTCCTCGGGCAGGTCGCCCACCCGGCCGATGCCTTCGGCCCCGGTGCCGGCGGCGGAGGTCGTCAGGGGCGAGAGCGCTCCGGTGACGCCGACGGCACGGGCCAGCACGTCCGAGACGCCGCCCACGACGGCGTCGGCGTTGGTGTGCGCGGCGAGCAGGGCGATGCGGTGCTCGATCAGGGTGTGCAGCAGGCGTCCCTTGGCGGCGGCGGCATGCCCGACGGCGGCGACGGACGAGGTCCCGCGCAGCAGGAGCGGGTGGTGGGTGACCACGAGGTCGGCCCCACGGGCGACGGCCTCGTCGGCCACGGCCTGCACGGGGTCCAGCGCCCACAGGACGGTCCGCACCGGCGCCTCCGGGCGCCCGGCCACCGGCCCGACGGCGTCCCACGGCTCCGCCAGCTCCCGCGGCCACAGCCCCTGGACGACCTCGAGGACGTGCCCGAGCGTCGGTGGGGCCAGGGCGTGCTCCGGCGAGGCGGGGACGGCGGGACGGGACACGGTCATACCGGCCATGATGGCCCACCTGGCCCGGGCACGCACGACCCGGCGGCCCTGGGTGACGGCACGGGGCGGCCTCGTCGGGAATGAAAAGCGCGGGCAGCGTTGCTGTGCCTGCCATGACCGACTCCCCCCGTACCGAGCCCCTCGGCGCCTCCGGCGCGCCCGCCGACGTCCGCGAGCTGACGCTCGCCGGCGGCTGCTTCTGGTGCCTCGACGCCGTCTACCGTCGCGTGCGGGGCGTGCTCGCCGTCGAGTCCGGCTACACCGGAGGCGACGACCCCGCCCCGAGCTACGAGTCCGTGTGCACCGGGACCACCGGCCACGCCGAAGCGGTCCGTGTGCGCTTCGACGCCGCCGTCGTGCCGCCCGAGGTGATCATGGACCTGTTCTTCACCGGCCACGACCCCACGTCGTTGAACCGCCAGGGGGCCGACGTCGGCACCCAGTACCGCTCGGCCGTCTTCGCCCACGACGAGGCCGAGGCCCGGTTCTTCGCGGACGAGATCGCCCGGGCGCAGGCGAACTATGACAGCCCCATCGTCACACGCGTCGAGCCGGCGTCCGCGTGGCACCCGGCCGAGGACATCCACCAGGACTTCTATGCGCGGCGCCGTTCCAATGGATACTGCCGTGTGGTCATCGATCCGAAGCTCGCGAAGGTGCGCCGGAACTACTCCGCGTGGCTCGTGGACGCCTGAGCGGCGCCGCGGCTCGATAGCCTGACGCAGGAACACCCACTAGATCGCCCGCGCCCCGAGGCGCACCACCACCCCCCGGAGGTACCACCATGGCCCGCATCCTTGACGACATCACCCAGGCGGTCGGCGGCACGCCCCTGGTCCGGCTGAACCGCCTCGCGAAGGACCTGCCCGGCGACGTCGCCGTGAAGGTCGAGTTCTACAACCCGGCCAACTCGGTGAAGGACCGCATCGGCACCGCCATCGTCGACGCCGCGGAGGCGGCCGGCGAGCTGACCCCCGGCGGCACCATCGTGGAGGGCACCTCGGGCAACACCGGCATCGCCCTGGCCATGGTCGGCGCGGCGCGCGGCTACCGCGTGATCCTGACCATGCCCGAGACCATGTCCACCGAACGCCGCGTGATGCTCAAGGCGTTCGGCGCCGAGATCGTGCTGACCCCCGGTGCAGACGGCATGCGCGGGGCCCTCGAGCGCGCCCAGGAGATCGTCCGCAGCACCCCGAACTCCATCTGGGCCCAGCAGTTCGCGAACCAGGCCAACATCCAGGCCCACTACACGGGCACCGGCCCGGAGATCTGGGACGCGTCCGAGGGTGCCGTGGACGTGTTCATCGCCGGCGTCGGCACCGGCGGCACCATCACGGGCGCGGGCCGGTACCTGCGCGAGCAGAAGCCGGACGTGAAGCTCATCGCCGTCGAGCCGGCCGACTCCCCCATCCTCTCCGGCGGCCAGGCCGGCCCGCACAAGATCCAGGGCATCGGCGCGAACTTCGTGCCGGAGATCCTGGACACCGACCTCTACGACGAGGTCTACCCGGCCACCTTCGAGGAGTCCATCGAGACCGCCCGTCGGCTCGGGACCGAGGAGGGCATCCTGGGCGGCATCTCCACCGGCGCGATCATCTCGGCCGCCCTCAAGGAGGCCGCCAAGCCCGAGTCCGAGGGCAAGCTGATCGTCGCCATCGTGTGTGACTTCGGCGAGCGCTACATCTCCACCGCCCTCTTCGAGGACATCCGCGGCTGACCGCCGCCCGCTCACCGACCGCACCGACCCGAAGGGGCCGCCCGTGGGACTGTTCTCCCGCATCAAGGAAGACATCGCGACCGTCCGCAGCCATGACCCAGCGGCGCGCGGTGACCTCGAGGTGGCCCTCGTCTACTCGGGTCTGCACGCCGTGTGGGCGCACCGCGTCGCGCACCGGATGTGGCGGCATGACCGGCTGAAGATGCCCGCCCGCGTGCTCTCGCAGGTCACGCGGGCGGCCACGGGCATCGAGATCCACCCCGGCGCGTCGATCGGTCGTCGGTTCTTCATCGACCACGGCATGGGTGTCGTGATCGGCGAGACCGCGGAGATCGGCGACGACGTGATGCTGTACCACGGGGTCACCCTCGGCGGCCGCTCCCTGGCCAAGGTGAAGCGGCACCCCACGCTGCGCGACGGCGTCGTGGTGGGGGCCGGCGCCAAGATCCTCGGACCCGTCGAGATCGGGGAGGGAACGGCGGTGGGCGCCAACGCCGTCGTCGTGAAGGACACCCCCGCCGACGCGATCGCCACCGGCGTGCCGGCCACCGTCCGACCGCGCAAGGGCCCGTCCGAGGGCAAGCCGCTCGTGGACCCCGCGGAGTACGTGGACCCGGCCCTCTGGATCTGAGGGCCGGGTCCACGCCGGGTCAGTCCTGCGTGGGGTCGCCCTCGGTCGGCTGCGGCATGACCACGAGCACGCCCTCGCCGTCGACCTCGGTGCGGTCGCCGGACCACAGCGTGTGGAACGAGCCCTCGCGGTCCACGCGCAGGTAGGTGTGGGCGCCGAAGTAGTCGCGCTGGCCCTGCACGAGGGCGGCCGGCAAGCGGTCGGCCCGCAGGCCGTCGTAGTACGCCAGGGCCGAGGAGAACACCGGGACCGGCACGCCCGCGGCGACGGCGGTGCCGACGACGCGGCGCCAGGCCGGCAGGGCCTCGGCGATCGCCTGGGCGAACTCGGGGGCGAAGAGCAGGTTGAGCGGCTGGCCGGGGGCGCGGGTGCCCGGCGCCGGATGGCGGGAGGTGTCGCGGCCGCCGAAGGCCTGCATGATCACGTCGAGCAGGTCGGCGCGGATGATGCAGCCGTCCCGCCACAGCGAGGCGATGGTGCCCAGGTCCAGCGACCAGCCGTACTCCTCGGCGGCGGCCGCGAGCATGTCCATGCCCTGCGCGTAGGCCACGAGCTTGGAGGCGAACAGCGCCTGGCGCACGTCCTCCACGAACGCGTCCGTGTCCTGCGGGGCGCGCTGCGCCTCCTCGTCGACGCCGGCCGCGAGGGTCTCACGGGCGACCTCGCGCACCGCGCGCTGAGAGGACAGCGAGCGGGCGAAGACGGACTCGGCGATCGCGGCCACCGGGGAGCCGACGTCGAGACCCGAGATCGCGGTCCAGCGGCCGGTGCCCTTCTGCCCGGCCTCGTCCACGATCACGTCCACGAGCGGGCGGCCCGTGGCCGCGTCCACCTGCGCGAGCACCTCGGCCGTGATCTCGATGAGGTAGGAGGCCAGGTCGGTCTGGTTCCACGCCGTGAACACCTCGGCCTGCTCGGCGGGCTCGAGGCCGCCCACACGGCGCAGCAGGTCGTAGGCCTCGCCGATGACCTGCATGTCCGCGTACTCGATGCCGTTGTGGACCATCTTCACGTAGTGGCCGGCGCCGTCCGTGCCGACCCAGGCGCAGCACGGCTCCCCCTCAAACTGCGCGGCGATCTTCTCGAGCATCGGGCCGAGGGCCTCGTAGGACTTCTCCGGACCGCCGGGCATGATCGCCGGACCGTGCAGGGCACCCTCCTCGCCGCCGGAGACACCGACGCCCACGAAGTGCAGGCCCTTCTCGGCGAGGGCCGCCTCGCGGCGGCGGGTGTCCTCGAAATGGGAGTTGCCGGCGTCGATGACGATGTCGCCCTCGTCCAGCAGGGGGACGAGTTGGTCGATGACGGCGTCCACGGGGGCGCCCGCCTTGACCATGATGAGCACCCGGCGCGGCACGGCGAGGGACTGCACGAGCTCGGCGAGCGTCTCCGTCGCCACGAACGCGCCCTCGTCACCGTGCTCGGCCACGAGCTGGTCCGTGCGGGCCCGGCTGCGGTTGTGCAGGGCCACCGTGTAGCCGTGGCGGGCGAAGTTGCGCGCGAGGTTCGCGCCCATCACCGCCAGGCCCGTGACGCCGATGTCGGCGGCGCCGACGGGGACGGTGGTGGTCTGCTCGGTCATCGCGGGTGGCCTCCTGTGGCTCGGACGGTGGGACGGGCCGTGCCGGACACGGACCCGCCCCCCAGCCTACGTCGACCGCGGTCAGTCCCCCACGGCGTCGCGGCCGCGGCGCACGATCAGCGGGTCCGGGGTGCCGACGACCTCGTGGTCCTTGCCCTCGTACTCGAACTGGGACAGGAAGTAGCGCATCGCGTTGAGGCGGGCCCGCTTCTTGTCGTTGGAGCGGATGGAGATCCACGGGGCGTGGTCCGTGTCCGTGTGGAGGAACATGGCCTCCTTGGCCTCCGTGTACGCCTCCCAACGGTCCAGGGACTCGAGGTCCATGGGCGAGAGCTTCCACTGGCGGACCGGGTCGATCTGGCGGATCGCGAAGCGCGTGCGCTGCTCGGTCTGTGTCACGGAGAACCAGAACTTGGTGAGGTGGATGCCGTCGTCCACGAGCATCTTCTCGAACAGCGGCACCTGGTTCATGAAGCGGCGGTACTGCTCGTCCGTGGCGAAGCCCATCACGCGCTCGACGCCGGCGCGGTTGTACCACGATCGGTCGAACAGCACGATCTCGCCCGCCGTGGGGAAGTGCTGGATGTAGCGCTGGAAGTACCACTGGCCGAGCTCGCGGTCCGAGGGCTTGTTGAGGGCCACGACGCGGGCGGTGCGGGGGTTCAGGTGCTCGGTGAAGCGCTTGATGGTGCCGCCCTTGCCGGCGGCGTCGCGGCCCTCGAAGACGATGATGTGGCGCTGGCCGGTGTCCTCGCCCCAGTACTGCAGCTTGAGCAGTTCGATCTGCAGGCGGTACTTCTCCAGCTCGTACTCCTCGCGCGTCATGCGCGTCTCGTACGGGTAGTCCTCCCTCCACGTCTCCACGGCACGGCCCTGCGGATCGATCAGGTCGGGATCGTTGGTGTGGCCGTCCGAGACGGTGTAGCCGCCGTCGCGCAGCTTGTCGATGAACTCGCGGAGGTTCTCGCGGGGGGCGTCGGGCTGCAGCAGCTCCATGGACCGTCTCCTTCACTGGGTGCGTCACCGTGCCCGTCCGTCCCCCTCCTCGGTACGACGGCGGCGGGCCGCGGCCTGTGCTCTGTCCACCATTATGGGCGGGCGGCGGACGAGGAAGCCGGGCCCGGCAGCGCAGCCGCGTGAACAGCAGGTGAACCCTGGGAGGCGAACGGTCGCGGCCCCGGGCCGACGAGTGTCGGCCTGCTCAGCCGCGCGGGCCGACGCCCAGGAGCTCGTCGATCGCCGCGACGGCGGCACGCGCCGCGTCGACGTCGGCGAACTGCGCGACGGCGTCGTCGTACCGGCGGTGCCCGGGAAGCTTCAGGCCGACGGAGGCGCCGTCCGTGGCCGGGAGGATCCAGATCCGGCCGCGCGGCTCGACGTCGCGCTGCTCGGCCACGTCGGCCTCCTCGAACTCGCGGTCGTAGCCGGCCCACTCGACACCGGGCCGCGGGGTGTCGGCGCCGTCGAGGACGTCACGGCCGCCCATGCGCAGACAGGTGACGGACTGCAGGAGCGCGTCCAGGGTGCGGGCGGCGGCCTTGCCGGCCAGCTCGTCCTGGAAGAGGGCGAGGATGGACCACTGCCCGTCCTGGAGGAAGAGCATGGTCTGCTGCGCCTCGCCCCCGGTGATGACGGCGAGGTGACGGGCGGCGCCGTCGGGACGGGCGGGCAGCTTCCAGAAGCCGAGGGGGGTCGCGGACATGCGCTCCACCCTAGTGCGCCCCGGACGCCGACGACGCGCCGCCGCCCGGCCCCTGCCCCGCATCCCGGGTTGAGTTGTCGCGGGTGCGCGGGCCCGTCACCCGCGACAACTCAACCCGGGATGCGGGAGGGTGGGCCGATGGGCCTGCTCCGCGACCTCCTCACCCGCCGCTCCGCCCGCGACCGCTCGTCCGACCCGACGGCGACGCTCGGCCGGCACCTCGACAACGCCGCGGCGATCGTGGCCGCCGCACGCCGGGCGGACGTGCCCCTCCCGGTGGCGGCGGCCCTGGCCGAGCTCGAGTCCGGCGGCCGGAACGTCTTCGGGCACGACGCCGGCGGCGTGCACAGCGCCCCGCGCGGGACGGACGTCACCGTGACCCGGGAGCGCTACGAGGAGCTCGTGGCCCGGGTGGCACAGGGGGAGACGTCGAACGGGGTGGGGCCCGCGCAGATCACGTGGCCGCCGTACTTCGCGCAGGCAGCCGAGCGCGGGTTTCGTCTGTGGGAGCCGGAGGACAACCTGGCCTTCGGGTTGGAGATCCTGCGCGGGCACCTGCGCGGCGACCTCTCCGCGGAGGGGATCGCCCGGGCGGGGACGCTCTACAACGCCGGGACGCTCGCCCACGGCGTCACCGCCTACGGCCGGCGCCTCGCCGCGGCGACCCGCGCATGGGCCGAACGCCTGGGCGAACCCGCCCCGCCGCCGGTCAGGCCAGGTTGACCAACAGCACGTACGCCAGCGTGCCGGCGGCGATCGAGACCAGGGTCCGCCGCCCGGCCAGCAGATGCACGACGACTGTCACCGCCGCCGCGATCAGCGCGTGGGCCACCCGCGCCCCGTCCACGGGCTCTCCAGGGGCCAGCGCCGCGGCGTCGAGCAGCATCACCAGGGCCAGGACGGTCAGCACGCCGGCGGGCATCCACACCGCCAGCCGCGCGGCGAGCACGGACTCCCGCAGCGGCTGCAGCAGGGCGAACGGCACCGCGCGCAGGCAGAAGGTCACGAGGCCCGCGACGACGGCCGCGGCCACCAGGTACGCGGTGCCGGTCATCGAGGGGCCTCCCCGGCGCCGGACTCGGCATCCGTGCCGGCCCGCTCCCCCGCCGCGGCGACGACGGGCACCGGTCCGGTGACGGGCACGGGCTCGGGCAGCGGCAGGGCGGTCCCGCGCGCGGCGAGCACGTGGAACGCGATCAGCGCCGCGGCGTAGAGGGCGAAGGCGACGACGAGCACCTGCGCCGGTGCCAGCAGCAGGGCCACCCCGACGGCGACCGCGGCCGCCACCACGAGGGGCAGCTGGGCCCGCGTGCGGGCGGCGTCCATGGCGAGCACGATGAAGAGGGCCACGAGCGCGAACTCCAGGCCCTCCACCGGCCCGGGCAGCAGCCAGGCCACGGCCACCCCGGCGAGGCCCCCGAGCACCCAGTACGCCTGCAGCGCGACCTGCATGGCCACCAGGCGGGGGCCGGTCCAGCCGCGGGGCTGGGCGGCGGCGATGGCGTAGGCCTCATCGATCAGGGCACCCATCGAGTAGATCCGCGCGAGGCGCCCCCGGACCACGCCCAGCGGGAAGCTGAACGCATAGAACACGTGGCGGAAGTTCACCAGGAACACCGTCACGGCGATCGTGAGCAGCGGCGTGCCCGCCACCACCAGCGAGACGAGCAGCAGCTCGACGGACCCGGCGAACACGACCAGGGAGAACAGGGGTGCGACCCACGCGGGCAGCCCGGCCTGGACCACGAGCATCCCGAAGGCCATGCCCAGCGGGAACAGGCCGAGGCCGGCGCCCAGCGTCACGGCGACGCCGGAGCGCACCTCGGCCCACCGCGAGGGCGGAACGGGGGCGCGCGAGGACTCTGGCGAGGAGCTCATGATGGTGAGCATGGTCTCACACGCGCTCAGCGGGCCAGCGACATGACGGGTCAGGTCGTCACGCCATGTCACGGCCCCGCGATCGGTGCACCCGGAGGGACTCGAACCCCCGACCCTCTCGGTGTAAACGAGATGCTCTGACCGACTGAGCTACAGGTGCCGGTGTCCGTCCAGGCTACCGGTCCACGAGCAGGTCGCGCGTCGCGGCCTCGTGCTCACCCCGGGTGCGTGCCTGCCCCGGGGCGGCGACCACGCGCGCGGCCTCGACCCCGTCCGCGTCGAGCAGCACGGAGACGCGGCGGGGCCGCCCGGTCTCCGCGTCGAAGACGTCGAGGGCACGGCAGGCCGCGCCGTGGGGCCAGAAGTCGGAGAGCAGGGTGAGCGGCTCCGGCAGCGCCAGCTCCTCGCGGACGCGGCGCAGCACGGGGGCGGCGTCACAGGAGACCACGCGGACAGCCACCTCGTCGACCGCCACGTCCTCGGCGAGCGCCCCGATCCAGCCGAGCTCGTCCGTGCACACCGGCGTGAACGCCCCGGGCAGGAAGACGAGCCACGTGCCCCGCGGCGCGGCCGCGTCCTCGGGCCCGCGCGTCGGCGGCCACGGCCACCTCTGGCCGTGGTCGTCGCGCAGCGCGGGGACGACGTCGGCGCCCCGCGTCCCGCCGGACGGGGGCTCAGCCACCGCGCTTCTGGACGAGCTTCTGAGCGGCCCAGTCCTCGGAGGCACCGGCCCCGGTGGTGGCGTGCAGGCCTGCGGTGGAGGCGGCCTCGGCGACGTCCGCCGGGCTGACGTGGCCGGGGCGCCCCTTGCGGGGGGTCATGATCCAGACGGGGCCGGCATCGAGGGACCGCTGGGCGTCCACGAGGGCGTCCACGAGATCCATGACGTCGCCGTCGTCCGCGCGCCACCAGAAGAGGACGGCGTCCGCCGGCTCCTGATCCTCCTCGGTCAGCAGCTCCTCGCCGAGCGCGTCCTCGAGCGCGTCACGGAAGGTGAAGTCGACGTCGTCGTCGTACCCCCACTCCTGCACCAGGTCGCCCCTCGAGAGGGCGAGCTCCGCCAGCAGGGCGCTGTCCGTCGAGGTCGGCGTCGACCCAGCCTGCATAGTGTCCGGTCCTCCTTGATGGTGGCGGGCACTGCGGCCCGCGCCGTCGAGCGGGTGATGATGACCACCATACGCCGTGGACGCCGCCGTTCCGGGGCCTCCGGCCGGGCGGACGCGACGGCTCCGGTCTACTCTGGGGAGGAACAGACGCACTCTCCGGGCGACGCGCCCGGCTCGGCGTCGCGGGCCCGGACCGGATCGTCTGCCCGCAGCCCACCGCGGAGCACCCCTCCGCACGAGAACCAGGAGGCACCGTGAGCGCAGCCGAAGAGAGCTCGCAGATCCGCAGCGGTCTGACCGACCAGCTCCCGGACAAGGATCCCCAGGAGACGTCGGAGTGGATCGAGTCCCTCGACGGACTCATCGAGGAGCGCGGCACGGAGCGGGCGCAGTACATCATGCGCTCCCTCATGCAGCGCGCGAGCGCCCAGTCCGTCGCCCTGCCCTACGTGACCACCACGGACTACGTGAACACGATCCCGGCGGACCAGGAGCCGGAGTATCCGGGTGACGAGGAGCTCGAGCGCCGCTACCGCAACTACCTGCGGTGGAACGCCATGGCCCTCGTGCAGCGCGCCCAGCGCGACGCCGTCGGCGTCGGCGGCCACATCTCCTCCTACGCGGGCCAGGCGACCCTCTACGAGGTGGGCCTGAACCACTTCTTCCGCGGCCAGGACCACCCGGGCGGCGGCGACCACATCTTCTTCCAGGGCCACTCCTCGCCGGGCAACTACGCCCGCGCGTTCCTCGAGGGCCGCCTGACCGAGCAGGACCTCGACGGCTTCCGCCAGGAGAAGTCCCGCCAGGGCCACGCACTGCCCTCCTATCCGCACCCGCGGATGATGCCGCACTTCTGGCAGTACCCCACCGTGTCCATGGGCCTGGGGCCGATGAACGCCATCTTCCAGGCGCAGACCAACCGGTACCTGCACAACAACGGCATCAAGGACACCTCCGACCAGCACGTGTGGGCCTTCCTCGGCGACGGCGAGATGGACGAGCCCGAGTCGCGCGGTCAGCTGCACGTCGCGGCCAACGACAAGCTCGACAACCTCACCTTCGTGATCAACTGCAACCTGCAGCGTCTCGACGGGCCGGTGCGCGGCAACGGCAAGATCGTCCAGGAGCTGGAGTCCTACTTCCGGGGCGCCGGCTGGAACGTCATCAAGGTCCTGTGGGGCCGCGAGTGGGATCCGCTGCTCGAGGCCGACGACGAGGGCGAGCTCGTGCGCATCATGAACGAGACGCTCGACGGCGACTACCAGACCTACAAGGCCGAGTCCGGCGGCTTCGTGCGCGACCACTTCTTCGGCCGGTCCTCCGTCACCAAGGAGATGGTGGCGGACATGACCGACGACGAGATCTGGGGCCTCAAGCGCGGCGGCCACGACTACAAGAAGGTCTACGCCGCCTACAAGGCCGCCATGGAGCACAAGGGCCAGCCCACCGTGATCCTGGCCCACACCATCAAGGGCTACGGCCTGGGCAAGTCCTTCGAGGGCCGCAACGCCACGCACCAGATGAAGAAGCTGACGGTGGACGACCTCAAGGTGTTCCGGGACCGCCACCGCATCCCGATCTCGGACGAGCAGATCGAGAAGGACCCGTACAACATCCCGTACTACCACCCGGGCGCCGACGCCCCGGAGATCACGTACATGATGGAGCGGCGCAAGGAGCTGGGCGGCTTCGTGCCGGAGCGGCGCAGCGACTTCCACGCGATCCCGCTGCCCCCGGAGTCCGCGTACAAGCAGGCCCGCAAGGGATCGGGCAAGCAGCAGGCCGCCACGACCATGGCGTTCGTGCGCCTGCTCAAGGACCTGATGCGGGACAAGAACATGGGACCGCGCTTCGTGCCGATCATCCCGGACGAGGCCCGCACCTTCGGCATGGACTCGTTCTTCCCGACCGCGAAGATCTACAACCCCAAGGGCCAGAACTACCTGTCCGTGGATCGGGACCTGTTCCTGTCCTACAAGGAGTCCCCGCAGGGGAAGATCTACCACGTCGGCATCAACGAGGACGGCGCCACCGCGGCGTTCAACGCGATCGGCACGGCGTACTCCACGCA
Organism: Micrococcus sp. KRD070; assembly: GCF_017168435.1. Lineage (NCBI taxonomy): Bacteria > Bacillati > Actinomycetota > Actinomycetes > Micrococcales > Micrococcaceae > Micrococcus > Micrococcus sp. KRD070. The sequence continues at coordinate 66,364 of NZ_JABFNH010000022.1, forward strand.
CGGCGAGCCGATGATCCCGGTGTACATCTTCTACTCGATGTTCGGCTTCCAGCGGACCGCGGACAACATCTGGGCCGCAGGCGACCAGCTCGCGCGCGGCTTCATGATCGGCGCCACCGCCGGGCGCACCACCCTCGCCGGCGAGGGCACGCAGCACATGGACGGTCACTCCCCCGTCCTGGCGTCCACGAACCCGGCCGTGAAGCACTACGACCCGGCGTACTCGTACGAGATCGCCCACATCGTGCGCCAGGGCCTGGAGGACATGTACGGCGACCACGACCGCGGGGACGACGTCCGCAACGTCATCTACTACCTCACGGTGTACAACGAGCCGATCACCCACATCGAGGAGCCCGAGGGCCTCGACGTGGAGGGCCTGCTCAAGGGCATCTACCGTCTCTCCGAGGGCCAGGGCGACGGCCCGAAGGTCCAGCTCCTGGGCTCCGGCGTCTCCGTGCCGTGGGCGCTCGACGCCCAGCGGATCCTCTCCGAGGAGTGGGGCGTGAACGCCTCCGTGTGGTCGGTGACCTCCTACAACGAGCTGTACCGCGACGCCGTCGCGGCGGAGAAGGACGCCCTGAAGGACCCGTCCGCCACCCCGCGCGTGCCCTACGTGACGCAGGCGCTGCAGGGGGCCGAGGGCCCGATCGTGGCCACCTCGGACTACTCCACCTCGTGGACGAACCAGATCCGCCCGTTCGTGCCGAACCGCTTCTCGGCGCTCGGCGCCGACGAGTTCGGCTTCGCGGACACCCGCGCCGCCGCCCGTCGGTACTTCCTCATCGACACCCACTCGATGGTGGTCCGCGCGCTGCAGCTCCTCGAGGAGGAGGGCGAGGTCGAGCGGGGCACGGCCGCGAAGGCGCACGAGAAGTACCGCCTGGACGACGTCAACGCCGGCACCACCGGCATCGCGGGCGGCGACGCCTGACCCGCACGACGCGGGGAGGCCGACGCCCTCCCGACCCGACGCCGGCCGCCCGCCTCCGCCACGGAGGCGGGCGGCCGGCGTCGTCGCTGTAGGAACCCCACAACACGCGCCTAGGATGGAGCGCATGCCCGAGCCCCGCCCCGCCGCCCCTCGCCCCGTGAGCACCGACGGGCTGGCCCGCCTCCGGAGCCACCTGGGGGCACTGAACACGGCGGTGCTGCAGCGGCTGGACGCCACCCTGCCCTGGTACCGCCGACTCACCCCGGACGAGCGCAGCGCCCTCGGGCTCGTGGCCCAGCGCGCCCTGCAGGGCTTCCTCACGTGGTTCGAGCGGCCCACCTCCACGGGCCACGTCCTGCAGGACGTCTTCGGGCCCGCGCCCACCGATCTCACCCGGGCGATCTCGCTGCATCGGGCCCTCCAGCTCATCCGGACGATGGTGGACGTCGTCGAGACGCGGGTGCCGGAGCTGCTGGCCGAGCGCGACCAGGCGCCCGTCCGCGAGCACATCCTCCACTACTCGCGCGAGGTCGCGTTCGCGCTCGCAGACGTGTACGCCCGGGCCGCGGAGATGCGCGGCGCGATGGACTCGCGGCTCGAGTCGGTCCTGCTGGACGCGGTGCTGCGCGGGCAGGACCCGGACGAGATCCGGCACCGGGCCACCGCATTGGGCTGGCGTGGGGACCACGACGTGATGGTCATGGCCGGTCTCGCCCCGGGGCAGGACAAGCCCGCGTTCATCCCGGACCTGCGGCGGGCCGCGGCGAGGCTCGACTGCGACCTGCTCGTGGGCGTGCAGTCCGAACGGCTCGTCCTCGTGGTCGGCTCGGTGCGGGATGCGCGGGCGGTGGGCGAGGCGCTCGCGCCCTGGTTCGCGCCGGGACCGGTGATCGTGGGACCCGTCGTGGACTCGCTGGTCTCGGCGCACGTCTCGGCGCGGCACACCCTCGCCGGGCTCAGCGCCGCGGCCGCCCACCCCCGGGCGAGCCGGCCCACCCCGGCGGAGGACCTGCTGCCCGAGCGGGCGCTGCTGGGCGACCCCACGGCCCGGGAGGCCCTCGTGGACGGGGTGTTCACGCCCCTGGCCGACGCCGGCACCTCCCTGCTGGAGACCGTGGACGCATACGGCGCGCTGGGCCACTCGCTCGAGGGCACGGCCCGCGAGCTGTTCGTCCACGCGAACACCGTGCGGTACCGCCTCAAGCGGGTGGCCGAGGTGACCGGCTGGGACCCGCTGGTCCCCCGCGACGCGTACGTCCTGCAGACCGCGATCACCCTGGGCCGGCTCGCGGGGGCGCGGCAGACGACCGGGGACGGGTCGGACTGAGCCGGGGCGGCGCACACCCCCGCTTGTAGAAACCCTCCAAACCGACTCGCCGTGCTTCGTGGCGCGATCTGCCCGGATCGGCGGCCGATCCTGACACGATGGAGGAATGCTTGCCATCGTGTGCCCCGGACAGGGGTCCCAGACGCCCGGCTTCCTCGCCCCCTGGCTCGAGCTGGACGGGACCCGCGACCTGCTCGCGTCCCTCTCCGACGCCGCGGGCGTGGACCTGATCCGCCACGGCACCGAGTCGGACGAGGAGACCATCAAGGACACCGCCGTCGCCCAGCCGCTGATCGTGGCGGCCGGCCTGGTGGCCGCCGCGGCCCTCGAAGCGGACGCCGCCGCACCGGAGTCGACCGTCGTGACGGGCCACTCCGTGGGCGAGATCACCGCGGCCGCCGTCACCGGCGTGCTGTCGCCCGCTGAGGCCCTCTCGCTGGTGCGCGTGCGCGCCACCGGCATGGCCCGGGCCGCCGCGGCCACGCCCACGGGCATGGCCGCCGTCGTGGGTGGGGACCAGGACGAGGTCCTCGCGGCCATCGACGCGGCGGGCCTGACGCCCGCCAATGTCAACGGCGCCGGCCAGATCGTCGCCGCCGGCACCGCGGAGGCCCTCGGCGCGCTCGCCGAGTCCGCCCCCGCCCGCGCCCGCGTGATCCCGCTCAAGCTGGCCGGCGCGTTCCACACGGAGCACATGCGCCCCGCCGTGGACGACCTCGCGGCCCACGTCGCCGACCTCTCCCCCTCGGACCCGCGCCTGCCCCTGCTGTCCAACCGGGACGGCGAGGCCGTCGAGTCCGGCACGGACGTGCTCGCCCGGATCGTGGACCAGGTCACCCGCCCGGTCCGCTGGGACCTGTGCATGGCGACCATGGCCACGCGGCAGGTCACGGGCGTCCTGGAGCTGCTGCCCGGTGGCACACTGACCGGACTGGCCAAGCGCGGTCTCAAGGGCACCGCGCAGCTCGCCGTGAAGACCCCCGAGGACCTGGACGCCGCGCGGGCGTTCCTGGCCGAGCACTCGGCCTGAACCCCGCGCACCGCCCGGCAGAGAGAGGCACCATGACCGTCACCCTGAAGCAGCACGAGCGCCCCGCGGCCAGCCGCATCGTGGCCGTGGGCGCCTACCGCCCGGCGAACCTGGTCCCCAACGAGGACCTCATCGGCCCCATCGACTCGTCGGACGAGTGGATCCGCCAGCGCACCGGCATCGTCACGCGCCAGCGCGCCACGGCGGAGGAGACCGTGCCCGTCATGGCCGTGGGCGCCGCCCGGGAGGCCCTCGAGCGGGCCGGCCTGCAGGGCTCGGACCTGGACGCCGTGATCGTCTCGACCGTCACCTTCCCGCACGCCACCCCCTCGGCCGCGGCCCTCGTGGCGCACGAGATCGGGGCTACCCCGGCGCCCGCCTACGACGTCTCCGCCGCGTGCGCCGGCTACTGCTACGGCGTGGCCCAGGCCGACGCGCTCGTGCGTTCCGGCACCGCGCGGCACGTGCTCGTGGTCGGCGTCGAGCGCCTCTCCGACGTCGTGGATCCCACGGACCGCTCCATCTCCTTCCTCCTGGGCGACGGCGCGGGCGCCGTGATCGTGTCGGCCTCGGACGAGCCGGGCATCTCCCCCTCGGTGTGGGGCTCGGACGGGGAGCGCTGGTCCACGATCTCCATGACGCACTCGCAGCTGGAGCTCCGCGATGCCGTGGAGCACGCCCGCACCACGGGCGACGCCTCGGCGATCACCGGCGCGGAGGGGATGCTCTGGCCCACGCTGCGCCAGGACGGGCCCTCCGTCTTCCGCTGGGCCGTGTGGTCGATGGCGAAGGTGGCCCGCGAGGCCCTCGACGCCGCGGGCGTGGAGCCCGAAGACCTCGCCGCGTTCATCCCGCACCAGGCCAACATGCGGATCATCGACGAGTTCGCCAAGCAGCTGAAGCTGCCGGAGTCCGTCGTCGTGGCCCGGGACATCGCGGACGCCGGCAACACGTCGGCCGCGTCCATCCCGCTGGCCATGCACCGTCTGCTGGAGGAGAACCCCGAGCTCACCGGCGGCCTGGCCCTGCAGATCGGCTTCGGCGCCGGGCTGGTCTACGGCGCCCAGGTGGTCCGCCTCCCCTGAGGCGGCGCCGTCTGATTCACTGATCACGTACACCCCACACCCCTACCGAAGGAGACGCCCCATGGCTTCCAAGGAAGAGATCCTCGCCGGCCTCGCCGAGATCGTGAACGAGGAGACCGGCCTCGACACCGCCGAGGTGCAGCCGGAGAAGTCCTTCACGGACGATCTGGACATCGACTCGATCTCGATGATGACCATCGTGGTCAACGCCGAGGACAAGTTCGGCGTGAAGATCCCGGACGAGGAGGTCAAGAACCTCAAGACCGTCCAGGACGCCGTCGACTTCATCGACGGCGCCCAGGCCTGATCGGCCCACGACGGCGGCGGGCCCGGCCCGCCCCGTCCCCTCGGTGAGCGCCGGGGGCGCGTGAGCGCCCCCGGCGCCCGACACCCTCGACTTCCGGCACCCCGGCGCGCGCCGCGCGTCGTGCCGACGACACCCCTCCGCCCGATCCCCACTCGAGACCCAGAGGCAGCAGACCCATGACCCGCACCGCAGTGATCACCGGCCTCGGCGCCACCACGCCCATCGGCGGCGACGTGCCCACCTTCTGGTCCCACGCCCTGCAGGGCGTCTCCGGTGCGCGCACCATGGAGCACGACTGGGTGGAGAAGTACGAGCTGCCCGTCACCTTCGCGGCCGAGCTGACCGTGCCCACCTCCGAGGTCCTCTCCAAGGTGGAGCAGAAGCGCCAGGACCCGGCCACCCAGATGGCGACCGTCGCCGCGCGCGAGGCCTGGAAGGACGCCGGCCTCGAGGGCGCGGAGGTCGACGGCGACCGGCTCGCCGTGGCCTTCGGCACCGGCATCGGCGGCGTGTGGACCCTCCTGGACGGCTGGGACACCCTGCGCGAGCGCGGCCCGCGCCGCGTGCTGCCCATGACCGTCCCGATGCTCATGCCCAACGGCGCCGCCGGCGCGCTCTCCCTCGAGTTCGGCGCCCGCGCCGGCGCCCGCACCGTGGTGTCCGCGTGCGCCGCCGGCACCGAGGCGCTCGAGACCGCGCTGCTGCTCATCCGCTCCGGCCAGGCCGACGTCGTGATCTGCGGCGCCGCCGAGGCCGCCGTGCACCCGCTGCCGATGGCCGCGTTCGCCGCGATGCAGGCGCTGTCCAAGCGCAACGACGACCCGCAGGCCGCGTCCCGCCCCTACGACGTGGACCGCGACGGCTTCGTTCTCGGCGAGGGCGCCGGCGTCATGGTGATCGAGTCGGAGGAGCACGCGAAGACCCGCGGCGCCCGCGTGTACGCCGAGCTGGCCGGCGCGGGCGTCAGCTCCGACTCCCACCACATCACCGCGCCCGAGCCCGAGGGCCTGGGCGCGACCCGTGCGATGCGCGCCGCCCTGAGGTCGGCCGACATCACCCCCGAGGACGTGTGCCACGTGAACGCCCACGCGACGTCCACACCCAAGGGCGACGCCCCGGAGTACCTGGCCATGCGGGCCGTGTTCGGCGACCACCTGGACCAGGTGCAGGTCTCGGCCACGAAGTCCCAGACCGGCCACCTGCTGGGCGCCTCAGGCGCGATCGAGTCGATCCTGTCCGTGCTCGCCGTGCACCACGGCCAGGCGCCCGTGACCATCAACCTGGACCACCAGGACCCGGAGATCCCGCTGAACGTGGTCACCGGCTCCCCCGCCCGCCTGCCCGAGGGGCCGCGCGTGGCCGTGAAGAACTCGTTCGGGTTCGGCGGCCACAACGCGGTGGCCGTGTTCCGCAGCGTCTGAGCCGGAGCGCCGCCGGCCGGGCGAAGGCTCAGACAGCGCGGTGCAGCCAGCGCACGTTGGCGTGGGCGGCGGCCAGCCGGAACGGCTCGAGCTCGTCGTCCCAGGCCTCGCCGAGCGCGAGGGAGAGTTCGTGCATCAGCACGCTGGGGTCGCCCGCGCCGGCCTCGTAGGCGTACCGGATGCGGTCCTCGGAGACCATGATGTTGCCGGAGACGTCCGTGGTGGCATGGAAGATGCCGAGGTCCGGGGTGTGGGACCAGCGCGAGCCGTCGACCCCGGCGGACGGCTCCTCCGTGATCTCGAAGCGCAGGTGCGGCCAGCCACGCAGGGCGGAGGCCAGACGCGCGCCAGTGCCGGCGGGCGCCGTCCAGTGCACCTCGGCGCGGTGCTGGCCGGGCGCGACCGGCTGACCCTCCCACTCCACCGAGGTCGCGGGGCCGAGCACGGAGCTCAGCGCCCACTCCACGTGGGGGCAGAGGGCGGTGGGGGCGGAGAGGATGTGGACCACGCCGCGGGTTTGGGTGCTGGTCATGGATGCCTCCGGGGGTGCGATGCGGTGCGTCTTCCCCTACGACCACGTCGCGGCTCCGGTGGATCCTGGGGCCATTGTGCACCAGGGATGCCGGGCCGGCAACGAGGCGGTGCGCCGCCGCGCGTGTCGCGGTGGCGCAGTGGAGGGGCCGGGGGCGCTCCGGGGGGCCGGGGGCGCTCCGGGGAGGCGTCAGGCGCGTGGGTGGGCCTGCCGGTAGCCCTCGCGGAGGCGATCGATCGAGACGTGCGTGTAGACCTGCGTGGTGCGCAGGGATGCATGGCCCAGCAGCTCCTGCACGCTGCGCAGGTCGGCGCCGCCGTCGAGGAGGTGGGTCGCGGCCGTGTGGCGCAGCGCGTGCGGCCCGCGGGCCGCGGTGTCCCCCAGGCCCTCGAGCGCCCGGTCGACGACGGTGCGCGCCTGGCGCACCCCCAGCCGGCCGCCGCGTGCGCCGAGGAAGAGGGCGGGGCCGGAGTCCGGCCGGGCCAGGCGGGGGCGACCGAGCCGCTGCCACGCCTGGAGGGCGCGGCCCGCGGGTGTGCCGTAGGGGACGGTGCGCTGCCGGTCTCCCTTGCCGGTCAGCCGGACGACGCCGCGGCCGGCCTCGAGGTCGTCCACGTCCAGGGCGGAGAGTTCGGCCACCCGGGCGCCCGTGGCGTAGAGCAGCTCGAGCAGGGCGGCGTCCCGCAGGGCCAGCGCGTGGGCGGCGGGGTCGTCGCCCGCGGCGGCCGCGTCCACACGCTCCTGGGCGGCCGCGAGGAGCCGGGTCGCCTGCTGCTCCTGGAGCACGTGGGGCAGCGTCCCCTCGGGCCGGGGCGAGCGCAGCCGCAGGGCGGGGTCGTCGGAGCGCAGGCCCTCGCGGCGCAGCCAGGCCGTGAAGGTGCGGACGGCGGCCACCCGGCGGGCCAGGGTCGCGCGGGCGAGGCCGGACCCGCTCATGTCCGCCAACCAGCCGCGCAGGTCCTCGATGTCCAGCTCGGGGAGGACGTCCGGTGCGCTGGGCCCGTGGCGAGCGGGAGCATCGTCGTCCACGGGGGGCGTCCCCGCGGTGGCGGCTGTGCCGGCGACGTAGTCGATGAGGGAATGCAGATCGGCGAGGTACGCGCGCACGGTCTGGGGGCTGCGGTTCCGCTCGTGGCGCAGGTGCTCCTCGAACGCCTCGAGCCAGGCCGTGTCCCGGGGCGAGGGGGCGCG
>NZ_JABFNH010000022.1:74290-97974 GCF_017168435.1 Micrococcus sp. KRD070
ACGTCGGCCCGCATCGGCCGCCGTCGTCCTCCGCCCCCGATCCGCGCGGCACCGCGCGGCACGTCGACACCACAGGAGCAGACGCGATGACCACCCAGCAGCCCGACATCCCCGGCACGCCGGGGCCATCCCCCCACTCTGCCATCCGCGCCCCGGGCGACGCGGCCGGAGGTCATGCGCGCCGCCACCGGTCCTCGACCCGTTCGGCCAGGCCCGCCCGCTGCAGCCGGGACAGACAGGCCAGGACGGTGGGCAGCGCGAGCCCGGCGCTGACGGTGATCCGGTCGACGGGCACCGCCTGGCGCAGGGGCAGCGCCTCGTGGACGAGGGCCTCCTCCATCGTGAGCCCGTCGGTGGGCCGCGCGGCAGGCTCGGGAGCTGCCCGGGTGGACGACGGCCCACCCGCGCCGCCGCTCCGGGCGGGCCCCTGACCGAGCAGGGCAAGGGCCTCCTGCTCGGTGGTGACGAGACGGGCGGGGCTCTCCTGCAGCAGACGGTGGCAGCCGGCGGAGCTGGGCGAGGTCACGGGGCCGGGGACGACGCCCACCTCGCGGCCGAGGCCGAACGCGTGGCCCGCCGTGTTCTGCGCTCCCGACCGCCAGCGCGCCTCGACCACCAGCACGGCCCCCGCGAGCGCGGCGATGACTCGGTTGCGCTGCAGAAACCGGTAGCGCGTGGGGCTCGCCCCGGGCGGCATCTCGGACACGAGCAGCCCGGCGGCCATCACCGCGCGGAGCAGGTCCTCGTGGCCGGCCGGGTAGAACCGGTCGAGGCCGCCGGCCAGCACCGCCACCGTGGGCGGGACGCCGTCGCGATCCGCCGCGTCTCCCGGTGCGGCGAGCGCCTGCAGCGCGGCCCGGTGGGCGGCGCCGTCGATGCCGTACGCGCCGCCGGAGATCACGCACGCGCCCTGCTGGACGGCGTGGGCGGCACAGCGGGCGGTCACCGTCCGCCCGTACGCGGTCGCCTCCCGGCTGCCGACGACGGCGAGCATCCGGTCCGCGGGAGGCAGCGTTCCGGAGCCGCGGAACCACAGGCCCAGAGGCGCCTCCTCGCCCAGGTCCGCCAGGGCGGCGGGCCAGGCGTCGTCCTCGGGGATCAGCAGGCCTCCCCCGAGCCGGTGCAGAGTCACGAGGTCGCGCTCCGGCTCCAGTCGGGCGGCCCGGGGCGCCCAGCGGGCCAGGCCCGCGGCCCAGCGCCGGGGCAGCGTGTCGGGCGTGCCGGCGTGATCGGCGAGCAGATCGCGTTCGGCGGGCTGGATCGTCTCCCGGCCCGTGAGCAGGGCGAGCGCCCGCTCCGGCCCCAGCGCCGTGACGGTCTGCACCGCGAGCGCGTCCCCGGGCTCGACCAGCCGGGTCAGGGCGGCGCGGGCGAGCCGGGCGGCGTCCGGCCGGCGCGGCCCGGCGACGGGGACGTGGTCTGCCGCCGGGGTGACGTGGGTGGTCATGCGTCCTCCTCGTTCTGGTGGCGCAGCGTGAGTGCCACGTCGGTGTCCTCGGGTGCGGGCCGTTCGGCGCCGCGCAGGTCCGCCAGGGTCCAGGCGAGGCGGAGGACGCGGGCGTGGCCGCGCGCGCTCAGCAGGCCCTGGTCGACGGCGTCGTCCGCGGGCCGGCGGGCCGCCCGGGGCACGGCGTACGGGCCGTGCCGCAGCACCGCGGCGGGGACGTGCGCGTTGCGGCGCAGCCCGGACGGGACGAGCCCGCGCTCTGCGGCGGTGGCCCAGCGTTGGGCCTGGCGGTCGGCGGCCGCGGCGACCCGGGCGGCCACCTGCGAGGTGGTCTCGGAGGCGGGCGCCCCCGTGAGCTGCCGCGCGTCGACGGGCCGCACGGTGACCTGCAGGTCGACACGGTCCAGCAGCGGTCCGGAGAGCCGCTGGGCGTAGCGGCGGCGTTCGGGCACGCTGCACCGGCACTCGACGCCCGTGCCGCCGCCCTTGCCGCACGGGCAGGGGTTGGCGGCCAGCACGAGCTGGAACCGGGCCGGGTAGACGACGGCGCCGAGGGCCCGGTGCAGCAGCACCTCCCCGGACTCGAGGGGCTGGCGCAGCGCCTCGAGGGTGCGTCGTTCGAACTCGGGGGCCTCGTCCAGGAACAGCACGCCGCCGTGGGCGAGGGAGGCCGCTCCCGGCCGGGCGAGGCCGCTGCCGCCGCCCACGAGGGCCGAGCGGGACGCCGAGTGGTGGGGTGCCTCGAACGGCGGGGTCCGGTCGATGTCACCGTCGAACCCCTGGGCCGTCCCGCCCCTGCGCCGGACACGGGCGGCGCCGCCGCGGAGGGAGCGCAGGGCGGCGCACTCGAGCGCGGTGCGCCGGTCCAGGGGCGGCAGGATTCCGGGCAGGCGCTCGGCCAGCATGGTCTTGCCCGCCCCCGGGGCGCCCATGAGCAGCAGGTGGTGGGCGCCGGCGGCTGCGACCTCGAGGGCGAACCGGGCCTCGGCCTGCCCGGCGACCTCGGCGAGGTCGGGCACCGCACGGGCCGGCTCCGGTTCCGGGGCTGTCACCTCCCGTCGGGCCGGGCGGCGGGGCGCCTCTCCGTCCGGTTCCCCGCCGAAGGCGCGGATGACGTCGTGCAGATGGGCGAAGCCGCGGACCTCGGCGCCGGGGACCAGTCGGGCCTCGGCCTCCGCGTCCTCGGCGACGACGATCTCGGAGCACCCCGCGTCGACGGCGGCCATCACCATCGCCACGGTCTCCGGCGAGCGGTGCAGGGCGCCGTCGAGGCCGAGCTCGGCCAGGAACACGGGCCCCTCGACGTTCCGCACCCGCCCGTCCGCGGCGTAGGCCGCCAGGACGATCGCCAGGTCGTGGCAGGCGCCCCGCTTGTGCACCCCCGCCGGCAGCAGGTTCACGGTCAGGTGCCGCCGGGTCAGGGGCAGTCCGGCGTTGCGCGCGGCGGAGCGGATGCGGTCCCGGCTCTCCTGCAGCGCCTGGTCCGGCAGGCCGAGGAGGGTGAACCCGGGCAGGGACTGGGCGATGTCCGCCTCGACGTGCACGACCTCCCCGCGCAGACCCGCCAGCGTGATGGAGCGGGTGCGTCCGATGCCGCTCACGGCCGCACGTCCTGCAGCAGATCGAAGCGGATCCCGCCCGTGCGCGGCACCAGCACGGCGACGGCGTCGACGCGCCAGGGCGTTCCCCGGCGCTCTCCGGCGTGGGTCCGCACCCATGCCGCGGTGAGGCGGTGCAGCCGGGTGAGCTTGCGCCGGTCGATCGACTCGAACGGGTCGCCGAAGGCCAGGCCCGAGCGGGTCTTCACCTCGACGCCCACCCACCAGCCGGCGTGCTGGGCCACGATGTCCAGCTCTCCGGCCTCACCCCGCCAGTTGCGGTCGGCGATCACGTAGCCGCGCTCGGCGAGCCAGCGTGCGGCGGCGTCCTCGCCGAACCGGCCCAGCGCCGTGTGCGCGCGGCTGGCGCGCCTGTCTCCGGGCGGCTGCGCCCCGATCCGTTCCGCGGTCCCCGTCATCCCGACCACCTCCTGGGCACCAGGGTGGTCCCGAGCAGGGTCGCCGGGTCGGCGACGGCGGGGATTGTGCGGGGCCGGACGCCTGTGCAGGAGTGGACGTCGGCGTCCCGCCCTCGGGGCCGATCAGGCGTGGGTCAGCTCGGCAGCTGGCCGTCCGGCGGGACCGTCAGGTCCTCGGTGGGCAGCTCCTCGATGTTCACGTCCTTGAAGGTCAGCACCTTCACGCGCTTGATGAACCGCTGCGTGCGGTACACGTCCCACACCCAGGCGTCCTCGAGCAGGATCTCGAAGAACACGTCCCCGTCCGCCTGGCGGGGCGTCAGCTGCACGTCGTTGGCGAGGTAGAAGCGCCGCTCGGTCTCCACGACGTAGCGGAACAGGCCCACCACGTCCCGGTACTCGCGGTAGAGCAGCAGCTCGGCCTCGGCCTCGAAGTCCTCGACGTCGTCTGCGCTCATGACATGCCTCCTCAGTGTTCGCCGCGCACCCGCGACAGTCCGGGCACGCACGGCCTCCATCCTCCCCCGTCCGGGGGTCGCACGTCGAACGGGCGGCCGCGCCCGGCCCCGGGGGCTCAGTCGAACAGCGTGGGCGGCGCCTGCGCGGGCGCGTCCGGCAGCCCGAGGTTCCAGCTGCGCCGGTGCTGCTCGCTCGCCCCGCGCTCGGCCAGGGCGGCCCGGTGCGCGGCTGAGCCGTACCCCTTGTTCCCGGCCCACCCGTACCCCGGGTGCGCCGCGTCGAGGGCGATCATGACGTCGTCGCGGGCCACCTTCGCGGCGATCGACGCGGCCGCCACCGTCGCGCACCGGTCCTCGGCCCGCACCAGCATCGTGGGCACGGGCGGCAGCGGGCGCGGCGCGGGCGCGGGGCCGGCGTCGGGATCGGAGCGGCTCAGCCAGTCGTCCCGGCCGTCGAGCACGAGGGCGACCGGCTCCTGCCCCACCGCGGCGTACAGCGCCGCCCACGCCCGGCGCCCGGCGAGGCCGAGGGCCGCCGAGATCCCGAGCGCGTCGATCTCCGCGGGGCCGGCCTCGCCCAGCGCCACCCCGGCCGCCCAGGCCTCGATCTGCGGGACCAGGGCGCGCCGGCGTCGGTCCGTGAGCGCCTTGGAGTCACGCACCGGAGGGATCTGCCCGGCGGCGGGCAGCCACGCGGCGCACACCCCGACGACGACGGGCCCGGCCAGCGCGCCACGGCCCACCTCGTCCATGCCCGCCACGAGCACCCGGTCCACTCCCCGCGCGGCGAGGACCGGCGCGGCCAGCCCCGCCTCGACGTCCAGGCCGGCGCGCACCGTCGGCCGGCCACCGCCCCGGCTCGCGGTCACGTGCGGGCCTCCGGCGCGGGCGCGTCCGGCACGGCGGCGAACGCGTCGGGGTCGGCGCCGGCGCCGCCGATCCGGTCCAGCGGCCAGACCACGAGCCGGGCGCGGCCCACCACGTCGTCGAGGGCCACGAACCCGCCCCCGGGCCCGGCGCGGTGCGCGCGGGAGTCCGCCGACGCCGAGCGATGGTCGCCGAGCACCCACAGTCGCCCCGCGGGGACGGTCACCTCGAACGCCTCCTGCGCGGGCGTCTCCCCCGGCGCGAGGTACGGCTCATCCACGGGCACCCCGTTCACGCGCAGCGTCTCCTCGCCGGGCGTCCAGGAGACGGTGTCCCCCGGCAGCCCGACGGCCCGCTTGATCACGTGGCCGCCCCCGGGCAGCCAGCCCTTCGTGTCTTCGAACACCACCACGTCACCGCGGCGCACCGGGAACGGGTCCGGGGTGAGCAGCGTGGCGACCACGCGGTCGCCGGCCTGCAGCCCGGGCTCCATGGACGAGGACGGGATGGCGTACATGCGCGCCAGGAAGGCCCACGCCAGCACGCAGGCGAGTACGGTCACGGCGGCGGCGATCAGCGCGGTGCGGCGCCCCGTCACGGCGTGTCCCCGGAGGGGGCGTCCACGGTCCCGCGGCGGGCCAGGGGCCACACGATCTCCGCGGCCCGGCCCTCGACCCGCTCGAGCGGGATGAGCCCGCCGCCGGGGGCGCCCAGCAGTGCGCGGGAGTCCCGGGAGGCGGCGCGGTGGTCGCCCAGGACGACCATGCGCCCGTCGGGCACCTCGAAGGACCAGGTCCCTGCCGCGGCCGGCTCGTCTGCGGTCACGGGCCTGCCGAGATACGGCTCGTTCAGCGGCTCACCGTTGCGCAGCAGCCGGCCGTCCGGGGCGCAGCACTCGAGGCGGTCCCCCGGCAGGGCCAGCACGCGCTTGACGAAGACGTCCTCGGCCGCGCCGACACCCCACCACCGGGCGACGTCCTCGAGGCCGCGCTCGAGCGATCCGGCCGAACGGTACGGCGCCAGGCTGCCGGCGCCGTCGAACACCACCACGTCGCCGTGGTGCAGGCCCTGCCCGCCGGCCGCGGCGGCCTCCACCCGCACGCGGTCGCCGGGCTGCAGGGTCGGCTCCATCGACCCGGAGGGGATGAGGTAGACGGGGCCGGTGAGGGCTCGCAGCACCGCGGCCACCACGACGGCGGCCACCACGGTCAGGCCGAGCCACGCCCACCAGCGGCTCGTGCCGGAGGCGGGGGCCGCCGTCGGGCCCGAGGAGGAGCCGGCCCCGGACGCGACGGAGCCCCGTGACCGGCGGGGGTCACGGGGCTCCGAGGTGCGCATGGGTCGATCACCGGTCGGCGGGGCCGACCGGGATGATCACTTGGCGTCGGCGCGCTTCTCGCGGATGCGGGCGGCCTTGCCGTGGCGGTCGCGCATGTAGTACAGCTTCGCGCGGCGCACGTCGCCCTTGGTGACGACCTCGATCTTGTCGATGACCGGGGAGTGCACCGGGAACACGCGCTCCACGCCGATGCCGAAGGACACCTTGCGGACGCGGAAGGTCTCGCGCACGCCGTAGCCCTGACGGCCCATGACGTAGCCCTGGAACACCTGGACGCGGGCGGTCTTGCCCTCGATGATGTTCACGTGCACCTTGACGGTGTCGCCGGGGGCGAACTCCGGGATGTCGTCGCGCAGCGTCTTCTTGTCGAACGAGTCGAGAATGTGCATGTCATCTCTCCTGGCGGATGCCACAGGTCAACCGCGTGGTATGCGGGCGCACGGCCCGTCCACGTCCGCATGACGAGGGGGCCGGGTCCCGAGCCGAGGGCCGGGCTCCGCACGTGGGGTGCGGTCCCGGGGTCCGATCCGTTGACGCGCGCCCCCTGTGGCAGGTCGGGCGTCCGGCGGACGCGAGGATCCATTATGCCACAGCCGACGACGTCGCGACGCCCCTCCGGCCCGTCGGGCGCGGCGGGTCAGGCCTCGGAGCCGTACGCCGCCCACAGGTCCGGTCGCCGCTCGCGCGTGCGCTCCTTCTGCTGGGCCCGACGCCAGGCCGCGACCTTGCCGTGGTCGCCCGAGAGCAGCACGGGCGGCACCGCACGGCCCCGCCAGTCCGCGGGCTTGGTGTAGACCGGGTACTCCAGCAGGCCGTCCTCGTGGGACTCCTCGACGAGCGAGGCCGGGTTGCCCACGACGCCCGGCACGAGGCGGCCGACGGCCTCGATCATCGCCAGCGCCGCGACCTCGCCGCCGTTGAGCACGTAGTCGCCCAGCGAGACCAGCCGCACCTCGAAGAGCTCCTCGGCCCAGCCGAAGACGCGCTCGTCGATCCCCTCGTAGCGGCCGCACGCGATCGCCACGTGCTCCCGGCCCGCCAGTTCCCGGGCGAACCGCTGGGTGAAGCGCTCCCCCGAGGGCGTCGGCACGAGCAGCACGGGGCGGTCCCCCGGCTCCGCCGACGACGACTCGGCGGGGGCCGGTGACACGGGCCCCTGGGCCGCCACGTGCTCGAGCGCGAGCGCCCACGGCTCCGGTTTCATCACCATGCCGGCGCCGCCGCCGTAGGGCGTGTCGTCCACGGTGCGGTGCCGGTCGAAGGTGAAGTCGCGCAGGTCGTGGACGTGCACGTCCACGAGGCCCTCGCGGCGGGCACGGCCCAGCAGCGAGACGTCGAGCACCGCGAGGTACTCGGGGAAGATCGTGACGACGTCGAAGCGCACCGCTCAGTCCTCCGCATCCGCATCGGCGGGCCCGTCTACGGCGCCCTCGTCCTCGCCGGTGGCGAGCTCGAGCAGCCCCGGCGGCGGGGTCAGCACGAGCACGCCGGCCTCGGAGTCGATCTCCGGGACGATCTCCTCGACGAAGGGCACCAGGGCCTCCTCCTCGACGCCGTCCAACGCGACGTGCAGCAGATCCTGGACCGCCCCGGTGGTCAGGGCCGTGACGACGCCGACGCGCTCGCCGTCGACCCGCACCTCGAGGTCCACGAGGTCCTCCTCGTACCACTCGTCGGACTCCTCGGGCGCGGCGGGAACGGCGAACAGCTGGGCGCCGCGCAGGGTCTCGGCGACGTTGCGGTCCGGCGACTCCTCGAAGCCGACCACAAGGATCTGCTTGTTCCACCGGGCGCGGGTGACGGTGAGCTCCGCCGGCAGGCCCGGGGCGCCGTCGCGCACCACGAGGCGCTCGCCGGGGGCGAAGCGGGCATCCGGGTCGTCGGTGAAGACCTGCACGGTCACCTCGCCGCGGATGCCGTGCGGCTTGCCGATGCGGGCGACGCGGACGAGGTCGTCCTGGGCTGCGGGACTCATGGGCTCTCCTGGGTGGGACGGTCGGTGGCGGGAGGCCGGAAGACGACGACGGCCCGCCGGCCCGGTGAGGGGCGGGCGGGCCGTGCGTCACGGGCCGTCAGGAGCGGCGGTCGGTCTCCACCACGTCCACGCGGACGGGGTGGCCGGCCAGGCCGTCCAGCACGGTGCGCAGCGCGGTGGCGGTGCGACCCTGGCGGCCGATCACGCGACCCAGGTCCTCGGGGGCCACGCGGACCTCCAGCATGTCGCCGCGCCGCTGGGAGCGGGCGTCCACGCGGACCGCCTCGGGCGTGTCCACGATGCCGCGCACCAGGTGCTCGAGGGCCTCGGTCAGCATGGTCACTCGGACTTCTCGGCGTCCTCGGCCGGCGCCTCAGCGGCCTCCTCGGCCGGAGCCTCGGCGGCCTGCTCGGACTCGGCCGGGGCCTCCTCCTGCTTCGGCTCCTCCGGCAGGATGACCGAGCCCTTCTCGGGGGCCACGAAGGCCTCCTTCTCGGACTTGGACTTCAGGGTGCCCTCGGCGCCCGACTCGCCCTTGAACTTCTGCCAGTCACCGGTGACCTTCAGCAGCGCGGCGACCTGCTCGGTCGGCTGGGCGCCGACGGAGAGCCAGTACTGGGCGCGCTCCGAGTCGATCTCGATGAACGAGGGCTCCTCGGTGGGGTGGTACTTGCCGATCTCCTCGATGGCACGGCCATCGCGGCGGGTGCGCGAGTCCATGACGACGACGCGGTAGAACGGGGCGCGGATCTTGCCGAACCGCTTCAGACGAATCTTGACAGCCACGAGTGTGGTTCTCCTTCAGTGGATCTGGGGGGCCGGGGCACGACGCCGCGTGGGGGCAGCGGGCGTCGACGACCTGGCACACGGAACGGAGCGCAGCGGAGGATAGAGGGTCGTCCGGGCTCACGCTCAGTACCGTGCCATTCTGCCAGATCGGGCGGGCCGGTGCACACCCGGCGCGCCGCGACCGAGCAGCGGGCGGCTCAGCGGTCCTTGAGGTACTTCTCGAAGCCCGCCGGCAGGTTGAGGGTGGACGGGTCGAAGCCCTCCATGCCCGCGCCGTCGCGGCCGAACACCGCCCCGGCCTGCGCCTGGGCGGCGCGGGCGCGCCGCTCCTCGATCGCCTTGCGCTCGGCCGCGGCCTTGGCCGGGTTGCCGGACTTCACGCGATCGCGCTTCGCGTTCTTGCCCTTGCCCTTCGTCTTGCGGGAGGCGCCGCCCGGCATCCCGGGCATGCCCGGGATGCCACCGCCGGCGGCCATGCGCTTCATCATCTTCTGCGCCTCGGCGAAGCGCTCGAGCAGGCCGTTGACCTCGGACACGCTCACGCCCGAGCCGCGGGCGATGCGGGCACGGCGCGAGCCGTTGATGATCTTGGGGGCCACGCGCTCGTGCGGGGTCATCGAGTGGATGATCGCCTCGACGCGGCCGATCGACGACTCGTCGAACTGCTCAAGCTGCTGCCGCATGCCCTGGGCGCCCGGCATCATCATGAGCATCTTCTTCAGCGAGCCCATCTTCTTGAGCTGCTGCATCTGGGCGAGGAAGTCGTCGAGGGTGAAGTCCTCCTGGTCCGCGAACTTGCGGGCCATCTTCTCGGCCTCGGTGCGGTCCCAGTTCTGCTCGGCCTGCTCGATCAGGGAGAGCACGTCGCCCATGTCGAGGATGCGCGAGGCCATGCGGTCCGGGTGGAAGACCTCGAAGTCCTTCAGGCCCTCGCCCGTGGAGGCGAACATGATCGGCTTGCCGGTCACGTGGCGGACGGACAGCGCGGCGCCGCCGCGCGCGTCGCCGTCGAGCTTGGTGAGCACGACGCCGGTGAAGCCGACGCCCTCGTTGAACGCCTGGGCCGTGGCCACGGCGTCCTGGCCGATCATCGCGTCGATGACGAAGAGCACCTCGTCCGGGTCCACGGCGGCGCGGATGTCTGCGGCCTGCTGCATGAGCTCGGCGTCCACGCCGAGGCGGCCCGCGGTGTCGATGATGACCACGTCGTGGTACTTCGTGTTGGCCTCGGCGACGCCGTCGCGGGCCACCTGCACCGGGTCGCCGGAGGCGGCCTCGAACTCGGAGGAGACGCCGGGGTGCGGCGCGTAGACCGGGACGCCGGCGCGCTCGCCGCCGACCTGCAGCTGCTTCACGGCGTTCGGGCGCTGGAGGTCGCAGGCCACGAGCAGCGGGGTGTGGCCCTGGGACTTGAGCAGGTGGGCGAGCTTGCCGGCGAGGGTCGTCTTGCCGGCGCCCTGCAGGCCCACGAGCATGATGACGGTGGTGCCCGTCTTGGCGTGCTGGATGCGCCGGGTCTCACCGCCGAGGATGCCCACGAGCTCCTCGTTGACGATCTTCACGACCTGCTGGCCCGGGTTCAGGGCCTGGGCCACCTCGGCGCTGAGGGCGCGCTCCTTGATCTGCGCGATGAACTGGCGGACCACGGGCACGGCGACGTCGGCGTCCAGGAGGGCGCGGCGGATCTCGCGTGCGGTGGCGTCGATGTCCGCCTCGCTCAGCCGCCCCTTGCCCTTGAGGCTGCGGAAGGTGGCTGTGAGGCGGTCGGACAGGGAGTTGAACACGGCGGGTGTGATCCTTCGAAGCGGGGTCGACTGAGCCGGACGCGGTCGGTCGCGGGCGCCGCGGCATCCACCGCGGCGCCCGCCAAGCCTAGCAACCGACCGGCCTCACCCGTCCGCGGCGGCTCACCGCGCCTCGGCGGGGACGGGCACCCCGCCGAAGCCGACGTCGTAGTGGTAGGCCGACTCGTCGTGCAGGGTGAGGTCCACGCCGCGCTCCTCGTCCTCCTCGCTCACGCGCAGGCCCAGGGTGGCCTTGAGCACGAGCGCGATGAGGAAGGTGAGCACCGCGGTGAACACCACGGCCACGACGACGGCCACCGTCTGGGCCAGCAGCAGACGGCCGTCCCCGCCGTAGAACAGGCCCGCGGGGCCCTCGGAGGGCAGGGCGAAGAAGCCGATGAGCACGGTGCCCAGGATGCCGGCGGTCAGGTGCACGCCCACCACGTCGAGGGAGTCGTCGAAGCCGAGGCGGTACTTGAGGTTCACGGCCAGGGCGCTGGCCGCGCCGGAGGCCACGCCGATCACCAGGGCGCCGAGCGGGCTGACGAAGGCGCACGCCGGAGTGATGCCGACGAGGCCGGCCACGATGCCGGAGGCGGTGCCGATCGAGGTCGGGCGGCCGCGGCGCACCCACTCCACCACGACCCAGCCGAGCATGCCGGCCGCGGCGGCGGCCAGGGTGTTGATCCAGATCAGGCCGAGCTGGCCCGTGTCGCCGGCGGCGCCGCCGTTGAAGCCGAACCAGCCGAACCACAGCAGGGCGGCGCCCAGCATGGTGAAGGGCACGTTGTGCGGCTTGTGGCCGGGGTCCACGCCGAAGCCCTTGCGCTTGCCCATCATCAGGGCCAGGACGAGCGCCGCCACGCCGGCGCTGATGTGCACCACGAGGCCGCCGGCGAAGTCCAGGGCCTCGCCGAGGCGCGAGCCGATGGCGCCCTCCTCGGCGAGCAGGCCGCCGCCCCACACCATGTAGGCCAGCGGCGCGTAGACCAGGGTCACCCACACCGGCACGAACACGCACCAGGTGAGGAAGCGGGCGCGGTCCGCGACCGCGCCCGAGATGAGGGCCACCGTGATGATGGCGAAGGTGGCGCCGAAGCCGGCGGCGATCAGACCGCCCTCCTCCATCGCGGTGGTGAGGCCGGGGTCGGCCAGCGGGCTGCCGACGAGGCCGAGCCAGCCCTCGCCGCCGGTCATGCCGGAGACCCAGAGGATCCACACGACGCCGACCAGGCCCATCGAGACGAAGGACATCATCATCATGTTCAGCGCGGACTTCGAGCGGGTCATCCCGCCGTAGAACAAGGCGAGCCCCGGTGTCATCAAGAGGACGAGGCCTGCGCTCACCACCATCCACACGGTTCCGGCGTCCAGGGTCATCTCGTTCATGGGCGTCTCCTCGGTCTGAGCCGGACGCCCGCCGCGTCGACGCCGTTCGTCCGGCGTCGTCGCCCGGTCCAGGATCGGACCGTTGCTCAAGGAGCGTAGCGGAGCGTGAGGCGCGGCACGGTGGCGCGCACGGAATCGGACGCAATGTGACGCGCCGCGCCGCCGGGGGTGACCGGGGACGCAGCGGGCCCCTCCCGACGACGTCGGAAGGGGCCCGGTGCGCGGCGCGGCGGGTCAGTCGGCCAGCAGCGCGTCCACGAAGCCCTCGGCGGTGAACGGCGCGAGGTCATCGGGGCCCTCGCCGAGGCCGATCAGCTTGACGGGCACGCCGAGCTGGCGCTGGATGGCGATCACGATGCCGCCCTTGGCGGTGCCGTCCAGCTTGGTCAGCACGATGCCGGTGACGTCCACGACCTCGGCGAACACCTTCGCCTGGGTCAGGCCGTTCTGGCCGGTGGTGGCGTCGAGGACGAGCAGGACCTCGTCCACCTCGGCCTGCTTCTCGATGACGCGCTTGATCTTGCCGAGCTCGTCCATGAGGTTGGCCTTGTTCTGCAGGCGGCCCGCGGTGTCCACGAGCACGACGTCGACGCCCTCGGCGATGCCGCGCTCCACGGCCTCGAAGGCGACGGACGCCGGGTCGGCGCCCTCCTTCTCGGAGCGGACGGTCTCGACGCCCACGCGGGCACCCCACGTGGCGAGCTGCTCGGCGGCGGCGGCGCGGAAGGTGTCCGCGGCGCCGAGCACGACGGTGCGGTCCTCCGCCACGAGCACGCGGGCGAGCTTGCCCACGGTGGTGGTCTTGCCGACGCCGTTGACGCCCACGACCATGGTCACGGCGGGGCGGTCGCCCTTGCGGGTCGCGGCGAGACGGCGGTCCATCGAGGGGTCCACCATCGCCACGAGCTCCTCGCGCAGCAGGGTGCGCACCTGCTCGGGGTCACGCGTGCCCTCGACCGTGACGCGGGCCTTGAGGCGGTCGACGAGCTCCAGGGTGGGCTCGGTGCCGAGGTCCGCCATCAGCAGCGTCTCCTCGATCTCGTCCCACACGTCGTCGTCGATGCGGTCCTGGGACAGCAGCGCCAGCAGGCCCTTGCCGAAGACGTTGTTGGACTTGAGCAGGCGGGCCCGCAGGCGGGCCAGGCGCGAGCCGGCGGCCTCGGGCCGCTCGTACTCGGGCTTCGCCGGGGCGGTCTCCGCCTCCTCGACGACGGTGGGCTCCGGCTCGGCGACGACGGGCGGCGCCTCGTCGACCTCGGGGCGTTCCAGGACGGCGGTGGAGCCCGACGGGGCCGCGTGCCGCGGGCTCGGGCGCGGGTCGTCCGCGTCCCGCACTTCCTGGTACGACCCCTTCGGCGGGGCGGGGCGCCGGTCCAGCAGGCCGACGAGCACGCCGCCCAGCAGCAGGGCGGCCACGACTGAGACTATGAGCACGATTTCCACGGGCCCAGTCTGTCACACGGGCCGTCGCCCGCCCCGGGCCGCACGGTTCACGTCAGGCGGGAGAGGGTGCCGTCCTGCTGCACCGCGACTCGGGCGTGCCCATCCTCGCTCCGGACCGTGAGGATGACGGAGCCGTCGGGGGCGCTCTCACTGTCCACCTTCACGGCGTCGCCCGCGGCGGCCGGGACGAGCACACTCACGATCGCGGACTCGGCTCCGGTCGAACGGAACGCGACCTGAGTCGCCTCCTCCCGTTCCTGCTCTGCGGGGTAGTGCCATCCGTGGTGGGCGTGGCCGCCCTCGACGTCGGTCTCGCCCCGTCGCAGGTGCACACCGCCACGCGGCACCGGCTCACCGTCCAGGCGCACCTGCACCAGGGTCGTCGATTCGCCGGAGCCTGCGTCCACCGCCCGGACGGTGTCCTCGGAGACCCTCTCTGCCGAGAACTCCGCCGGAAGATTCCAGAGCGTCTCGACCACATGGTCCGTCCGGCCGTCGAGGATGCGAGTGCGATCCACGATGACGGCGACGTCCGGGTCGGTGAGCACGAGAACAGAACGGGCCCGCTCCCCGCCGACGTCCAGGTTCTGGCGCGCCGTCGCACCGTCGGCAGAGCCATCCGACGACACCCACACATCACCCCGCTCGGCGGGACCCGCGCCCGGGTACTCGTCGAGCGTCGGAATGTGGATCACGTTGTGCGCAGTCGGCCCCAGACCCCACGGTCGCCAACTGTCCTCGACGATGCCGGGATGTCCCCCGTCTTCGACGATCTGGCGACCGCGCGCCGTGTACAGGAACTGCATCAGATCACCGCGGTGGGACTTCGTCTCCCGCCCCGTGCCCGTGCGCAGCATCCACGCGGCGGCGTCCGCGAAGCCGTCGTCGGGAGTTCCCCAGGATGACCGGCCGAATACGGGGCCGGAGTCAAAAGCACGGACACGGTCGGCGGACGCGACGCCCTCCGCCCCGTCGGTGGCCGCGTAGCGCAGCTCATCGCTCATGCCGTCGAATGGCTTGACAGGGAACTCTGCACTGTCCCCGTATTGCCAATATGAGCCCGTCGAATCAACCATATGAGGAAGGGCTTGACCCATTTTTTCCACCCCATCCTCGAAGGCGCCGGATTCGACCCCGCATCGGGCTGCCGTCTCATCGATGGCTTGGAAGAGCACATAGTTGAATTGCGCGTAATGCGGTGCCGCTTCGTTGCTGAGGCCCTGGTCGTCCACCTGGAAGGGGATATCTCCTTCGGCGCGCTCCATGGCGTGCTCCATCCAGTCCGGTCGGCCCAGAACGCACCCGGCGCCCAGAAGAGCCAGATTCTCCATCGACCCGTGATTGTGCCGCTTCGAGTAGCGCGCCATGTTCTGCGCTGCGTGCTGGCCGATCAGATCATCCAGCCAGGCATACTCCTCCGGCAGACTGCCGTCCTTGGCAAGTTCAGCAGAACGTGCTGCGCGGTCGGCGACCACTTCACGGAAGCAGAGGAGGACCCCCATGCGATGATGGTTGGCCTCCGCATCATCATGGTCGCCGCCCCATCCGCCCTCGTGGTCAGCCCGCCAATCGCGTATGACCCGCTCAGCGACACCGAGGGCCTCCTCGTCGCCTTCCCGGCCGGCTTCGATGCTGGGCCCGATCCACCTGAGGGAAGACAGCCACAGACGCCAGCCTTCGTCCTGGTAAGGATCTACATCCCAGTCGATGTCACCCGATCCGTCACCCACCGCGACGGGATCGAACTGGCGCCACCCGTAGACGTCCCGCGCGTTGGTCTCCACGGTGTTGAATCTCTGGAGCTGCCCATAGCCTCGACACGGAGAGAGGCTTGCGCGTTCGACGGCGGTCATGGGGTGGCCAGCTGTCTGGGGAGGATCCCCGGACTCGTCGCCGGGCGCCGCGGCAGGGTGAGGTGCACAGCCCGCCAACCCGACGGCAGCGGCCAGCAGGCCGGCGCAGACGCGGAACATCCGGCGACGGCCGGAGGAAGACCGGTGGTCCATCTCACCAGTGTCCCACGAGGCGTGGCGGACGTCGCCCCGGGTCGCACACCCGGCGCCGTGCGAAGATGGCGGTCATGCCGTTGTCGTCCGCCCGCTCCTCGCGGGTCCCCCTGCCCCGTGAGATCAAGGTCCTCGTCGCCGCCGCGTTCATCATCGCGATCGGCTTCGGCATCATCGCCCCGCTGCTGCCGCAGTACGCGGCGACGTTCGACGCGTCCGCCGTCGGGGTGGCCGCCGTCGTGTCCGCGTTCGGGCTGACCCGCCTCCTGTTCGCCCCGGTCTCCGGCAAGCTGACGAACCGGCTCGGCGAGACGCCCGTGTACATGACGGGCGTGCTGATCGTGGCCGCGTCCATGTTCCTGATCGCCTTCGCGCAGACCTTCCCGCAGCTGATCCTCTTCCGCGCGATCGGCGGCATCGGCTCCACCCTGTTCACCGTGTCCGCGATGGCGTTCCTGGCCCGGAAGTCCCCGCCCACGATGCGCGGCAGGATCTCGGGCGCCTACGCGTCCGCCTTTCTGATCGGCAACATCGTGGGGCCGATCGTGGGCTCCGCCCTGGCCGTGTTCGGGTACCGGGCCCCGTTCCTGATCTACGGCAGCTCCCTGGTGGTGGCGGCGGCCCTCGTGTTCTTCCTGCTCAAGGACACCCGGCTCGCGGACCGCGCCGTCCGCGACGTCCGCCCCGCCATGCCGATCCGGGAGGCCCTGGCCAACCCGTCCTACCGGGCCGCGCTGGTCTCCTTCTTCGCCAACGGCTGGGCGACGTTCGGGGTGCGGAACTCGGTGATGCCCCTGTTCGCGGCGAGCGCGTTCGCCGGCACGGCGCTGCTGGGCTGGGAGGTGGACGGCGCGCTCATGGCGGGCCTGGCCCTGTCCGTGTTCGCGCTCGGCAACGTCACGGCCGTGACGTTCAGCTCGCGGCTGTCCGACGTGCACGGGCGCCGGCCGCTGATCCTGACGGGCCTGCTCGTCATGGCCGTCACCACCGGGGTGATCGGCTGGATGAGCTCGCCCGCGCTCTTCCTGCTCGCGTGCCTGCTGGCCGGCGCGGGCACGGGCACCCTGAACGCCCCGCAGCAGGCGGCCATCGGCGACGTCGTCGGCCAGGGGCGGCGCGCCGGCGCTGTGATGTCCACCGCCCAGATGTCCGCCGACCTGGGCGCCATCTCCGGTCCGCTGCTGGCCGGGCTCGTGGTGGACACCGCCGGCTACGGATGGGCGTTCGCGCTCACCGGCGGCGTCATCCTGCTCGGCGCGCTCGCGTGGTGGCGTGCTCCGGAGACCAATCTGCCGATCGTGCCCGGTGGGCCCCGCACCGGGTCCCTGCCGCTGGTCCGCCCGGAGGACGCCCGGGTGACCCCGCGCGAGGACGGGTGACGTCGGGGCAGGCACGAGGCCGCCGTCCCCGCGGGGACGGCGGCCTCGTGACGTCGACGGGGTGGGTGTCCCCGTCCGGGGGTGTGGTGCGGCTCAGGCGCCGTCGAAGGCCGGCAGCCGCTCGCCCACGCCGAGCAGCTCGGCGATCGCTGAGACCGTGCGCTCGGCCGCGCGGCCGTCGCCGTAGGGGTTCACGGCCTGGGACATCGCGCTGTACGCGGCCTCGTCCGTCAGCAGGCGGGTGACCTCGGTGACCACGACCTCCTCGTCCGTGCCGATCAGACGCACGGTGCCGGCGGTCACGGCCTCGGGACGCTCGGTGTTCTCGCGCATCACGAGGACGGGCTTGCCCAGCGACGGGGCCTCCTCCTGGACGCCGCCGGAGTCCGTCAGCACGACGGTGGCCACAGACAGCAGGTGGGTGAACTCGCCGTAGGCGAGGGGCTCGGTCACGAGCACGTTCTCGCGGCCCTCGATCTCCGGCAGGATCGCCTCGCGCACCACCGGGTTGCGGTGCGCCGGCAGCACGAAGGTGACCTCGGGGTGGTCCGCGGCCAGGCGGGCCAGGGCGCGGCCCACGCCGCGCATCGCATCGCCCTGGTTCTCGCGCCGGTGGGTGGTCACGAGGACGACGCGACGGCCGGACGCCTCCAGCTCGGCCAGACGCTCGTCCTCGAACGGCACCTGGTGGCTGACGGCCTCCAGCAGTGCGTCGATCACGGTGTTGCCCGTGACGTAGACGTCCTCCGCGGCCACGGCCTCACGCAGCAGGTTGTCCCGGCTCACGGTGGTCGGGGGCAGGTGCAGCGCCGAGATCTGGCTGGTGATCTTGCGGTTGGCCTCCTCCGGGAACGGGGAGAGGATGTCGAAGCTGCGCAGGCCTGCCTCGGCGTGGACCACGGGGATGCCGCGGTTGAAGGCGGCGACGGCGCCCGCCGTCGAGGTCGTGGTGTCGCCCTGGACGACGACGGCGTCCGGCCGCTCCTGCTCGAGGACGGCGTCGAGCCCGTCGAGGGTGCGGGCGAACACGCCGTTGAGGGTCTGGCGCGGCTGGATGATGTTCAGGTCGTGGTCCGGGACGATGCCGAACAGCTCGTTGACCTGGTCCAGCATCTCGCGGTGCTGCCCCGTGACGGTCACCACGCACTCGAACCGCTCGTCGGCCTGCAGCGCCTTGACGATGGGGGCCACCTTGATCGCCTCCGGGCGGGTTCCGTAGATGGGCATGACCTTGGGCACAGTTGCTCCTCTTGACTGGACGACGGACCGCGGCCGCGGCCCGATCAGGCTCGACGCGGGCGCGAGCTGTCGCCAGTCTACTGACGGCGCCGCCGCACCACCGGTTGCTAGAGTGGCGACTCGCGGCGGGCCGCCCCGGCCCGCCTTCCCGCCTGCATGAAGAGAGGCCGCGACGGCATGGCAGACACCGGCGATCCCCGCGTCCCGAGCGGCACCGCGGTCCTGACCGTGGACGGAGCCACCCTGCGCCGAGTGGGCGCCCGTCCGGGCCTGGCGCGCTACCTGGCCTCCCTCTGGGAGTACCGCTCGTTCATCCTGTTCGACTCCCGCTCCCGGATCGCCGGGGCGAACTCCGTCAACGCGCTCGGCCGCGTCTGGATGGTCCTCAACCCGATCCTCGACGGCGCGGCGTACTTCCTCGTGTTCGGGCTGCTGCTGGGCACCGGCCGTGGCGTGCCGAACTTCCTCGGCTACCTGATCATCGGCGTGTTCCTGTTCCGCTACACCTCGAGCGCGATCACGGCGGGGTCGCGTTCGATCTCGACCAACCTCTCCATCGTCCGCGCCTTCCGCTTCCCGCGGGCCACACTGCCGATCGCGACGAACATCCGCGAGCTGATGCTCTTCGGCCCGACGCTGGTGGTGATGCTGGTGCTGGTCCTGGCCATCCCGCCGATGGAGCAGATCACGTGGCGCTGGCTGCTGCTGATCCCGCTGCTGGCGCTGCAGACGCTGTTCAACGTCGGCGCCTCCCTCCTGCTGGCCCGCTACGTGGCCCGCTGGTCCGACCTGTCCAACCTCATCGCGTTCGGCACCCGGATCTGGCTCTACGTCTCCGCCGTGTTCTTCAGCGCCGACCGCTTCGCGAACATCCCGCCGTTGATGACCGCCATGCATCTGAACCCGCTGTTCTGCGTCCTGGACATCGCGCGACAGTCCCTGCTGTACGCCTCCGACGCGGACCCCATGCGGTGGATCGTCCTCGCGGCGTGGACGGCGGCCCTGCTCGTGGTGGGGACCGTGGTGTTCTGGCGCGCCGAGGAGACCTACGGGGAGGAACGATGAGCGCGGAGCCGCTGACTCCCTCCGTCGTCGTCGACGAGGCGTCCATGACCTACCGCGTCCTCTCGGCCGAAGCGGTCCAGCCCCGCCGGGGCCTGCGGGGTCGGGTCCGCGCCGCCCGGGGCGTTCGCACCACGGAGGTCCAGGCGCTGCAGCCGCTGTCGTTCGTGGTGGGGCGCGGCGAGTCCGTGGGCGTGATCGGCACGAACGGGTCCGGCAAGTCCACCCTGATGAAGCTCATCACTGGCCAGATGCGCCCGACCACCGGCCACATCTACGCGACCTCCACGCCCGTGATGCTGGGCGTCAACGCCGCGCTCGTGCGCCAGGTCTCCGGTGAGGACAACATCCGTCTGGGCTGCCTGGCGATGGGGATGTCCCGCGCGGAGGCGGAGGCCAAGCGGGACGCCGTCGTCGCCCTGTCCGGTCTCGACGACCACGCGCTCCAGCTGCCGCTCAAGGCGTACTCCTCGGGCATGGCCGCGCGCCTGCAGTTCGCGATCGCCACCTCGGTGGACCCGGACATCCTCGTGATCGACGAGGCGCTCAACACGGGCGACGCCCAGTTCCGGGAGCGCACGCGCCAGCGGCTCGACGAGTTGCGCGAGCAGGCCGGCTGCGTGTTCCTGGTCAGCCACTCCCTCAGCACCATCCAGGAGATGTGCCAGCGCGTGATCTGGATCGAGCGGGGCGTCCTGACGATGGACGGCAGCCCTCGCGCCGTGACGCGCGGCTACAACCTCTACGCCCGGGCCATGGCCCAGGGGCGGACCGAGGAGGCCCAGGAAATCCTCGAGCGCAAGCAGTCAGAGCTCGTGCGGGAGCGCATCGCGTGGAGCGGCGGCGAGCGGCCCACCGGGATCACCGCGCTGTGAACACGGCCGGGGCGCGGCTGCGTCGCTGGGTGGGCCGGGCCCGCATCGTGGGCGAGCGCGCGGCCGCCACGGCCGGCGACGTCGGCGCCTCGGCCCTCCGCGCGGCGCGCGGCGCGCGGGGCGCGGCCGTCCTCCCGGAGCGCACCTGGCGTGCGGCGGACGTGTATGTGCCGGACGCGTCGGCCGCGCTCCCGCTCCCGGCGGCGGCGGTGCTGCGCCGCGCCCTGACGGGTGCGCGCGTCCCCTCCCTCGACGCGTTCTCCCCCCTCGGGCCCCGGCCGGCCGCCGCGCCGGCCGTCCTGCTCCTGCCGGTGGACGGGCAGGCCGGGCGCGGCTGGTCCGTCGAGGCGGCCGCCGAGCTGGCCGGCCGGCGCTGCGCGGACCTGGAGATGCCCGCCGGCGC
Source organism: Micrococcus sp. KRD070 (assembly GCF_017168435.1). Classification (NCBI taxonomy): domain Bacteria; kingdom Bacillati; phylum Actinomycetota; class Actinomycetes; order Micrococcales; family Micrococcaceae; genus Micrococcus; species Micrococcus sp. KRD070. The sequence goes on from NZ_JABFNH010000022.1 coordinate 94,763, forward strand.
GCCCGGCCTGCACACGGTGCTGATGACTGACCCGGCCTCCCGCCGGGCCCTGACCGCCGCCCTGCGCACCGCCGGGGCCCGCCTCCCCGGGGTGGTCGTCGTCGCGTGCCCGGACCCGGCGACGGCGGCCGGACGGGCGCGGGCCCTCGCCGCACTGGGGCTTGTCGACGCTGTCCTCGCCCCGGAGGGGACCCGGCTGGACCCCGCGCTCGCCAGCGTGGCCGCACGCGCGGGCCGCGCCGTGATCGGCCCGGACCGGGCAGGCGAGACGTGGGAGCGCCTGGCCGCCGCCGGCCGGGCGGCGCGCCTGGACTCGCTCACTCCCGCCGAGGCCGCCGGCCCACCCGCCGCCTCCACGCCCCGGGTGCGGGTGACCGCGGAGCCGCGCCGCGTCGTCGTCGCGGGCCACGACCTGAAGTTCGCGGGCGCGCTGATGGACCGGCTGCGCGCCGACGGGCACGAGGTGCGCGTGGACGCCTGGCGCGGCCATGCCCGCCACGACGTCGAGCGCAGCCGCGCCCTGGCCGCGTGGGCGGACGTGGTGCACTGCGAATGGAGCCTCGGCAATCTCGCCTGGTACTCCCGGCACCTGGACTCCCCGCACCGCACCACGCGGTTGACCAGCAGGCTCCACCTGCAGGAGGCGGGCACGGCGTTCCCGTCCCGGGTGCGTCAGGACGCCCTGGACGAGTGGGTGTTCGTGGCCGAGCACGTGCGCGCCCAGGTGCTGCGGGACACCCGCTTCCCGGCCGCGCGGACCTCGGTGGTGCCGAACGCGGTGGCCGTGCCGCCCACGCTCCCGGACGGCGACGACGACCGGCGCTTCGTGCTCGGGCTGGTCGGCGTGCTGCCCGAGCGGAAGGGACTGCACCGCGCCCTCGACCTGCTGGCCACGCTCCGGCGGGTCGAGCCCCGCCACACGCTCCGGATCCGCGGCCACCACCCGGAGGAGGTCGGCTGGATGGCGCAGCGCCCCACCGCGGCGGCCTACTACCGGGCGCAGCTGCGCCGCATCGAGACCGACCCGATGCTCGCCGGAGCCGTGGCCTGGGACCCCCACGGGCCGGACATGCCCGCGTGGTACGCCCGGGTGGGCGTCGCGCTCTCCGTCTCGGACTTCGAGTCGTTCCACTTCACGCTGCCCGACGGCGCCGCGCACGGCTGCCTGCCGGCCGCACTCGCGTGGGCGGGCGCCGACCTGCTCTACCCCGCCGCGTGGCTGAGCCCGGACGTGGCCACCATGGCCGACGCCCTTCGCCGGGCCACTGCCGACGCGCGGGCCTGGCGGTCCGCCGTGGCCCAGGCCCGGGTTCACGTGGGTCACCACTACGACACCGCCCCTGTGACGAGACGTTTGACGGACGCGGTGATCTGTCCTTGACTACGCTGCCTCTTTAGTGGGGCGTGATGCCCAGCCGGTCGTAGAGCGACCGATAGCGGCGCGCGTTGGCCTCCCAGGTGCGCGTCTGCAGGGCCCAGTCCCGGCCGGCCGCGCCGAGGCGCGCCCGCTCGGCCGGGTCCTCCGCGAGCCGGTCGAGGGCGGTGGCCAGCGCGGCGGGATCCTCCGCGGGGACGAGCAGACCGGTCCGCCCGTCCTCGACGAGCTCGGCCAGGGCCGGCAGGTCCGAGGCGACGACGGGCCGGCCGGTGGCCGAGGCCTCGACGGTCTTCATCGGCGTCACCGCGCGGGTGACGGGCAGGTCCCGGCGCGGGACCGTGAACACGTCCAGGGCGGCGTGGTGCAGGCGCGCATCCTCGCGGTCGACCCGCCCGGGGAAGGCGCATAGCTCAGCGATGCCGAGCTCCGTGGCCAGGGCCTGCAGCCCGGGCCGGGCGACGCCGTCGCCGGCGATGTGCACGCGCAGCCCGGGACGGTGCGGGGCCAGCCGTGCGGCGGCGCGCAGCAGGGTGTCCAGGCCCTCGTAGTCCACGAGGCTCGAGACGGTGCCCACCACGAAGGCGTCGGTCGGCAGGTCCCAGCCCAGCCGGGCGCGTGCCTCGTCCCGGTCCGCCGGCTCGGCAACGAAGGCCGGGCCCACGGCGTTGGGGCAGAGCACGACGGCTTCCTCGGCCACCCCGGCCGCGACCAGGCGGTCGCGCATGCCCGCCCCGAGCGTCACGACCCCGTCGGCGCGGCGGGCGGCCTCGGCCTCCCGCTCCTGGAAGAGCCGGTACCGTTCCGAGGCCAGGGCCTGGGGCCCGCGCACCGCCGCCCACGTGTCCGCGAGCTGCCCGCGGACCTCGTAGACCCACGGGATCCCGAAGGCCCGCGCCACGGCCTCGACCGCGAGCGCGTTGACGAAGTGCGTGGTCGTGTGCAGCAGGGCGGGACGGTGTCGTCGCACGTGCGCGGCCAGCAGCTCGGCGTGCTGCTGGATGCGGGCGGCCTGGCCCTGGGCGAGCCGCGCCGGCAGCAGCCGGGCGTAGCCGATCCCGTCCACGACATCCCGCTGTGCCGCCCAGGGCACGCCGATCTGCACGGGGTAGCCCGGCCGCGTGACGGCGGCGACCTCGAAGCCCTCGTTCCGCAGGGAGGTGAGGATCGCGTGGCTGCGCTGGGCGTATCCCGACCCGGTGTGGGGCAGGGAGTTGGTCAGCACGTGCAGCACCCGCCCCGGGACCGGGCGGTAGCCGGGCTCGGTCGGCACGGTCGGGGCGACGCCGCGGAACGCGTCCCGCTCCCCCGCCATGCGGCGGGCGAGATGACGGTTGCGGGGATGCCGCGCGGCGAGCGCGGCCGCGCCGCCCAGGTCGCCGCGGTGCGCCGCCAGGCGTGCGGCGGCGGCCGTCCACGCCGCGCCGCGATGCTCCTCCGGCACGCTGCCGAGCAGCGTCTCGGCGATGTCGGGCCGGCCCATGCCGAGGGCCGCGTCGGCCCGGTGGACCAGCCCGCGGCCGCCGCCCGCCCCCGGACGGGACGCGCGGACGGGCCGGCCGGCCTCGTCCACGCCGAGGGCGGCCAGGGCCGCCGCGCGCTCGCCCCGCATCTCGTGGCCGAGCGCGGGCACGACGCCGTTCCGGCCCAGGCGGGTGAGGACGCCGGCCGCCCCGCCCGCCACCGCGGGCGGCAGCCGACGGGAGACCTGCAGGGCCAGCAGCACCGGGTCGTCCGTCACGTGCTCGCGGACGGTCTGGGCGGTCAGGGCCAGGGACCGCAGCAGCGGGCGGCGGGACGACGCGGGGCGCTCGCGTGCGGTCATCGGTGCGGGCTC
>NZ_JABFNH010000022.1:98074-111503 GCF_017168435.1 Micrococcus sp. KRD070
GGTGCTGCACGTGCTGACCAACTCCCTGCCCCACACCGGGTCGGGATACGCCCAGCGCAGCCACGCGATCCTCACCTCCCTGCGGAACGAGGGCTTCGAGGTCGCCGAGGTCGGCGAAGGCGGAGTGGTCCACCAGCAGCACCACGATGTCGGCGGCGTCCAGGGCCTCGTCGGCCGCGACCAGGCGGACGTTGTCCTTGCCCTGCAGCGCGGCCGGCAGCTCCGTGACGTGCGGCTCGACCACGAGCACGTCGGACCCGGAGAACTGGCCCGCCAGCTCGGCCGCGATGTTCAGGGCCGGGGATTCACGCAGGTCGTCGATGTTCGGCTTGAAGGCCAGGCCGAGGGCGGCGACGACCGGAGCGCGGCCGGTCTCCTGCTGGACGTCGAAGGCCGCGGCCTTGACCTGGTCGAGGACCCACTGGGGCTTGCCGTCGTTGATCTCCCGGGCCGCGCGGATCAGCCGGGCGGTCTGCGGGGCGGCGTCCACGATGAACCACGGGTCCACGGCGATGCAGTGGCCGCCCACGCCGGGGCCCGGCTGCAGGATGTTCACGCGGGGGTGGTGGTTGGCGAGCTCGATGAGCTCCCACACGTCGATGCCCTGCTCGGCGCAGATCACGGACAGCTCGTTGGCGAAGGCGATGTTGACGTCGCGGAAGGAGTTCTCCACGAGCTTGGCCATCTCCGCGGTGCGGGTGTCCGTCAGCAGGATCTCGCCCTCGCAGAACGTGCGGTAGAGGTCGCGGGCCCGCTCGGCCGCGCGCCGGGTCGAGCCGCCGACGATCCGGTCGTTGGTCACGAGCTCGACCATCACGCGGCCCGGGAGCACCCGCTCGGGGCAGTGGGCGAAGTCCAGCTCGGACTCGCGCAGCTCAGGACGCTCGGCGAAGATCACCTCGGCCATGTGCTCGGTGGCGCCGGGGGGCGAGGTGGACTCGAGGATGACGAGCTCGTCGCCGGTCAGCTGCGGGGCCAGGCCGCGGGCGGCGGCCTCGATGTAGCCCAGGTCCGGGGAGTGTCCGTCCTTGAACGGGGTGGGCACGGCGACGATGTAAGCGTCCGCGGCCGGGGTCGTCTTCGAGGCGCTGAGCAGGCCCTTCTCGACGCCGCGCGCGACGAACCCGGCCAGGTCCGGCTCCACGAAGGGCACCGTGCCCGCGTTCACGGCGTCCACCGTGCGGTCCGAGACGTCCACGCCGAGCACCTTCACGCCGTTCTCGGCGAGGATGGCGGCGGTGGGCAGTCCGATGTAGCCCAGGCCGATGACGGCAACGGTCTCGATCTTCTTCACGGGGTCTCCTCGATGGGGAATGGTTCACGACGGCGGCCCCAGGCACCGGCGGGCGGGGGGCGGACGCGTCCCACCCTACCGCCGACGCCCGGCCTGCTTCAGTCCAGCCCCAGCGCCTCGCGCCACAGGCCGGCCACGACGCGCTCATCGTACGAGCGCACCCGGTCCCGCGCCAGGGCCGAGAGCGCGTCCCACCGCGCGTCGACGGCCGTCGCCTCCAGCACCCGCCGCGCCGCGGCGTCGGTGTCGTCGAGCACGAACTCCTCGCCGAACACGCCCCTTGCGCCGGGCCGGTCCCACACGATCGGAACTGCCCCGGAGGCCATCCCTTCCACCGGGGCCAGGTGGAAACTCTCCGTCGCACTCGGCGACAGCATCCAGCCGACCTTGGTGTACCAGGTCCCCATGTCCGCACCGAACGGTTCGAATGCGACAGCATCACGCAGATCCGAGGCTCCGAGTCGGGCCAGGAGGCCCGCGTATCCCTCACGCTCGTACATCTTGCGCCAGATGTGCGGGTACTCCCACGGCATGCGGCCACGGATATGGAGCGTGAAGCGGCCGTCCTCGGCGCGCAGGCGCCGGAGCAGGTCGATCGCGCGGTCCGGTCTTTTGAGCATGGGCACGATCCCTACCAGCCCCAGTCGGAATTGGCGGTTCGCCCGCCCAGGGCGCTCCAGGTCTGCAATGGACACGGCGTTCGGGACAACGCGTACCGCGTCCGGGCGGATGTCCATCGCGTCCAGGACGTGCCCACGGTTCAACTCTGAGACCACGACGAGAGTGTCGACCGTGGCTGTGTCGATGTCCGGAAGCCACGCGCCGCGCAGCTCGAACATGTGCAGCCGCACCACGAGCCGCTGGCCAGGCCGTTTGCGGTGGGAATACCAGACAGCGTTGGGGCCAGCCCATTCACAGATGACGACGTCGGCCCACTCAAGATGGGCTTCGGACGCGTCCTCGTCGTGAGCGTGCAACGACGTCCAGTGATCAATGCGCAACTCCACGTCCGGATCCGCGCGGAGCATGTCCACGAGTTCACCCGCGAATTTCAGGTCATGACCGGCAAGCACAATCCGCCGTCGCTGGTCACGAGGGGCGGCGAGAGCGCGAGGGCGTTCCAACGCGCCCACGCGTTCAATCACGGCCCGCAATGCGTCGGCGCGCGCGGACATGCGATACGGCGCGGCGGCCCGGAATACGTGCTCGGACAGGGCGTCGAGCCGCGGTGCAGCGGCGACAAGCCGATCCGCGATGTCTGCCGGCGTGTCGTCCAGCGCATCGACGAACAATGGATAGTCCGCGCCAAGCAGGTCTTCGTGGATGGTAGTCCGGTTAACCAGGGGCGGCACACCGAGAGCACAACTCTCGAGCACCTTCGTCGAGATCTCGAGAGACAGGTCGAGATCGGAGGCGCGCCACCCGAGGGATACGTCGGCGTCCCCCATGACCTCCATACTCTCTTCGCGGCTCAGAGCTCCCACCCAGGAGAATCCCGGCTCGTCGGACTCGAGCACGGCACGCATGCTCGATGCCCACCCCGGGTGGCGCGGTTCCCGGTGCACTTTGTCGCCCACCATGGTCAACGAGCTCTCGACTCCACGGTCGCGGAGCTCAGTGAGGATTTCGGGCATGCGGTCCGTCCGCCAGTCGTGGGCAAACTTCCCGGTGTACACAAGCCTCAAAGATCTGCGCTCCCGCGAGTCACTGCCGTGGGGACGGACAGAGTCGGGGATCATCGGGGACAGTAACTCGGTGCGACCCGCAGCTGCGGGCACGAGAGCCTCAAGGACCGCCCGCGCGTGCTCCGTCTGGGCCAGCATGAGCCGACTTCCCGCAGCCACCCGATTGAGCCGACGGATGAGATCATCAGGGAATCCTCCGCCGATATACCCGTACTCGGTGACGTACGACCACAGCCGGCCTTCGAAGGTGCCGCGCTCAACGATTTCGAGGCACATTTCACTACCACGGACAAGCAAGACATCGAAGTCCAACGCCGCGTCCAGCGCCTCCAAGGCTTCCGCCGCCTGTCCTCTCTCCATGGCATCCTCTGCCTCAGCCACCGGCGCGTCGTGGACGGTGACGCCAGACAGACGGCGGAGGGGGCCGCTCAAGAGATCCCGGGTCTCGACGGCCTTGAGCTGCACATGCACTTGGGCGCCTGTCAGGGACAGGGTCTCAGCGAGGGACGGTAACCAGATCGCCGACCCGTCCATGACATTGAGATTGACGTCGCCGTAGAGGAGGATGCGGACGTCCGCGATGTTGCTCGTGGGCGTGTCATGCACGGCTGGTCTCCTCCATGTCTCGCAGTAGGTCTGCGATCTCGGTGGGGGCGTCCCCCGCGTCTTCGGTGTGATGTCCGGCTGGCCGGGGAGTGCCCGGCTGCACGGGCATCAGTGTGGACTGCCGACGTAGCAGGAGCGCCCCGATCTCTGACCGGCGAGGGCCACGGTCGATAAGCCAGCAGGTGGCCCCAGCGCGATGGGCTGCATGCACAGCGGCGAGCACCTCGAGCAGCAACGCGACGCCCGAAGTGCTCAGCGCGCCATCCCACACGCCGGTGAACCCTTCCAGGTCGAGCACGAGCACGTCCGTGCGCTCCGCCACCGCCACGCTGGTCCCCGGCGTCATCGGCACGACGCGATGCCCTGCCCCTTCCAGCAGGCGGCGTGCGTCGGCGCTCAGGAGACCCACGACGGCCCGGTTCCCGGCCACGTCGCGTCCCAGGTCAGGACGCCCCAGCATCCGCTCCAGCCGTGCACTCCTCGCCGGGTCCGCTGCCGGAGTCGCGGCGGCTCGGCCCGGTGCGACACGGCCTGAGTCGCGGTCCTGCGCGCCACGGCCGGCCAGCTGGTCCGGTTTTGAGCTGACGGTCCAGCGCACCCCGAAGACTCCCCGGATCTCCTGCGCCACGGGCTTCGGCAATCTTCGTAGGAGCGCACCACCGCCGCGCCGCACGGTGCGTCGGGCCTGCGGTGGAAGGAATGCCGCCACGCGGCGAACCCCTCGTTGGAAATCAGAATTCGGCATTTTCAGCGTGTTGCCTTCTATGGTGATGAACAAAGAACAGCCCGTGGAGGCGAAACTCTCAGAGAGTACCAGGGCGTTTTGTGGTGGATCGGCCCCAGCCGCGGGGCAGCCGCCTCAGCCATTGTGGGAGGCCGCGTGCTTGGTCCTGGGCCGACGCGTCAACCCCGGCCAGGCGCCTGGCTCGTGGCCTTGCAGTGTCAGCCAGTCCGAGCGCCTCGCGCCACAGGCCGGCCACGACGCGCTCATCGTACGAGCGCACCCGGTCCCGCGCCAGGGCCGAGAGCGCGTCCCACCGCGCGTCGACGGCCGTCGCCTCCAGCACCCGCCGCGCCGCGGCGTCGGTGTCGTCGAGCACGAACTCCTCGCCGAACACGCCCCTTGCGCCGGGCCGGTCCCACACGAGCGGGACTGCGCCCGAGACCATGCCCTCGGCGGGCGCGAGGTGGAAGCTCTCGGTGGTGGACGGCGAGAGCACCCAGCCGATCTTCGTCAGCCACGAGCCCATGTCCGCCCCGAAGGGCTCGAAGGCGACGGCCTCGCGCAGCGGGCCGGCGCCGAGGCGGGCGAACAGGTCGAGGTAGCCCTCGCGCTGGAGGGGCTTGCGCCACTCGTGCGGGTACTCCCACGGCATGCGGCCACGCACGTGCAGGGTGAACCGTTCGTCATGGGCGCGCAGGACCTCCAACAGGTCCACGGCCCGGTCCAGGCGCTTGCGCAACGGCACCACGCCGACGAGGCCGAGCCGGAACCGGCGACCAGGCAGGCCGGGACGGTCCAGGTCGGCCACGGACACGGCGTTGGGGATCACCGAGACCCGCGCGGGGTCGATGGGCAGGTGCTCGCGGACCAGATCCCGGTACAGATCGGAGACGGTCACGAGGCGGTCCACGGCGTCGGTCTCGAGCGCGGAGAGCCAGCCGCCGCGCAGCTCGAACATGTGCAGGCGGACCACGAGCCGCTGGCCGGGCCGCTTGTGGCGGGCGTACCAGACCGCGTTGGGGCCAGCCCACTCGCACACGACGACGTCGGCCCACTCGACGAGGCGGCGTGAGGCGGCCTCGTCGTGGCGGTGCAGGCCCTGCCAGTGGTCGATGCGCAACTCGACGCCCGAGTCGTCCCGCAGCAGGTCGACGAGCTCCCCCGCGAACTTCAGGTCGTGGCCGGCCAGGACCACGCGGGTGCGTGACCCGCCGCGGGCGGGCCGTCGGTCGAGCAGACCGAGCCGGTCCATGACGCGCGTCAGGGCGCGTGCGCGCGCGGTCATGCGGTAGGGGGCGGCGGCCTCGACGACGCGCTGCGAGAGGGCCGGCAGGTCGTGGCGGGCGGCCGCGATGCGGGCGGCCACATCGCGGGCCGAGTCCCTCACCCCGTCCACGAACAGGGGGTAGTCGGCCCCCAGCAGCTCCTCATGCGCCACGGTCCGGTTCAGGAGCGGCGGCACTCCGACCGCGCAGCTCTCCAGCACCTTCGTGGAGATCTCGAGCGAGAGGTCCAGGGCGGGGGCGCGCCAGCCCAGAGAGACGTCCGCGGCCGCGGTGCGGGCCATGGACTCCTCGCGGGAGAGCGCTCCGGTCCACTCGAAGTCGGGCCGGTCCGCCTCGAGGCGGGAGCGCATCGCCGCAGCCCAGCCGGGCCGGTCCCGCTCGGGGTGGACCTTGTCCCCCACCATCGTGAGCGTGGCCGGGACACCGGCCTCATGGAGGGCGGTCAGCACGTCCGGCATGAGGTCGGTGCGCCAGTCGTGGGCGAACTTGCCCGTGTACACGAGACGCACCGGGCCGTCGGCGGGCACCTCGGCCCGTTCGGCCGGAGCGAGCGCGTCCGGCACCATCGGCGAGAGCAGCTCGGTGCGCCCGGCGGCGGCCGGGACCATCGCCTCGAGCACGGCGCGGGCCTGGGGCGTCTGGGCCAGCATCAGACGGCTCGCCGCGGCAATGCGGCCGAGCTCCTCGACGCGCCCGGCCGGGAAGCCGTCCTCCACGTAGCCGTACTCGGTCACGTAGGACCACAGCCGCCCCGGGAAGGCGCCGCGGTCGGCGAGCTCGAGGCAGGCGTGGATGCCGCGCACGAGCACCACGTCGTACCGGGACTCGTCGTCCCGGCGGGCCAGCACGTCCGCAGCGCGGGAGGGGGTCATTCCCCCCTGCCCGGCCGCCGGCTCGGCGGCGAGGACGCGCACCCCCGTCAGGGCGCGCAGCGGAGCGGTGAGCAGGTTCCGGCGTTCGACAGCCTTGAGCTGGACGTCCACGCTCGCACCCGTGCGGGCGAGGGTCTCGGCCAGGGAGGGCAGCCACGTGGCGGAGCCGTCGATGACGTTCAGGTCGACGTCGCCGTAGAGCAGGACGCGCACGTCGGCGGCGTCGGTCAGGCGGTCGGGGTGGTGCGTGTTCATGCGCTCTCCTCCGGGCAGGCGGCGAGGACGTCGGCGATCCCCTGGGGCGCGTCGCCCGGGTTCTCGGTGAAGTGCAACGGCGTCCGGCCCGCGCCGGCCTCGACCACGATGACGTCCTCGGCATGCAGCAGGGCGAGGGCCCCGAGCCGGTGCCGGTGACGGCCCCGGGAGAGCACCCAGACGGTGACCCCGCGCGCGGCGGCCGCACTCACGGCACCTCGCAGCTCGAGGTAGAGGGCCGCGCCGGCGGCGTCGAGGGCCCCGGCCCACGGCCCGTCCACGCCGTCCACGTCCACGACGACGGCCTCCACGCGTTCGGCCACCGCACCCGCGGTGCCCGGCACGAGCGGCACGACGCGGTGCCCGGCGGCCGCGAGAGCCGCGCGCACGTCCGGGGCGGCGACGACGCCGACGGCGCGCCCGCCCTGCTCGGTGCGGGACGTGTCGGCCAGGCCCAGGGCCCGCTCGAGACGGGCCGCGGCCTCCGGATCGGCGCCGACGGCGGCGGCACCGCGGCCGGTGAGGGAGGCGCTGCCGGGGCGGGTGCGGGCCGGCCCGCCCGCCAGGCCCAGGGCGTCGGCCGGGCGGGCGTGCGCCGGAGGGGCACCCCAGCGGATGCCGAACACACCGCGGACCTCCTCGGCCACCTGCGGCGGCAGCCTGCGCAGCAGCGCGCCTCCGGTGCGGCGCACCCGATGGCGCTGTTCGGGCGGCAGCAGGCGAGCGCCCGCGCGCGCGACCCGACGGATGGACTTCCCTGCTGGCATCAGAACCGTTCCTCGGTGTCCCGGTGGAGTGCACCCGGCCGGGTGCGGCGTCAACCCTAGCAAGGGGCCGACGTCGGGCTCAGCGACCGGCGACGCGGCGCAGCAGTCGCTCGTAGCGCCGGGCCACGGCCGGCAGGTCGGCGTGGCGGCGCACCCAGTCGCGTCCGCCCGCGCCGACGTCGGTGCGGTGCGGGTCGTCCGCGAGCGCCGTCAGGTGCCGCACCAGGTCGTCCACGTCCGGGCCGATGACGTCGGCGCCACCGGCCGCCTCGAGCGTGCGGGCGGCCTCCCCCGTCACCAGGCCCGTGACGTGCCGGCCGACGGCGAGCACCTCGTAGGTCTTGGAGGGCACGGTGTGCCGGAAGCTCGGCCAGTCGGGACGCAGGGCCACCACCAGCGTGTCCGCCCACGCGTACTGCTGGGCCACGGCCGAGCCGTGGACGGGTCCGAGGATCTCGGCCGGCGAGCCGAGCTCGGCGTTGCGGGCCTCCAGCGCCGGACGCCGGGTCCCCTCCCCGACCAGCCGGACGCGCACCCCCGGCCGGGTGCGCCGCAGCGTCGCCGCGGCGTCGACGAGCCGCTCGAGCCCCTGGCTCTCGCCCATGTTGCCCAGGTACAGCACGTGGAGCTCACCGGCGGGCCGCTCGCGCCGCGGCGCCACCGCCAGGCGAGCCAGGTCCACACCGTTGCCCAGGGTGCGGACCACCCGCACCCCGCGCCCGCGCAGCGTCTCCGCGAAGCCGTCCGTGACGGTCACCACGAGCCGGGCTGCGCGCTGGCCGCCGGTCACGACGCGTTCCATCGCGACGCCCAGCAGACCCTGGTGGACCCCGGCCTCGTGGGCGAGATCCGGCCAGGCGTCGCGCATCTCCAGCACGAGGGGACGGCGCCAGAGGCGGGAGAGCACGACGCCGGGCACCACCACGGGCAGGGCGGGCACGGTGGCCACCACCACGTCCGGGCGTCGGGTGGCCATCCCACGGGGGATGGCGAGCAGCGCGTGCACCACCGCTTCGGCGAAGCGGCCGTTGCGGCCGGCCTCCCCCAGGGGCAGGCGAGGCGTGGGCAGGACACGTTCGCCGTCGGGCCCGGCGAAGGGGCGCACACCCCCGGGCGCGACGACGTCGACGTCCCAGCCCGCCGACCGCAGCGCCGCCACGACCGCGCCCCAGCGACGCGCGGGAGGGGTGCGCTCGGGCCGGTAGGAGTGGGAGACCAGCAGCAGGCGGGGGCGGCGCGACTCAGTCGTCACAGGGGTCCTCCCCGAGGGCGGGTGCGGGCGTGGTGCCGGTCAGCAGGGTCAGCACGGGGGCGGGCCCGCCGGCGGCCTGGGCCTTCTTCTCCTTCTGGGGCTCGTGCTCGTCGACATAGCGCTGGACGTCGTCGTCGGCGAGGGCGGAGCGCAGGTCCGCCAGCTTGTCCTCGTCGAGCTCGACGATGGCGTCGCCGTTCGGGCCCTCCGCGAAGCCCTTGCGAGGCACCGTGAACATCTCGACGTCCTCGCCGCGCACGTCGCGCAGCTGCCACGCGAGCGAGGCGATCACTCCGGACGTGAGCCCCTCGTCCACACCGAGGTGGTCGGAGAACGTGGCGACGACCTCGGTGGTGCGGGCGGGATTGCCCAGGATCTGCGGGCTGAGGAAGCGGTCCATCGCCCCGGCCAGGTAGCGCTGCTGGTTCTTCACCCGGGTGACGTCGCCGTCGTCGAAGGCGTGCCGTTCGCGCACGTAGCGCAGGGCGGCCGTGTCCTGCAGCAGGATGTGCCCGCGCGGGTAGTACGAGGGGTTGGCCTGACCGGAGGAGAAGGCCTGCGGGTTGCAGACCTCGACGCCGCCCAGCGCGTTCGTCACGCCCCGGAAGCCCTGGAAGTCGACCTCCAGGACGTGGTGGATCGGCACTCCCAGCAGCAGCTCCACCGTGTCCACGGCGAGCGCGTAGCCGCCCCTGTCGAAGGCCGAGTTGATCTTCGCCTCGCCGTGGCCGGGCACGGTGACCCACGAATCCCGCAGCACGGACATGACGTAGACCTGGCGACGGTCCGCGGGGATGTGCACGAGCATCATGGTGTCCGAGCGCTGGCCCATGTCCTGCTCGCCCTCGCCCTCACGGGAGTCGGAGCCCAGGACGAGCACGTTCAGCGGGCCGTCCCCGGCCGCCTGCTCGAGCGCCCCCACGTCCACCGTCTGCCGGTGGTCGTCGAAGGTGCGCCCGAGCGAGCCCGCGTACCAGGCGCCCAGGCCGAGCAGCGCCGCGAGCAGGACGGCGAGCACGCCGACGACCCACGGCCAGCGCCGGCGGCGCCGCGCGACCGGCGGGGCGTCGTCGCGCGGGGACTCGGGACGCGGCAGGGGCTCGGGCGTCCAGGACGCGGCCGGGGGATGGCTCACTCGGGTCTCCTGCTCGAGGTCGGGGGTCAGGCCAGTCTACGGACGCCTCGTCAGGCGTCGGCCGCCACGGCCCGGCGACGGCGCGGCCTGGGCTGGCAGCGCGGGCACAGGTGGCTCGCCCGGTTCATGAACGGCTCGCGGACGATGCGGGAGTCGATCCCCTCGGCGGCGCAGCGGCGACACGGCTGCCCGGTGCGCCCGTAGGCCGCCAGGGAGCGGGCGAAGTACCCCGATCGCCCGTCCACGTTGACGTAGAGCGCGTCGAAGCTCGTGCCCCCCACCTCCAGGGCCCGGCGCATCACGTCCTGGACGGCCGCCAGGAGGCGCAGGGTGTCGGCCCGGCGCATGCGCTCGGTCGGGCGCTCGGGGTGCAGGCGGGCGCCCCAGAGGGCCTCGTCCGCGTAGATGTTGCCGATCCCGGAGACCAGCGACTGGTCCAGCAGCGCGCGCTTGAGGGTGGAGCGGCGCCGTGCCAGGCGCGCGTGCACGGCCACGGGGTCGAACAGCGGGTGCAGCGGGTCCAGGGCGATGTGGGCGGCCGTGGTGGGGATCCGCTCGCCGCCGGCGGCGTCGTCGGGCCGCAGCGCGTCGAGCCACCAGCCGCCGAAGATCCGCTGGTCCACGAACCGCAGCTCGCGGGCGGATCCGTCCGCCGCGGTGACGGGCAGGCGCAGGCGCAGGTGTCGCTGGTCGGCGGCCCCCGGTTCGTCCACGAGGATCTGCCCGCTCATGCCCAGGTGCACTACGACCGCGTCGTCGCCCTCGGCCAGGGGCAGCCAGAGGAACTTGCCGCGGCGAGCCGGCTCGGCCAGCCGGGCGCCGCGCAGCCGCTCCCGGAGGGCGTCCGCACCGCCGGGGCTGCGACGCAGCGAGCGGGGGTCGAGGACCTCGAGCTCCGCGGCGACGGCGTCCGTGGCCCACCGGGCCAGGCCGCGCCGGACGACCTCGGCCTCGGGCAGCTCCGGCACGGGCTCAGCGCCCCGCGGCCGGCAGATCCGCCTCGAGGGCGGGCCAGGAGGCGGCCGCGGCGTCCCGCTCGGCCTGCTTCTTGGAGCTGGCGACGGCGGAGCCGTACTCGCGCTCGCCGACGACGAGGGTGGCCCGGTAGCGGGGGTCGTGCGCGGGGCCCTGACCCTCGATCGCGTAGCGGACGGCGCCGAGACCGTGCCGGCTGGCGGCCTCGGCCACGACCGTCTTCCAGTCGGTGCTCTCGCGCAGCAGGTCCGGCTCGTCCAGCAGCGGCACCACGTGGCGGTGCACGAGTGCGGCCGCGGCCACGGCACCGTGGTCCACGTAGACGGCGCCGATGAGCGCCTCGAGGGTGTCGGCGAGGATCGAGTCCTTGTCCGCCCCGCCGGTGCGGCGCTCCCCCGTGCCCAGGCGCACGAACGGGCCGATGCCGATCCGGCGCGCCACCTTCGCCAGGGCACGCGTGGACACGACGGCGGCCCGGCGGCGCGCGAGGTCGCCCTCGGCCAGGTCCGGGTACACCGTGAAGATGTGGTCGGTGACCACGTAGCCCAGCACCGAGTCCCCGAGGAACTCGAGGCGCTCGTTGGTGGGCAGCCCGCCCTGCTCGTAGGCGAACGAGCGGTGCGTCAGAGCGCGTTCGAGCGTCCCGGCGGTGATGTGCACGCCGAGACGCTCGAACAGCTCTTCTGGCTCGGGCGCGGGCTCAGGCCCGCGGCGAGCCGATGGGGACGCCATCTCAGGCGTCGGCGACCTTGCGGCCCTTGTACTCGAAGAACAGGGGGGTGCCGGCGGCGTCGGTCTTCAGCTCGGCCTGGTGGGGCAGGCGGTACGAGACGCGACCGTTCTCGACGGACTTCACCAGGGCGGGCGCGGTGGCCTTCCACTGCGACCGGCGGGCACGGGTGTTGGCACGGGACATCTTCCGCTTCGGGACTGCCACGACTATCTCTCTTCTGTCTCGGTGATGGAGGTCTCTGAGGTGCCCGCGAGGTGGGCCAGGGCGGCCCAGCGCGGGTCCACGCGCTCGTGGGCGTGCCCCTCGGGCGCGTCCTCGAGGCGGATGCCGCAGTCGGCGCACAGGCCCTCGCAGTCCGGCCGGCACAGCGGCTGGAACGGGAGGGCGATGACCACGGCGTCCCGGAACACGGGTTCCAGGTCCACGGTCTCGCGCACCACGAGCGGCTGCTCGCCGGCGTCGTCCTCGGACGTGCCGGTGAGGTACAGCTCCTGCAGGTCCACGGTGATCCCCTCGTGCAGCGGGCGCAGGCAACGGCCGCACTCGCCCTTCAGGGTCGCGTCCGCGGTGCCGGTGACGAGGACGCCCTCGTGCACCGACTCCAGACGCAGGTCCAGTTCGACGGGGTCCCCCTCGGGGATCCCCAGCAGCGGCGTGGAGACGCCCGCGGGGGCGGGCCACTCGGCCGTCAGCTCGCGCTGGACTCCGGCCCCGCGCGTCAGATCGCGCACGGGGATCACCCACGGCGAGTCGGCGCCGTGGTGCTGGATGCTGTCCATGGTCGCTCCTCTCGGCGGGTGGGACGGCGGGGGTACACGGCCCGTCCGCACGCCCTCTGCGGGGGTGCGATGCGGCCTGGACACGGGTCCAGCCACGACGGACCGACAGCCCATCCTACCGGGTGGGTCCGCCTCGGCCAAAGCCGGCGGCGTCCCGCGCGTCGCCGGCCCGGCTCAGAGCCCGGCGGTGAACTCCTGGAGCCAGGCGCGCAGGTCGGCCCCGAGGTCCTCGTGCCGCGTCCCGAACTCGATGACCGCCTGGAGGTAGCCGAGCTTGTCCCCCGTGTCGTAGCGGCGGCCGTCGAAGACGACGGCGTGCACGCCGCGACCCTCACCGTCCTCCGTGGCCAGCCTCTGCAACGCGTCGGTGAGCTGGATCTCCCCGCCGCGGCCGGGCGGGGTCTCGTCCAGCACGTCGAACACCTGCGGGGCCAGCACGTAGCGGCCGATGATCGCGAGGGTGGAGGGGGCGTCCTCGCGGGCCGGCTTCTCCACGAGGTCGGTGACGCGGACGACGTCGTCGCCCTCCCCCGGCACGGCCTCCACCGCGGCCACGCCGTAGGCCGAGACGGCCTCCTCCGGCACCTCCATGAGGGCGATCACGGAGCCGCCGAGGCGCTGCTGCACGTCGATCATGCGCTCGAGCAGCGCCTCGCC
This sequence comes from Micrococcus sp. KRD070, assembly GCF_017168435.1. Lineage (NCBI taxonomy): Bacteria > Bacillati > Actinomycetota > Actinomycetes > Micrococcales > Micrococcaceae > Micrococcus > Micrococcus sp. KRD070. Next base: position 111,095 of record NZ_JABFNH010000022.1, read on the forward strand.
GTCGCCGATGATGTCATCGCCCAGCAGGACCGCGAACGGCTCCTCGCCGACGTGGCGGCGTGCGCAGTTCACCGCGTGGCCGAGCCCGAGGGCCTCGCCCTGACGGACGTAGTGGATGTCCCCCACCAGGTCCGACTCGTGGATCTGCGCGAGCCGCTTGGCGTCGCCCTTGTGCTCCAGCGCGGCCTCCAGCGCGGAATGGCGGTCGAAGTGGTCCTCGAGGGCCCGCTTGTTCCGGCCCGTGATCATCAGCACGTCCGCCAGGCCCGCACGCCGGGCCTCCGTCACCACGTACTCGATGGCCGGCCGGTCCACCACCGGCAGCATCTCCTTCGGCATGGCCTTGGTGGCCGGCAGGAAGCGGGTGCCCAGGCCGGCGGCCGGGATGACGGCCTTGCGGGTGCGGGGG
>NZ_JABFNH010000022.1:111603-138224 GCF_017168435.1 Micrococcus sp. KRD070
GGCCGGGTGGGGTCAGGCCCCGCCGTCGAGGCCGCGCAGGACCGCGGCCGGGACGAACTCGGCGACGTCGCCGCCGAGTCCATGGACCTCCTTGATGAGCGAGGAGGACACGTGGGTGTACCGGGCGTCGGCCGGGAGGTAGACCGTCTCGACCCCGGTGAGGTGGCGGTTCATCGCGGCCATCGGGGCCTCGAACTCGAGGTCGGCGCCGCCGCGCAGCCCCTTGACGATCGCGTCCGCGCCGATCTGCCGACAGAACTCGGCCAGCAGGCCCGGGCCCATGGGCCGGACCGCGACACCGGCGAGGGAGGACACCGTCGCCTCGATCATGGCGATGCGCTCGTCCACGCTGAAGCGGTACGTCTTGGCCGGGTTGGCGGACACGGCGACCACCACCTCCTCGAAGAGGTTCGCGGCTCGCGCGATCACCTCGACGTGCCCCATGTGGAGGGGATCGAACGAACCAGGGCAGACGGCACGACGCATGGGTGCCAGCCTAGCGGGGGCCGCACCGAGCGGCGACGGACGCCCGTCCGGTCCGGCTCCGGCGCGTCGCGGTCGTGACGGACGCGGCATGCGCCGCCGTGTGCGGTCCGCGGCGATGGGTACAGTGCGGCCATGGACGGAACCCAGCCCACCCCCGGATCGGCACGGCACGACGTCGACGTGGACGCGCCGTGGCGTCGCACGGCGGCGGCCGCGGGCCTGCTCGGTGACGTCGGCCCCGTGCCCACCGTGTTCGAGACGATGACGGGCCTCGCCGTCGAGCACGGGGCCGTGAACCTCGGCCAGGGCTTCCCCGACGCCGACGGCCCCGACGCGCTGCTGCGGCTGGCGGCCGACGCCGTGCTGGCGGGCCCCAACCAGTACGCCCCCGGCACGGGCGACCCCGCGCTGCGGCAGGCCGTCGCGGAGCACCGCCGGCGCCACTGGGGCGTGACGGAGGACCCCGCCACGCAGGTCATGATCACCACGGGTGCCACCGAGGGCATCGCCGCGGCGGTCCTGGCGTTCGTGCGCCCGGGCGACGAGGTCGTCACGGTCGAGCCGTTCTACGACTCGCACGCCGCCACGATCGCCCTGGCCGGCGCCCGGCACGTGAGCGTGCCGGTGGAGGCGCCGGACTTCCTTCCGGACCCGGCGCGGGTGGCCGCGGCGATGACCGACCGCACGCGCCTGCTCATCGTGAACACGCCGCACAACCCCACGGGTGCGGTCTATCCGCGGGAGCTGCTCGAGGAGCTCGTGGCCCTGTGCCGGTCCCGGGGCGTGCTGATCCTCTCGGACGAGGTCTACGACCACCTCGTCTACGAGGGCGAGCACGTCAGCCTGCGCTCGGTCGCGGGCGCCGAGGACATCGCCCTGACGGTCTCCAGCGCGGGCAAGGCGTTCGCCGTCACCGGGTGGAAGGTCGGCTGGCTGACCGGCCCGGCCGAGCTCGTCGGGGCCGCGCGCGCCGTCAAGCAGTTCCTCACCTACTCCTCCGGCCCCGCCTTCCAGCGCGCGCTGGGTGCCTACCTGCCCACCGACGACGCCGAGCGGCACCTCGCCGGCCAGCGCGAGCGGTACCGCGACGCCCGGGATCGGCTCGTGGCGGGCCTGCGCGAGGCGGGCCTGGACCCGGTCGTCCCGGCGGCGGGCTACTTCGTCGTCGTGGACCTCGCCCCGTGGGGTGTGACGGACGCGGCCGAGGCCGCGGTGCGGTGGACGCGTGAGGCCGGCGTCACGGGCATCCCCGTGGGCGCGCTCTGCCGCCCGGACGGGGGCCACCTGCGGTCCTGGCTGCGGCTGGCGTTCTGCAAGTCCCCCGATGCGATCGACGAGGCGATGCGCCGCCTGGCCGATGCGGCCCCACGGCTGCGCGCGCCCTGACCCCCGACGCTTTCGTTGACGAAACGGCGGTCCCCAGAGCATTTTCGTTCGGGAAACGGCGGTCCCCGGAGCACTTGCGTTCGGGAAACGGCGGCCGCCGTGCTCGCGGTTCGGTGCTGAGCACAGTCCGTTCCGCCCTCTCGTCGCCCCAATGAGAACGGGACGAGACGCCGCCGTTTCCCGAACGAAAACGGGCCGAGACGCCGCCGTTTCCCGAACGAAAGCGGGTGGGCGGGGTCAGCGCTCGTCCTGCCAGAGGTACAGGGCGGTCTCGCCGTAGACGCGCACCTCGACCTCCTCGAGGCCGCGCGGCCGGCGCGGCGCCGCGTCCCGGGCCGCCCGCTCGAGCACGAGCAGCCCGCCCGGGGCGAGCCGCTCGGCCGCCGCCTCCACCACGGCCTCGAGCGGGGGGCCGGCCACCGGGTACGGCGGGTCGGCCAGGATCAGGTCCACGGGCGCGGCCTCCGCCGCGAGCGCCTGCTCCACGCTCCCGGCGCGCACGCGCACGACGTCGGCCCCGCGCGCCCGGTTGACCAGCGCGGCGTTCGCGCGGCACGTGGTCACGGCCCTCCGGTCCCGCTCGACCAGCAGCACCGATGCCGCTCCGCGGCTGGCGGCCTCGCACCCCAGGGCGCCGGAGCCGGCGTAGAGGTCGAGCACGGCCGTCCCGTCCAGCCAGTCGCGGGCCTCGAGCCAGGAGAACAGGGCCTCCTTGGTGCGGTCCGTGGTGGGGCGCGTGCCGGTGCCGGGGACGGCGGTCAGGGGCCGCCCGGCGGCCGCGCCGGCGATGATGCGGGACATGGCTCAGCCCTTCTCGAGGTAGTCGGCGGCGGTGAGGTGCTCGGCCTCCCAGCGGGCCACCTCGGCGGCGAGCGCCGGGTGGGCGGAGAGCCCCGGGCCGGCCGCCATGACCTGCGCGACGGCGTCGGCGGCCACGGCGATCAGCGGGGCGTCGGCAATGACGTCCACATGGTGCAACCCCGAGGCCAGCCCGGACTGGGCGGCGCCGAGCACGTCGCCGACGCCGCGCTGGGCGAGGTCCTCCTGCGCGATGCGCATGCCGTCCTGCTCCTGGGCCAGGACCTCGAGCCGGCGCAGCGACGGGTGCCCGTCCGGCAGGCGCGTGGCCAGCAGGCAGACCGCCGCCCCGGGCCCGCGGCCCACGCGGCCGCGCAGCTGGTGCAGGGTGGACAGGCCGAAGTCGTCGGCGTCGAGGATCGCCATGACCGTCGCGTTGGGCACGTCCACGCCCACCTCCACGACGGTGGTCGCCACCAGCACGTCCGTCTCCCCGCGCGCGAAGGCCTGCATCGCCGCGTCCTGCTCGGCCTGGTCCATGCGCCCGTGCACGGCGTCGATCCGCAGCCCCGCCAGCGCCGGGAGACCCCGCAGCCGGGGTGTCATCTCCTCCACGTTGGCGTGACCCGGGTCGGCGTCGTCGGGGTCGATGCGCGGGCACACCACGAACGCCTGGTGGCCGGCCGCCACGTGCTCGGCGATCAGCTCCCACACCCGGCCGATCACGCGCGGGCCGTGGGCCATCCGCGCCACGTGCGTGGTGACCGGCTGACGCCCGGACGGCAGCCCCTCGAGCACCGAGAGGTCCAGGTCGCCGAACACCGTCATCGCCACGGAGCGCGGGATGGGCGTGGCGGACATGACGAGCAGGTGCGTGCCGGGGTTGGCCCGCCGCAGGGCCTCGCGCTGGTCCACGCCGAAGCGGTGCTGCTCGTCGACGACGGCCAGGGCCAGCTCGGCGAAGCCCACCTTCTCGGAGAGCAGGGCGTGCGTCCCCACGGCGATCCCGGCCTCGCCGGAGGCCAGGGCCAGCAGCGCCTCGCGGCGTGCGGCGGTCTTGAGCGAGCCGGTGACCAGCGCGACCCTCGTGGCCGGGCCGTCGCCGGCCCCGAGGGTGCCGGCCTCGGCGAGGGGGCCCATCAGGCGCAGCAGGGCGCGGTGGTGCTGCGCGGCGAGCACCTCGGTGGGCGCCACCAGGGCAGCCTGGCCGCCGGCGTCCACGACCTGCAGCATCGCCCGCAGGGCGACGAGCGTCTTGCCCGCGCCCACGTCCCCCTGCAGCAGCCGGCTCATCGGGGCGTCCCGGGCCAGCTCGGCGGACAGCTGCTCCCCCACCGCCACCTGGCCGGGCGTCAGCGCGAACGGCAGACGGGCGTCGAGGGCCTCGAGCAGGCCCCCGGGCCGCGGCGGGCGGGGCACGGCGGGCACCGCCCGCTCCCGGTCCCGGCGCCAGGCGAGCGCGGCCTGGACGAGCAGCGCCTCACGCAGGGCGAGCGCGGTCCGCGCCGGGCCGGTGGCGGCGACGTCGTGCGGGGCGTGCAGGTCCCGGTACGCCTGGGCGGTGCCCGGCAGCGGCGCGTCCAGGTCGAGCGCCGCGGCGGCCTCCGCGCGGATCCGCTCGGTGAGCAGCTCGGGGATCCGTCCCAGGTCGACCGTCTCGAGCACCCGGGCGACGGCGGAGCGGACCGTCCACGACGGCAGCTTCCCCGTGGCCCGGTAGAGCGGGACCGGTCGCACGTCCACCTCCCCCGGGGCGACGTCGTCGTCCAGAAGGGCGAAGTCCGGGTTGTTCAGCGTGATCCGGCCGCGGTACTCGGTGGTGCGGCCCTGGAACATGGCGGTCATCCCGGGGGCGAGGCGGCGGCGGGCGTCGTGGCCGTTGAAGAAGGCCATGGACAGGCTCGCCCCCGGCACGCCGGCCACGGACGGGTCCGCGACGGTGACGTCCACGATGAACCCGGGCCGGCTGTGCATGCGCCGTGTGGTCACCGACTCCACGACGGCGACGACGGTCACCTCGGCGTCGTAGGGCAACGCGGCGATGGGAGTGAGCTCGCCGCGCTCGATCCAGCGGCGCGGCACGTGGTCCAGCAGGTCCCCGACCGTGGTCAGCCCGAGCTCCTTCTCGAGGCGGGCGGGCAGCTTCCCGCCCAGCACCTCGGACAGGGGCAGGTCGGTGACGGGGGCCTCAGCGGCCATGGCACCCGTCCGGTGCGGCGTCTGCCTGCGACGGCTCGGCCAGGTCGGTGACGGCCAGGCCCTCGACGTCGCCGGCGGCCCGCAGGGGGCCGATCGCGTCCTCGGCGCGGGGCACGTGCACGTGGACCCGCCACGGCACCCGGCCGTGCGCGTCACGGGCGGTCCCGACGGGGGCCAGGATCACGGCGTCCCCCACCTCCGTCAGCCGTCGGCGCAGCTCGGCCGCGGCGAGCGGGGTGAGGGCCAGGGTGCCCATCACCTCGACGGCCCCCTCGGCCGACGCCTCCGCCGCGGCGGCGGGCTCGGCCTCCGCGGCGTGGGCGCCCTCGACGTAGCCGGGGAGGGCGGTGGCCAGCTCCTCGTCCACGGGCGTGCCCGTGACGACGGCGCGCAGCGCCTCGAACACCCAGAGCAGCCCGACGGCGCCGGCGTCCACGACGTGCGCCCGGGTCAGCGGGGCGAGCAACGACTCGGTCTCCTCCACGGCCTGCACGCAGTCGGCCAGCATGAGGGTCACGGCCGGGCCGAGGCGCACGGCCGGGTCCGCGTCGCCGGCCACCGCGGGCGTGTCGGGAGCCTGGGTGGACGAGCGCGCGAGGCTGCGGGCGGCCGCGGAGAGCACCGTGAGGATCGTCCCCTCGCGCGGATCCGACAGGGCCTGCCGGGCGGCCCGGTCGGCGGCTCCGAACGCCGCCGCCAGGGCGAACGCGTCGACGCGCTCCCGGCCGCGCAGGGGCTCGGCCATCCCCGCCAGGCTGACCGCCAGCAGCATGCCCGAGTTGCCCCGGGCCGAGTCCAGCGCGGCCGCCCCCGCGTGCGCGAGCACGGCGCCGGCGTCGTCCTGTGCGGGGCAGGCGTCGGCCGCGGTGCGGGCCGCCGTCAGCGTGGCGAGCATGTTCGTGCCCGTGTCCGCGTCCGGGACCGGGAAGAGGTTCAGGGCGTCGAGTCGCGGCGCGGCCCGGCCCACGAGCTCCTCCGCGAGCGCGAGCCAGTGCCGTACCAGTGACGGCCGGGACGGCGTGCTCACTGCGCGACGGCCTCCCCCAGGGTGCCGGTGCGGATGCCCTCGCCCAGGCGGGCGATCGCCGCCCAGTCCGGCCACACGACGTCCTCGCCGGTGTCCGTATAGCCCACGCCCACGGACGGCACCGTGCTGGTCACGATCGGGGCGTCGCGCGCGTCGCGCAGGGACCACGCCAGGTTCGCGAGGGTGCCGGAGTCGAGCTCGTCGTCGAGGGTCAGGAAGGGGGCGAACTCCTCGACGGCGGCCTGCACGCGGCTCGGGTCCGAGAGGGTGTCCCGCGAGAGGAACGCGGCCACGATGGCCTTGACCAGGCGCTGCTGGTTCTCCACGCGGTCGAAGTCGCTGCGCGGCAGGTTGTACCGTTCCCGCGCGTAGGCCAGGGCCTTGTCCCCGTCCATCTGCACGGTGCCCGCGGGGAAGTCGATGCCGCCGGTCGAGACGAAGGCGGCAGGGTTGTCCACGCTGACGCCGCCCAGGGCGTCCACGAGGCCCTTGAAGCCGGCGAGGTCCACGGCGATCACGTGGTCCACGCGTGCCTGGAACATGTTCTCCGCGGTGGCCACCGTCAGCGGGATGCCGCCGTACTGGTAGGCGGCGTTGACCTTGTGGTCCCCGTGCCCCGGGATCGGCACCCACATGTCACGCATGATGGACATGACCTGGATCTCGCTGCGGTCCCCGGGCACGTGGACCCACATGAGGGTGTCCGATCGGCCGGCGGAGTCACGGCCCTCCGCGCCCGCGTCCTCGCCGACGAGCAGCACGTCGAGGGCCTGCTCGTCCGCCTTCTCGTCCGCGCCCGGGGCGACGGGGCCCTGGGCGCCCTCGGCGGCCTGTTCCGCGTCCATGCCGGGCGGCGGCGCGGTGGGCTGCTGGGCGGACGCCCCCGCGGCGCCCGGGCGGCCCGACTCGGCGGGGAACGCGCCGCCGTCGAAGCGCTGGGTGTCCTGGTCGATGGTCCGGGCGATCCCGCCGACGTACACCGCCGCCGCGATGCCCACGGCCAGCAGTGCCACGAGCACGACCGCCAGGGCGATCAGCCACGGGCGGCGACGACGGCGGCGCCGCCCGACGGCGACGTCCTCCTGCGGGGGGCGGGGGCGGGGGTCCGCGGTGCTGCTCACGTGGGCTCCTGAGGCGGGGACGGGAACGGTCTCGCCCATGCTAGGGCACGGGCCCCCGCGGGTCCCGGCGCCGCGCGTATCCTGGGCGGATGGAATCCCGCCGTCTGCGTCGTCTCGTGCCCCTCCTGACCGCGATCGCCCTCGGCGCCACGGCCTGCACCGGACGGGTGGCCACGGTGGAGGCCGCGCCCCACGCCGCTGACCCGGCGTGTGCCCCGGCCATGGTGGCCATGCCCGACGCCCTGGGCGACCTCGACCTGCGCCCCACCGACAGCCAGGCGACGGCCGTGTGGGGCGACCCGGCCGCCGTCGTCCTGCGCTGCGGCGCCGAGGTCCCCGGCCCCACCACGGACCGCTGCATCTCCGTGGACGGGATCGACTGGGTCGTCCGGGACGAGGACGAGAACTGGCGGATCACCACCTACGGCCGTGACCCGGCCGTGGAGGTGCTGTTCGGCAAGGACCAGGCCAGCTCGGACACCGTGATGGTGGGCCTGTCCTCGGCGGTCGCGCAGATCGAGCCCAGCGGCGGCTGCGTCAGCGTGCAGGACGCCACACCCGTCGGCTGAGACCGGCGCGGGCCGCGTCAGTGCAGGCCGACGCCCCGCTCGAGGGCGAGGTCCAGCAGCTCCGAGATCAGATCGTCGTAGGACAGGCCCGTCCGCTCCCACATGGCCGGGTACATGCTGATGGGCGTGAAGCCCGGCATGGTGTTGATCTCGTTGACCACCCAGCGCCCGTCCGGGGTGAAGAAGAAGTCGCAGCGGCCGAGGCCGGACCCGTCCACGGCCTCGAAGGCGCGGATCGCCAGGGCGCGCAGTCGCTCGATCTCCTCCTCCGGCAGCTCGGCCGGGCAGGACAGCTGGGTGCTGCCGGTGTCCTGGTACTTCGACTCGAAGTCGTAGAACTGCGTCTCGCCCTCGTCGTGGGCCACGACGATCTCCCCCGGCAGCGAGGCGCGCGGGGCGGCGGCGCCGTGCCCGTCGAGGACGGCGCACTCGATCTCGCGGCCGACGATGCCCGCCTCCACCACGACCTTGGGGTCGAAGCGACGGGCCTCCTCGACGGCGGCGCGCAGACCCGCGGGCTCGGTGACGCGGGTGATGCCGAAGGACGAGCCGGCGCGGGCGGGCTTGACGAACAGCGGGTAGGCGAGCGCCCCGGCGCGGGCGAGGGCCGCCTCCGGATCGCGCGCCCAGTCGCGGGCGGTGATGGTCTCCCACGGGCCGACCTCGAGGCCGGCGGCCTGGAAGGCGACCTTCATGAAGTGCTTGTCCATGCCGACCGCGGAGGCGAGCACGCCGCAGCCCACGTAGGGCAGACCCAGCGACTCGAACATGCCCTGGAGGGTGCCGTCCTCGCCCCAGGGGCCGTGCAGCAGCGGGAACACGACGTCCACCGGGCCCAGCGAGGAGCCGTCGGCCGCGGTCAGCTCGACGGTGCCGTCCGGCAGGGCGCGCAGGCTCACCGGGGCCTCGGGCTCCGGCACCTCCGGCAGGGCGTCGCCGTCCAGGCGGAACGAGGCCACGTCCAGCTCGTCGTGCGACCACAGGCCGGAGCGGGCCACACCCACCGGCACGACGTCCCAGCGCTGACGGTCGGCCGCGTGCAGCACGCCCGCCGCGGTCACGCAGCTGATGGGGTGCTCGCTCGAGCGGCCGCCGAAGAGCAGGAGCACGCGGGGACGCGCGTCGGCGGCGGCCTCCGGGGCGGGGGTGGCGGTCATGCGGTGCGTCCTTCCGACTTCAGGTCACGGGCGAGCAGCAGCTCGGCGAGGCGGTCCACGGCCACGTCCCCGGCGACCACCCGGTCCATCAGCTCGCTGATGGGCATCTCCACACCGTGGGCGCGGGCGGCGTGCACGATGGCGGAGACGGACTTGATGCCCTCGGCCGTCTGGCTCATGGCGGCCACCGCCTCCTCCGCGCTGAGGCCGGTGCCGATGTGGCGGCCGGCCGTGCGGTTGCGGGAGAGGGGCGAGGCGCACGTGGCCACGAGGTCGCCCAGGCCGGCGAGCCCGGCCATGGTGGCCGGGTCGCCGCCGAGCGCGACGGCCAGCCGGGTGGTCTCGGCCAGGCCCCGGGTGATGACGGAGGCCTTGGAGTTGTCCCCCAGCCCCTGCCCGTCGCAGATGCCCACGGCGAGCGCGATGACGTTCTTCACCACACCGCCGATCTCCACGCCCACGACGTCGGTGTTCGTGTAGGGCCGGAAGGTCCGGCCGGCCGTGAGGGCGGCGATGCGCTCCGCCGTCGCGCGCGAGGCCGAGGCGACCACCGTGGCGGTGGGCTCGCCGCGCGCGATCTCGAGGGCGAGGTTGGGTCCGGAGACCACCGCGAACCGGTCCGGGCTGAGGCCCAGCTCCTCCGCGCAGACCTGCGACATCCGCGCGTCGGTGCCGCGCTCGAGGCCCTTGACGAGGGAGACCACGACGGCGTCCGGGGCCAGGTCGGCGCGCACGGCGTGCAGGGTCTCGCGCACGTGCTGCGCGGGCACGGCCACCACCACGACGCCGGCGCCCCGGACCGCCTCGGCGGCGTCGGTGACGGCGCGCACGCAGGTGGGCAGGGTGATGCCGGGCAGGTACTCGGGGTTCTCGTGTCGCTCGGTGATGGCCTCGGCGACCTCGGCCCGCCGGGACCACATCACGATCTCGGACGCGCGGGCGGACTCGGGGCTGGTGCTCAGGCCCAGGACGCGGGCGAAGGCCGACCCCCAGCTGCCGGCCCCGAGGACGGCGACGGTGCGTGGATCGCTCATGCCCCGGTCACCCGCGCTCCGGTCGTGGGGTCCCAGCGGCCCTCCGGGGCCGGTTCTCCGCGCAGCTCGGCGACCAGGTCGGTGATCGCGGCCATCATGCGGCCGGTGCCCTCGCGCAGGGTCGCCGCCGTCACGGGGCGGTCCCGCAGGTCCGCGAGGTCGACGGGCGCGCCGACCCGGATCCGGGCGGTCTTGCGCGGGAGGACGCGGAGGGAGCGGCCGCCGTACGGCAGCAGCTCCTGGATGCCCCACTGACCGACGGGGATGAGCGGGGCGCCGGTCTGCAGGGCGAGGCGCACGGCCCCGTTGCGCCCGGCCATGGGCCAGCCGTCGGGATCGCGGGTGACGGTGCCCTCCGGGTAGACGATGATCGCCCGGCCCGTGGCGACGGCCTCGCGGGCGGCGGCGAGCGAGCGGCCGCCGTCGCGGGTGCGCTCGACCGGGATCATGCGGGTGGCCTCGAGGACCTGCTTGAGCACGGGCACCTTCCAGAGCTCGGCCTTGGCGAGGAAGGTCGGCAGCAGGCCCTGGTTGTACACCATGTGGGCCACGGAGAGCGGGTCCACCTCCGAGATGTGGTTGACGGCGAGGATCGCGCCGGTCTCGGGCAGGTGCTCGGTCCCCTCCCACACCTGGCGGACGAGGGCCCGCATCGCCGGTCGCACGATCACCCCCGGGATCACGTAGGGGGCCCGCGCGGCACGCGTCGGACGACCCCCCGCGGCGGCAGGGCTCTGCGCGTCCACGCCGCTCACCGGTCGCGTTCGGTCAGCTCGACGTCGGCGCCGAGGCCCTCGAGCTTCGCCATGAAGTGCTCGTAGCCGCGGTTGATGATCTCCAGGCCCGTCGCCGTGGAGGTGCCCTCGGCGGTGAGGGCGGCGATCAGGTGGGAGAAGCCGCCGCGCAGGTCCGGGATGTCGAACTCGACGCCGTGCAGCGGCTTCGGGCCGGAGATCACGGCCGAGTGCAGGAAGTTGCGCTGACCGAAGCGGCACGGCACGGAGCCGAGGCACTCGCGGTGCAGCTGGATGGAGGCGCCCATCCGCACGAGGGCGTCGGTGAAGCCGAAGCGGTTCTCGTACACGGTCTCGTGCACGATGGAGACCCCCTTGGCCTGGGTCAGCGCCACCACGAGGGGCTGCTGCCAGTCGGTCATGAAGCCGGGGTGCACGTCCGTCTCGAGCACGAGCGGGTTGAGATCGCCGCCGGCGTGCCAGAACCGGATGCCGTCGTCGACGACGTCGAACTCGCCGCCGATCTTGCGGTAGGTGTTCAGGAACGCCGTCAGGTCGCGCTGCTCGGCGCCGCGGACGTAGATGTCCCCGCGGGTGGCCAGGGCGGCGGAGGCCCACGAGGCGGACTCGTTGCGGTCGGGCAGCGCGATGTGGTTGTAGCCGCGCATCTCGCTCACGCCCTCGATGCGGATGGTGCGGTCCGTCTGCACGGTGATGATCGCGCCCATCTTCTGCAGGACGGCGATGAGGTCGTGGATCTCCGGCTCGACGGCGGCGCCCTTGAGCTCGGTGATGCCCTCGGCCTTCACGGCGGTCAGCAGCACCTGCTCGGTGGCTCCGACGGAGGGGTACGGCAGCTCGAGCTTGGCGCCGTGCAGACCCTTGGGGGCGGAGATGGAGATGCCGCCCGGGCGCTTGTCCACGACGGCGCCGAAGTTGCGCAGCACGGCCAGGTGGTAGTCGATCGGGCGGTCGCCGATCTTGCAGCCGCCGAGGTCGGGGATGAAGGCCTCCCCGATCGCGTGCATGAGCGGGCCGCAGAAGAGGATCGGGATGCGCGAGTCGCCGGCGTGGGCGTCGATCTCGGCGGTCAGGGCCGACTTCACCCCGGCCGGGTCCATCGTGATCCGCCCGGTCTCCTTGTCCCACTCCACGGACACGCCGTGGATCTCGAGGAGGGAGCTGACGACGTCCACGTCCTTGATCTCGGGGATGTTCCGGAGCACGGACGGCGAGTTGCCGAGCAGGGCGGCCACCATGGCCTTGGGCACCAGGTTCTTGGCGCCGCGCACGGTCACCTCACCGGTCAGCGGCTTGCCGCCATGGATGGTCAAGAGCTTCGCCATGCGCGTCCTTCCTCAGCGCGGCCGCAGGGCCACGGTCTCGGCCACTCCGCCGGAGCGGGGAGGTCTCTGAACGGGACCGCCCGCCGCGTGCGGCGGGCGGTCCCGGAATCGACTCCCAGCATAGGGCGTCGCCGGGCACGCGCGGCAATGGTGCGCTCCCGGCGCCGGCCGGTCAGCCGGCCGTGCGGGCCGGCAGGGTGGTGGGCTTGTACGCGGGGCGGTCCGCCTCATAGGCATCGATCTCGGCCTGGTGCCCCAGGGTGACGGCGATGTCGTCCAGGCCCTCGAGCAGCCGGCGACGGGTGTCGTCGTCGATCTGGAAGGGGGCGGTCACATCCCCGCACTCGACGGTGCGTGTGACGAGGTCCACGGTGACCGTGGTCCCGGGACGGTTCTCCAGCTCCTTCCAGATGCGCTCGACGTCCTCCTGCTCCACCTGAGCCGCGACGAGCCCCTGCTTGGCGGAGTTGCCGCGGAAGATGTCCGCGAAGCGCGGGGAGATCACGGCGCGGAAGCCGTAGTCCTTGAGCGCCCACACGGCATGTTCGCGCGAGGAGCCGGTGCCGAAGTCGGAGCCCGCCACGAGCACGGTGCCCCCGCTGAACGGCTCGGTGTTCAGGATGAAGTCGGGGTCCTGGCGCCAGCCGGCGAACAGGGCGTCCTCGAAGCCCGTGCGGGAGATCCGCTTGAGGTACACGGCCGGGATGATCTGGTCCGTGTCCACGTTCGAGGCGCGCAGCGGCACGCCGACGCCGGTGTGGGTGGTGAACTTCTCCATGGCTCAGGCCTCCTGGAGGGTGAGGGCGGGCAGGTCGGACGGGCTGGCGAGGCGGCCCAGCACGGCGGTGGCCGCGGCGACCACCGGGGACACCAGGTGGGTGCGCCCGCCCTTGCCCTGCCGGCCCTCGAAGTTGCGGTTGGAGGTGGACGCGCAGCGCTCCCCCGGGGCGAGCTGGTCCGGGTTCATGCCCAGGCACATGGAGCAGCCGGCGAACCGCCACTCGGCCCCGAAGTCCTCGAACACCCTGTCCAGGCCCTCGTCCATGGCCTGCAGACGCACGCGCGCCGAGCCCGGCACGACCATGACGCGCAGCCCCTCGGCCTTGCGCCGGCCCCGGACGACCTCGGCGAACGCCCGCAGGTCCTCGATGCGGGAGTTGGTGCACGAGCCCATGAAGACGGTGTCGACCTCGACCTGCTTCATCGGCGTGCCGGGGGCCAGGTCCATGTAGGACAGCGCCTTGCGGGCCGCCTCCTGGGCCACCGGGTCGGTGAAGTCCTCGGGCGCGGGGACGGTGTCGTTCAGGCTCACGCCCTGACCCGGGTTGGTGCCCCACGTGACGAACGGCTCCAGCGTGTCCGCGTCGATGACCACCTCGGCGTCGAACTCCGCGCCCTCATCCGTGGCGAGGGTGCGCCAGTGCTCGACGGCGGCGTCCCAGTCGGCGCCCTCGGGGGCATGGGGCCGTCCCTTCAGGTAGGCGAAGGTGGTCTCGTCCGGGGCGACCATGCCGGCGCGGGCGCCGGCCTCGATGGACATGTTGCAGATGGTCATCCGGCCCTCCATGGAGAGGTTCCGGATGGCCTCACCGCGGTACTCGAGCACGAAGCCCTGGCCCCCGCCCGTGCCGATCTTCGCGATGACCGCGAGGATGATGTCCTTGGCCGTCACACCCGGGCGCAGCGTGCCGTCCACGGTGACCGCCATGGTCTTGAAGGGCTTCAGCGGCAGGGTCTGGGTCGCCAGGACGTGCTCGACCTCGGAGGTGCCGATGCCGAACGCCAGGGCGCCGAACGCACCGTGGGTGGAGGTGTGGGAGTCGCCGCAGACCACGGTGAGGCCGGGCTGGGTCAGGCCCAGCTGGGGGCCGACGACGTGAACGATGCCCTGCTCGGCGTCGCCCAACGGGTGCAGGCGGACGCCGAACTCGGCGCAGTTGGCCCGCAGGGTCTCGATCTGGGTGCGCGAGGTGGGATCCGCGATCGGCTGGTCGATGTCCAGCGTCGGGGTGTTGTGGTCCTCCGTGGCGATGGTCAGGTCGGGCCGACGCACCGGACGCCCGGCCAGACGCAGCCCCTCGAAGGCCTGCGGGCTCGTCACCTCGTGCACGAGGTGCAGGTCGATGTAGAGCAGGTCGGGGGTGCGGGAGGCGCCCTCGCCCTCGCCGCGCACCACCACGTGCTCGTCCCAGACCTTCTCGGCCAGCGTCCTGGGCCGCGTCGTCGCCGTCGTCATGTGCCGCACCTTCCTGCTCACGCACCTGTCAGTCGTCGCCCGGCGCGGGGCGCCGGTGCTCACGGACCACTGTGGGGCGCGGCGGGGCTGTTCTCGACCACGCGGCGCGATATTCCACATCGTGAGATGTCGTCTCACATGCCGGACGCGGCGGAGGCCGGCCCGGTCGCGCACGTCGCGCGCCGACATCCCCGGCCGTCCGCGCAGTGAGACGACTACGATCACCCCATGACCACCGAGCCCGTGCGCCCGCCCACCGAGGACGACCTCATCGGCCCCTCGCTCCACCGGCATCCCAGCGGTGTCGGCGTGGTGGACAAGTCGGTGGCGATCCTTGACGCGCTCGAGTCCGGCCCGGCCACGCTCGCCCAGCTCGTCATCGCCACCGGGATCGCGCGGCCCACGCTGCACCGGCTCGCGGCCGCCCTCACGCACCACCGCATGGTGGGCAAGGACCTGCAGGGCCGCTACGTGCTGGGCACCCGCCTCGCCGAGCTCGCCTCCGCCGCCGGCGAGGACCGGCTCACCACGGCCTCCGGCCCGGTGCTGCTGTGGCTGCGCGACGCCACGGGCGAGAGCGCCCAGGTGTTCCGTCGGCAGGCGGACTCCCGCGTGTGCGTGGCCAGCGCGGAGCGGCCCTGGGGCCTGCGCGACACCATCCCCGTGGGCGCTCGCATGTCCATGAAGGCCGGCTCCGCCGCGCAGGTGCTCCTGGCCTGGGAGGACCACGAGCGGCTCGTCGAGGGGCTGGCCGGCGCCGTGTTCACACCCACCGTCCTCGCGGCGGTGCGGCGGCGCGGCTGGGCCCAGTCCCTGGCCGAGCGCGAGCCCGGGGTCGCCTCGGTGTCGGCGCCGGTGCGCGGTCCCAGCGGCCGCGTCATCGCGGCGGTCTCGATCTCCGGCCCCCTCGAGCGGCTCTCCCGACAGCCGGGCCGGCTGCACGCGGACGCCGTCGTCTCCGCCGCGACGCGGCTCACCGAGCTCATCCGCGCCGGCGAGGCCTGAGGCCCGCCCGCGCCACCGACGGGACGCGCCGCCGAGACACCCCGTTCTTCCCGCGTTCACCCGCGGGGCCTAGCGTCAGCCAGGTCCCCGACCGCCGCCCCCGCACCACCGAGGAGTCCGCCGTGACCGAGACGACCGCGCCCGCCGCCCCCGCCGAGCAGGAGGCCGCGCCGCGGCTGTCCGTGATCGGCACGGGCTATCTGGGCGCCACGCACGCCGCGTGCATGGCCGAGCTGGGCTTCGAGGTCCTCGGCGTGGACGTGGACCCGGCCAAGATCGAGCGCCTGGCCCGCGGCGAGGTGCCCTTCCACGAACCCGGCCTGCCCGAGCTGCTGCGCACCCACGTCGCCTCCGGGCGGCTGCGCTTCACCACGGACGTCGCGGAGGCGGCCCGCTGGGCGGACGTCCACTTCATCGGCGTCGGCACCCCGCAGAAGGTGGGCGAGACCGCGGCGGACCTGAGCTATGTGGACGCCGCCGTCGCCTCCCTCGCTGCGGCGATCGACCGCGACGCGCTGATCGTCGGCAAGTCGACCGTGCCCGTGGGCACCGCGCGCCGCCTGGCCGAGCTCGTGCGCACCGTGCGCGCCGAGGCCGGACTGCCGGGCGAGGTCGAGCTCGCATGGAACCCCGAGTTCCTCCGGGAGGGCTTCGCCGTGAGGGACACGCTCACCCCGGACCGCCTCGTCATCGGCACGCACGGGCCCCGCGCCGAGGGCATCCTGCGCCGCGTCTACGCGCGGCAGCTCGCCGCCGACACCCCGTGGATCAGCACGGACCTCGAGACGGCCGAGCTGGTGAAGGTGGCCGCCAACGCCTTCCTGGCCACGAAGATCTCGTTCATCAACGCGTTCTCGGAGATCACCGAGAACGTGGGCGGGGACATCGGCACCCTCGCGGACGCGATCGGCCACGACGCGCGGATCGGACGCCGGTTCCTCAACGCGGGCGTGGGCTTCGGGGGCGGCTGCCTGCCCAAGGACATCCGCGCGCTCCAGGCCCGCGTCTCCGAGCTGGGCCTGGACCGGACCATGCGGTTCCTGGCGGAGGTGGATGACATCAACCTGCGCCGCCGCGACCGCGTGGTGGACCTGGCGGTGCAGGTGCTCTCCGCGGCTCGCGACGGCCGCATCCGCCGGGCCGAGGCCTCCGGGCCCGCCCCCACCCCGGCGAGCGTGCAGGTGCTCAACGGCACGCGGATCGCCGTGCTGGGCGTCACGTTCAAGCCGGACTCCGACGACGTCCGGGACTCCCCCGCCCTCGACGTCGCCAACCGTCTCTACACGGCCGGCGCCGACGTCCGGGTGTACGACCCGGAGGGCAACGCCAACGCGGCCGCCCGCTTCCCGCGGCTCGACTACGTGGACTCGCTCGAGGCGGCCGTGGACGGCGCCGAGCTGACCCTGCTGCTGACCGAGTGGCGCCAGTTCCGCGAGATGGATCCGGACGCCGTGGGCGCACGCGTGGCCTCCCGCCTGCTGATCGACGGGCGCAACGTCCTGGACGTCGCCGCGTGGCGCGAGCACGGGTGGGACGTCATCGGCCTCGGCCACCGCTTCGACCCGGAGCGACTCCTCCGCGCGGCCTGACCCGCCCGCGGACCCCGGCCCGGGCGTTCAGCCGGCGAACGGGTCCCAGCCGGACCCGGACAGGGGCCGGTGCCCGGCCGGCGGCCGGGCCCCGGCCGGCACGAGCCGGCCGATCCGCGTGAACCCCCGGGGCAGCTCGGTCTCGGGCCACGCCAGCCCCAGGAGGCCGTAGTCCTCGCCCCCGCCGGTCACGAGCGCCTCCGGGCTGGCCCCGGCCAGGGCGGCCACGCGGCGCAGGGGTGCGGCGGCCTCCGCCAGCCAGGCCTCGTCCAGCCACGGTGCCGGCGCGGGGCCGGCCCCGCCGGTGGCGGCCGCCATGCGGTGCGCGTCCTTGCCCAGGCCGTCGGAGACGTCCATGAGGGTGAGCAGGCCGGCCGTCACCGCGGCGGGCCCGAGGGCCAGCGGCGGGCGGGGTCGCAGCTGGGCGCGGACGGCGCGGGCGAGCTCCCGCGGTGACGGCCGGTCGGCGGCGGGGAGGGCGTCCGCCCGTCGCTCCAGCTCCGCGCGGTCGGTGAGCAGCAGGGTGAGCCCGGCGGCGGCCCACCCCGGCCCCGGAGGCGCGGCGGCCCGGGGACCTCCCGGCACCGCCTGGGCATGGACGAGGTCGGCGCCCTCGGCGAGCACGCGGTCCCGGTCCGCCGCGGCCGGCGTGCGGCACAGCACGCCGCCGGGGTGCGGGTCCCCGAGCACCGTCACCGCGGCGTGGACCCGTCCGCCGGTGCCCAGGTCGCCCCCGGCCACCCGGCAGTCCGGCGCGCCGAGGTGACGCACCGCGCCCACGATGCCCGCGGCGAACGACCGCACCCAGGCGACCGGCGTCGTCGGCGGCAGGGTGAGGGCGGTGACGAGCGCGGAGGCGGTCCCGCCCATCGCGTTGACGTCCGAGAGGTTCTGGGCGACGGCCTTCCAGCCGGCGTCGTGGCCGCGGGTGCGGGGGCCGGCGGGCCAGCGGGGCAGGAAGTCCGTGCCCTCCCCCATCGCGTCCGTGGAGATGAGCGTCCCACCGCAGGGCGCCGGCACGAGGGCGGCGTCGTCGCCCGGGGCGACGGTGCCGGCGGGCCAGTGGCCGTCCCGGACGGCGGGAGCGAGCCCGGTCAGGACGACCTCCAGCAGCTCGGCCTCCGTGAGGTCGCCGACGGTCGCCCCCGCCGCAGCCGCGGGGTCGCGCACCGTCACCGGCGGCCCCGCCGGACCGGGACGCCGGAGGCCCGGGCGAGGGCGTCGCGGAAGGCGTGGAAGCGCTCCACCTCGGCGCGCACCGGGTCGACGACGAGCCGCCGGCCGACGTCGGTGGTCGCCTCCTCGAGGCGGCGGCGTGCGCGACGTCCCCGCGCCGCGGCGGTCCACCGGGTCAGGGGGATCGCCAGCAGGGCCAGCAGCACACCGAGCGCGAGGCCGCCGACGAGCAGCAGCGTCGGGAGGGGGAAGCCCTCGACCGTGGGGGCTCGGCGTCCACCTGGGGGACGTCGACGAAGGGGGCGGGGGCGTTCTCGGACACGGGAGCGGTGGCGTCAGTCATGATGCCCCGAGTCTACGCGGGGGCCCGGACGCCGTCGTCGGGCGCCTGCGTCAGCGGCGGAAGACGGTGGCGAGGATGCCGATGCCCTCGACCTCGGCCTCGACGCGCTGGCCCTCCTGGACCGTCCCGACCCCGCCCGGGGTGCCGGTCAGGATCACGTCGCCGGGCAGGAGGGTGAACATCTCCGAGGCCGCGGCCACGAGCTCGCGGACGCCGAAGACCATGTCCGCGGTCGTGCCGTCCTGGCGGGTCTCACCGTCGAGGCGGGACGTGATGCGCAGGCCGCCGGTCGGCTCCACGTCCAGCTCGGTCTCGATCCACGGGCCCAGCGGGCAGGCGCCGTCGAAGCCCTTGGCGCGGGCCCACTGCAGGTCGGTGCGCTGGGCGTCGCGGGCGGTGAGGTCGTTGCCCACGGTGTAGCCGAACACGACGTCGTCCACGCGGCTCACCGGCACGTCCTTGCAGATGGTGCCGATGACGACGGCGAGCTCGGCCTCGTAGGAGACCTCGTCCGACCAGCTCGGCAGGGTCACGGGCTCGTTCGGACCCACGACGGCGGTGTTCGGCTTGAGGAAGAACTGCGGCGAGGCGGGGACCTCGTTGCCGAGCTCCTTCGCGTGGTCGGCCCAGTTGCGGCCGACGCCCACGATCTTCGAGCGCGGGATGATCGGGGCCACGAGGCGCACGTCCTCGAGGCGGTGCGTGGTGCCGGTGGGCTGGATCCCGTGGAAGAACGGGTCGCCCTGCAGGGCGGTGATGCTCAGCTCGGCGGGGTCGGCGTCGGCCGGGCCCTCCACGATGCCGTAGGTCGGTTCGGCCTGGTCCACGAAACGGGCGATGCGCATGGCCGCCAGCCTAGTGGGTGAGCGGCGGGCGCCGTCGCCGGACACCCCACCCGATGCCGACCCCGCTGACGTCGCGAGCCAGACGATTCGGCCGCGGCGGACGGCCTGAGGAGACCGATTCGTCTGGCTCGCGGGCGGATTCGTCTGGCTCAGCGGGGTGCGGCGCGGGGTGCCGGGCGGAGCGGGTCGAGACCGCTCAGCAGCAGCGGCTGCCCGGATTGGCCTCCTGGCGCGCGTACTCGGCCCGCCAGAATTCCCGCTCGGTCATCGGTGCCCGCCCCGGGTGGTGGGCCCGGTGATGGGCCACGTAGGCGTCGTACTTCCCCTCACCGGAGAGCTGGCGGACCCACCAGCGCGCCCGGGCCCACACCCCGGGCCGTGACGGGCCGGCCGGGCCCTCCGCGGTGGAGGGCCCGGCCGGCGTCGCGCGCGGATCGGCCACGTCAGTGACCCCGCACCGGCTGCCGGTCCGCCGGCAGGGCGTCCCACTGCCGCTGCAGCTCCTTCTCCTCGGCCGTGGCGAACAGGCCGGCCGGGGCGAAGCGCCGCGAGGGCACGTACGGGTCCTGGTGGTCGACGACCTCCGTGGACCGGAACGCGCGCACCGTGGCGAGCACCGACGTCGTGATGACGATCAGCGCCAACACCAGGAAGACGACGGAGAGCGTGCCCTGGATGAAGGTGTTGCGGACCACGGCCTCCATGGCCGGCACGGACTTCGCGGCGCCGAAGCTCGTCTTCCCCGCCGCCAGCGCGTCCTGGAACGCGCGATGCTGCGCCCAGTAGCCCACCGCCGGGATGGAGGAGAAGATCTTCTGGAACGACGCCACGGTGGTGACCACGGTGATGAACGCCAGCGGCAGCGCCACGATCCACAGGCCCCGGAAGTCCCGGCGGCGCGCGACGATCGTCAGGACGACGGCGAGCGCGATCGCCGCGAGCAGCTGGTTGGCGATGCCGAACAGCGGGAACAGCGTGTTGATGCCGCCCAGCGGATCGGTGACGCCCATGATCAGCACGGCGCCCCACGCGGCCACCATGATAGCCGTGCAGACCCACGCGCCCACGCGCCACGAGGTGTCCTTGAAGCGCGGGACCACGTTGCCCAGGGAGTCCTGGAGCATGAACCGGGCCACGCGGGTGCCGGCGTCGACGGCGGTGAGGATGAACAGCGCCTCGAACATGATCGCGAAGTGGTACCAGAAGCCCATGAGCGCGTCGCCGCCCACGAGCTGGCCCATGATGTGCGCCAGGCCGACCGCGAGGGTGGGGGCGCCGCCGGTGCGGGAGACCACGGTCTCCTCGCCCACGAGGTCGGCCAGGTGGGTCAGGTCCCCGGGGGTGAGGTTCACGCCGGCCAGGCCGAGGCCCATGACGAAGTCGACGGCGGTCTCCGGGGTGCCGCCGGTGAGGGCGGCCGGGGAGTTCATGGCGAAGTAGATGCCGCGGTCGAGCGAGACGGCGGCCACGAGCGCCATGATGGCCACGAAGGCCTCCATGAGCATGCCGCCGTAGCCGATGAAGCGGGTCTGCCGCTCCTTCTCCACCATCTTGGGCGTCGTGCCCGAGGCGATCAGCGCGTGGAAGCCGGAGAGCGCACCGCACGCGATGGTGACGAACAGGAACGGGAACAGCGAACCGGGCCACACCGGGCCGGTCTGGCCCGAGGCGAACTCGGAGAACGCGGGGGTGCCGATGCGCGGCTGCACGACGACGATGGCCAGCGCGAGACCGGCGATCACGCCGATCTTCATGAAGGTGGACAGGTAGTCGCGCGGAGCGAGCAGCAGCCACACGGGCAGCACGGCCGCGACGAACCCGTAGATGATCACGGCCCAGGCGATGGTGGTGCGGTCCAGGGTGAACAGGGCCGCGCCCCACTCGGTCCCGGCCACCCAGCCGCCGCCGATGATGGCCGCCAGGAGCAGGACGAACCCGATCACGGAGATCTCGGTGATGCGGCCCGGGCGGATCCAGCGCAGGTACACGCCCATGAAGAGCGCGATCGGGATGGTCATGGCCACGGAGAACACGCCCCACGGGGACTCGCCCAGGGCGTTGACCACCACGAGGGCCAGGATGGCCGTGATGATCACCATGATCAGCAGGGTCGCGACGATCGCGGCGGTGCCCCCGACGCGGCCCAGCTCGTCCCGGGCCATCTGGCCGAGCGAGCGGCCGCCGCGGCGCATCGAGAAGAACAGGACGAGGTAGTCCTGGACCGCGCCGGCCAGGATCACGCCGACGATGATCCAGATGGTGCCGGGCAGGTAGCCCATCTGCGCGGCGAGCACGGGGCCCACGAGCGGACCGGCGCCGGCGATGGCCGCGAAGTGGTGGCCGTAGAGCACGCGGCGGTCGGTGGCCACGTAGTCCCGGCCGTCGGCCCGGTACTCGGCCGGGGTGGCGCGGGTGTCGTCCGGGTGGACGATCATGCGCTCGACGTACTTCGAGTAGAAGCGGTAGCCGATCGCGAACGTCGCCACGGCGGCGAACACGAACCAGATCGCGTTGATCGTCTCGCCGCGGTGCAGGGCGAGCATGGTCCAGGCGACGCCGCCGAGCAGGGCGACGGCCACCCAGACGGCGATCTTCGCGGGCGTCCAGCGGGGCCGGCCGGCGGCCTCGGTGGGCGGGAGGTCTTCCGGCGTCGTGGCCGGGAGTGGGGCGCCCTCGGCGGCCGCGGAGGAGCGGTGCGAGCTCACGGGGGTCTCCGTTCGTGGGGTGGGGTCAGACGAGGCGGTGCAGCCAGCCGTGGCGGTCCTCGACGCGCCCGGTCTGGATGCCCTCGAGCTCGGTGCGGATCTTCAGGGCCACGTCGGCCCCGCCGGCGGACTCGATCACGTCGTCGCCGTCGAGCAGACGGCCGATCGGGGTCACGACGGCGGCCGTGCCGCACGCGAAGACCTCGGTGATCTCGCCCGAGCGGACGCCCTCGGCCCACTCGGCGAGGGTGACGCGACGCTCCTCGACGGTCAGGCCCATGTCCCGGCCGAGCTGGAGGATCGAGGAGCGGGTGACGCCCTCGAGGATCGTGCCGGTGAGCGCCGGGGTGACGAGTCGGCCGTCGGCGTGCACGAAGAACACGTTCATGCCGCCGAGCTCCTCGATCGCGTCGTCGTTGTACTGGTCGAGGAACACGACCTGGTCGGCGCCCTGGGCCGCGGCCTGCAGCTGGGGCAGCAGCGAGGCGGCGTAGTTGCCGCCGGTCTTGGCCGCGCCCATGCCGCCCTTGCCGGCGCGGGCGTAGTCGCGCGAGACCCAGATGGTCACCGGCTTGAGCTCGCCGCCGAAGTAGTTGCCGGCCGGGGAGGCGATCACCATGTACCGCACCTGCCGGGCCGGGCGGACGCCGAGGAACGCCTCGGAGGCGAACATGAAGGGGCGCAGGTAGAGGGACTGGCCCGGGCCGGTGGGCACCCAGGCCCGGTCCGCCTCGAGCTGGGCCCGCAGCGAGCCGAGGAACAGCTCCTCGGGCAGCTCCGGCAGGGCCAGGCGGCGGGCGGAGCGGTTCAGGCGGGCCGCGTTGGCCTCGGGACGGAACGTCCACACCGACCCGTCCTCGTGCCGGTAGGCCTTCAGCCCCTCGAAGATCTCCTGGCCGTAGTGCAGCACCGCGGCCGCGGGGTCCAGGGACAGCGGTCCGTAGGGCTCCACGCGGGCGTCATGCCACGCGCCGCCGTCCTCGTCCCAGGTCCAGTCGATCGAGACCATGTGGTCCGTGAAGACGTTGCCGAAACCGGGGTCCTGGAGGATCTCGACGCGCTGCTGATCGGACATCGGGGACAGATGCGGTTGCCGCGTGAACACGGTCTCGGACACGGTGGGATCACTCCTCGTGACGGTGGCAGATGGGGACGGCTCCGGTGCCGGGCACGACGCGCGGGTGCCACGGCGCCGGGCGTGGCACACGCCACAGGCCGTCGCCCCATCCTAGACCCGGCGTCGACGCGCCGGGCCCGCGCGTCAGACCCGCGCGACGACGTCGGCGCCCACCTCGGCGGTGGTGCCCCGCGCGCCCTCCACGCGGTCCTTCAGGTGCGCCCACACCGCGGTGCGCACGCGCGCCGCGGCGCCGGTCTCGCCCACGTGCTCGAGCAGCAGGGCGGCGGAGAGGATGGCGGCCACGGGGTCGGCGATCCCCTGGCCCGCGATGTCCGGAGCGGAGCCGTGGACCGGCTCGAACATCGACGGCGCCGTGCCCTCGACGTTGATGTTGCCGGAGGCCGCGAGCCCGATGCCGCCGGTCACGGCGGCGGCCAGGTCCGTGATGATGTCCCCGAACAGGTTGTCCGTCACGATGACGTCGAAGCGGGCCGGGTCCGTCGCCAGGAAGATCATGGCGGCGTCGACGTGCATGTAGTCCCAGGTGACCGCGGGGAAGTCGGCCGCCACGGATTCCACGGTGCGGCGCCACAGGTGGCCGGCGTGGACCAGGACGTTGTGCTTGTGCACGAGCGTGAGGCGCTTGCGCTCGCCCGCGTCGGCGCGACGGAAGGCGTCCTCGACGACGCGGCGCACGCCGAACGCCGTGTTCACGGAGACCTCCGTGGCGATCTCGTGCGGGGTGTCCACGCGGATCGCACCGCCGTTGCCCACGTACGGCCCCTCCGTGCCCTCGCGCACCACGGTGAAGTCGATCTCGCCGGGCGCGGCCAGGGGGCTGACGGCGCCGGGCAGCAGGGTGGCCGGGCGCAGGTTCACGCCGTGGTCCAGCGCGAAGCGCAGCTTGAGCAGCATGCCGCGCTCGATCAGCCCGGACGGGATGCGCTCGTCCCCGGGCGCGGCGCCGACGGCCCCGAACAGGATCGCGTCGTGGCGGCGAAGGGACTCGAGGACCTCGTCCGTGAGCGCCTCGCCGGTCTCGAGCCAGTGCTCCGCACCCAGCGGATACGGGGTGAGCCGGGCCTCCGGACGCCCCTCGGCACGCAGCGCCGCCTGCAGGACGGCGGCGGCCTGGTCGGTGACCTCGGGGCCGATGCCGTCGCCGCCGATGACGGCGATGTCCAAGGGGTCTGCGGAGCTGCGTGTGGTCTCGGTCATGGCCCTCAGGCTACGCGCGGCACGCGTGAGGACCACATCGTGTGACACCCGGTCTCACCCTCCGGACGGACTCAGTCCTCGGCGGGCTCCTCGTGCCGCGGGAAGACCGGCTGCGGGGCGGGCAGCGGGGTGCCGGGGACCAGGTCCTCGTGGAACGCGGCGAAGGACCGCGGGCCGGTGCCGGACGCGCCGGTGCGGCCGGCGTCGCCCTCGGCGGGGACGCCGAGCAGGTCCAGCAGCCGCGAGGCCGAGCCGGGCATCACCGGCTGCGCGAGCAGGGCCACCCGGCGCACGGCCTGCAACGTCACGTACAGCACCGTGCGCATGCGCGGCTCGTCCGTCTTGCGCAGCACCCACGGGGCCTGGTCCGCGAAGTAGGCGTTGATCTCACCGAGCACGCGCCAGGTCTCCTCGAGCGCGTCGTGGAAGTCCTGCACCGCGTACGCGGACCGGGAGCGCTCCAGCAGGGCGTCGACCTGGGCCAGGACGGCGCGGTCCGCCTCGGTGAACTCGCCCGGCTCGGGCACGGCGGCGCCGCAGTTCTTGGCCACCATGGACAGCGAGCGCTGGGCGAGGTTGCCGAGGTTGTTGGCCAGGTCCGCGTTCTTGCGGCTCACCACGGCCTCGTGGCTGTAGGAGCCGTCCGCGCCGAACGGGAACTCGCGCAGCAGGAAGAAGCGAATGGCGTCCAGGCCGTACCGGGCCACCCATTCCCGCGGGTGCACCACGTTGCCCAGGGACTTGGACATCTTGGCCCCGTTGTTGTTCAGGAAGCCATGGATCATGACGCGGCGCGGCAGCTCAAGGCCGGCCGACATGAGGAACGCGGGCCAGAAGATGCAGTGGAACCGGGAGATGTCCTTGCCGATCACGTGCAGGTCCGCCGGCCAGTAGCGCGCGAACGCCTCCGGGTCCTCCGCCGGCCAGCCCGCGCCGGTGAGGTAGTTCGTCAACGCGTCGACCCAGACGTAGGTGACGTGGTCGGCGCGCCGGTCGGCGTCGGCGGCGTCGGGGTCCGCGGGCGCCGGCAGGTCGATGCCCCACTGGAAGGAGGTCCGGGAGATGGACAGGTCCTCGAGCCCGGCCTCCACGAAGCGGATGACCTCGTTGAAGCGGTACCGGGGGGCGGCGAAGTCCGGGTGCTCGCGGTAGTGGTCCAGCAGCGGCTGCTGGTACTTGGACAGGCGGAAGAAATAGGACTCCTCCTCCGTCCACGTCACCTCGGTGCCGGTCTCGACGGCGCGGCGCACCCCGTCCTGACCCACCTCGGTCTCGTCCTCGCCGAAGTAGCGTTCGTCCCGCACGGAGTACCAGCCGGCGTAGGAGCCGAGGTAGATGTCCCCGTTGGCCTCCATCCGCCGCCAGATCTCGCGGACGGCCTCGGCGTGGTCCGTGTCCGTGGTGCGGATGAAGCGGTCGTAGGAGATGTCCAGGACGTCGTCGTCCATCTCCTTGAAGACGGCGGCGTTGCGCGTGGCCAGCTCGAGGGCGCTCACGCCCTGCTGCTGCGCCGTCTGCTCCATCTTCTGGCCGTGCTCGTCCGTGCCGGTCAGGAAGCGCACGTCCCGCCCGTCGAGCCGCTGGAAGCGGGCCATCGCGTCCGAGGCGATGTACTCGTAGGCGTGGCCGATGTGCGGCTCGCCGTTCGGGTAGGAGATGGCCGTGGTCAGGTAGTACGGGGCGCGGGCGTCAGTCACAGTCGTCGAGTCTAGCCGCGGGGCCGGGGCCCGCGCCGAGGACGACGTCGTCCGCGCCGGCGTCCGGGACGCCGTCGGCGGTCACCTGCAGATGGCCCGGCGCAGGCCGCAGGTGGAGGTGGGCCCACGGGGCCACCACGAGCACGGACGCCCCGATCATCTCGGTCAGCTCCTCCGCGTGGGTCGCCACGTGGTAGGCCAGGGTGCTGCGCCCGATCCCGAAGACGAGCGGCACCGCCTCGAGGACGATCGCGCCGAAGAAGAACACCGCGCCGCCCGCCACCGTCAGCGCTCGGGCCCGGCGGGGCAGGGCGACGGTGCACAGCGCGAGCAGCCCGAGGACGACGATCGCGGCCGGCGCGCCGAGGATGAGCCACTGGAACGCGGGCAGCGGGTTCTCCCCCGCGAACGGCAGGACCTCCCACAGCTGGCCGGCCTGCTCGTGGAGCTGCGTCGATTCGTCCAGGCTCATGGGGCCGCCAGCAGGGCCGCGGGGGTCAGCCACGCGAGCAGGCTCGGCCGCCGGTCCGCCCCCAGGGCGCGGCGCACGAGACCCACCGTGGTGAAGCCCGCGGCCCCCAGCAGGAGCAGGCCCGAGCTCCACCACGCGGTGAGGTTGGCCTCGTGGTTCACGTCGAAGACTTCGCGCCACCACGGCACCTGCCGCGGGCCCAGCCCGAACACGAAGGGGAGGGCGAACGACCAGGCGGCGAGCAGGACACTGACGCCGATCAGCCCGCCCGCCGCGCGCCGGGCCCAGCGGCCCTGCACGCCCGGAGGCGTGGCGGGGCGGGCTGCTGCGGCGCGCGCGGTCGGGGCGGGTGCGGGGC
>NZ_JABFNH010000022.1:138324-206807 GCF_017168435.1 Micrococcus sp. KRD070
CTGCAGGTACCCGGCCAGGGCGAGGACGCCCAGCCAGCCGGCGCCGACGACGGCGGTGAGGAGGGCGAGCCACTGCAGCACGTCGAGCACGGGGTGCCACCAGCTGCCCCGGCCGGCCCCGAGGTCGGTGGCGGCGATCGCCTGGTCCACGGCGCCGGGGAGGTCCTCGGCGTGCTCCCGGCCCGCGCGGCGGATGGCGGCGGCCCACGGCTCGGAGGCTCCCGTGCCGGCCGCGGCGGCCAGCGTGCGGACCGCGCCGTCGACGACGGCCCGCTGGGTGCCCGAGCGCTCGGGCAGGGAGGTGCGGTGCAGCGCGGGGTCGCGGGCGACCTCATCCCGGTCGCGGCGGGGGGCGGTGCTCGCGGGCATCAGGTGCAGGCGCCGCAGGGGGTCCGCGCGGAAGGAGTGCATCCAGCGCAGCACGGGCCAGCTGGTGCGCTTGGCCGAGCGCAGCCGGTACGAGCCCTCGACCGCCCGGACGACGGCCGGCACGCCGCCGGCCACGGCCAGCTCGCGCCCGAGCCGCTGCTCGTCCCCGGGCCCGACGCCGGCCGGCTCGCCCTCGCCCGAGGCGGCGGCGAGGTCCGCGGCGCGGGCCGCGACGTCCGCGCCCAGGCGCTCGGCGGCCGCGCCGCGCTGGGCGACGATCGCCGCGACCTGCCGGCCGACCTCCTCGAGGCCCTCCCCCGTGCGCGCGGACACGGGCAGCACGCGGACGTCACCGAGGCCGTGGCCCGAGAGCATCCGGCGCAGCGAGGCCAGCACGACGTCCCGGTCCCGCACCGAGAGCCGGTCCACCTGGTTGAGCAGCACGAGGGTCACGGCCGCGTGCGAGCCCATGGTCGCCAGGAACTCGCGGTGCAGCACGGCGTCCGCGTACTTCTCCGGGTCCACGACCCACACCAGCACGTCCACGTGGCCGGCCAGCCGGGAGGTGATCTCGCGGTTGCCCCGCTCGACCGAGTCGATGTCCGGCAGGTCCAGCAGGATCAGGCCGGTGGCGTCGGCGCCGTCACGGCGGCCGAGGCCGAGGAAGCCGGGGCGGCCGTCGTCGAGCACGGGCGCCTCGTCCAGCAGGTGGCGGCGGCGAACGCCGAGCCAGTCGAGCAGGGCGGCCGCGCCGCCGCCCTCGCCGGTGCCGTCGCCGTGCTCCGCGTCCGGGTCCAGCCCCTGCCCCCGGCCCACGCCCCAGACCGCGGCGAGCGGCTCGGACGTGGTGGGCCGGGTGGCGGCCACGCGGGCCAGGTCGCGGCCGGTGAGCGCGTTGAACAGGGAGGACTTGCCGGAGCCCGTCGCCCCGAAGAATCCGACCACGGTGTGCTCCGCGGAGAGTGCCTGGCGCTCCCCGGCCGCGCGCACGACGGCGTCGGCCCCGGCCACGACGTCCTCGGGCAGGCGGCCCGCGGCCAGCTCGGCGGCCTCGCCGAGGGCGTCCAGGCGGGGGGCCAGGGCGGGGGTGTCGCGGCGGCTCATCGGGACTCCTCCCCCGCCTCGGCGGCGGACGGGGCGTGCTCGGGTTCGGTCGGGCCGTCGACGCCGGCGGCCACCCCGCGGCGCAGCACCGGCACGAGGGCGCGCAGCTCCTCGGTGGCCTGCGGCTCGCGCTCGAGGTGGAGCAGCGGCAGGAAGCGGTCCGCGAGCACGGTCTCGAGGAAGGCCCGCACGCGGAGCTCGAGCAGCTCATCGGCCCGCCGGGCCATGCGGCGCACGGCGTCCTCGCCGAAGATCGACTCGAGCAGCTTCTGCCCGACGACGGCGGCGCCGCCGGCGATGCCGACCTCGATGCCCGCGAGTCCGCCGGTGGAGGCGAACGAGATGATCATGAGGGCCACGGCCGCGCCGTTCACGCCGGTGGCCGCCAGGCGGGCGCGCGTGCGCTTGCCCGCGCCCTCCTCCTGGATCAGCGCCAGCACGTCCGACTGCCAGTCCCGCACGACGTCGGCCGCCCGCGCCGACGCGTCCGGCGTCAGGGCACCCAGGTCGCGCCCGGCCACGAGGGCCCGGCCCGCCGGCTCGGACGCCCAGCGCCGCTCGATCTGCTCGGCGGCTGCGGCGGCCGCCTCGACCATCACGGCGTGCAGGCCGGTCTCCAGGGCGGTCTCGACCTCCTCGGGCGGTGCCGGGCGCCCGCGCACGAGGGCGCCGAGGCGGTCCCGCAGCCGGCCGATCGTGGTCTCGACGCCGCGGAAGAACTCCCCCGTGCCGACGAAGTCCTGCCAGCGGGAGAGCACCTCGCCGCGCAGCAGCGTGCCGTCCGAGGTGGCCTCGCGGACCCGGCCGACGGCCTGGTCCGTGGAGTCCCCCACGATCCGGGCGAGCAGGTCCGCGGCATGCCGCTGCTCCTCCTCGGCGCGGGCCAGGTCGGCGACGCGGGCGGCCAGCTGGCCCAGCACGCCGTCCACGGTCCGGCGGGCGACGGCGCCGCGCGCCTGGGCGTCGGCGGCGAGGGTCTCGAGCCAGGCGCGCAGGCCCGCGACGTGCTCCTGCGGGAGCAGGCCGCGCTCGTCGAAGCGGGTCTCGGGGATCACGTGGATCCGGGCGTCGGCGAGGCCGCGCTCGGTGAGCATGCGCCGCAGGTCCGGGGTGATGTCCTCCGCCGCGCCCTCGGGCACGCGGCCGAGCACGACGGCCACGGTGATGTCGCGGTCGGCGGCCTCGTCCAGCAGCTGCCAGGGCACGGCGTCGGCGTAGCGGTGCGCCGTCGTCGTGAAGATCCACAGGTCGGCGGCTTCGAGGAGCTGCCGGGCCAGCGCGCGGTTCTGGTCCGCCACGGAGTCGATGTCCGGGGCGTCCACGAGGGCGATGCCCGAGGGCAGTGCGGGCTCGGCCACGAGCGCGACCGTGTCCATCGCGGACTGGTCGGGTTCGACGGGGCCGGCGGCCGCGTCGCGGTGCACGCTGACGCGGGCGAGGTCGGGCAGCACCCGCGGGCCCGTGAACCAGTGGGTGTCGGCGGGGTTGTGCAGCAGCAGAGGCTGCCGCGTGGTGGGCCGCAGGGCGGAGGAGCGGGAGACCTCGTGGCCGACGAGCGCGTTCACCAGCGTGGACTTGCCCGCACCGGTGGAGCCGCCGACGACGGCCAGCAGCGGCGCGTCGAGCGAGTCGAGGCGGGGCAGCACGTAGTCATCGATCTGGTGCAGGGTGCGCTCTCGCTCGGCGCGGTCCTGCCCTGCGGTGACGGTCTCGAAGGGCAACTCGAGCGCGGCGAGGTGCTCGCGCACGCGGCGGACGGCCGTGTCGACGCCGAGGTCTGGGGCGTTCTGATCCGTGTGTGGCACGTGGGCCATCGTCTCACGGGCGCGCGCCGGCCGCCCATCCCGCCGGCCCGGCGGACGGAGACGACGGAAGCCCGGTCCGCAGGGACCGGGCTTCCTGTCACTCGGGTGACCCCAGCGGGATTTGAACCCGCGTTACCGCCGTGAGAGGGCGGCGTACTAGGCCGCTATACGATGGGGCCGAGCGCGCTGTCCGCGTGTGCGGAAGCGATGCCGTGGAGACCTTCTGCTGCGCCTGCGTCTCCTGTTCAGGCGACGGATGCGTTCATCCGCCCGTGCCGTTCCGGTCCGAGGACCGGGCGGCGACTGCGTGACCCCAGCGGGATTTGAACCCGCGTTACCGCCGTGAGAGGGCGGCGTACTAGGCCGCTATACGATGGGGCCGTGCGCCACGTCCGAGCGTCTCCGCCCGTGCGCGTTCACTGAGTCCGAAGACTCGCTGGGGTACCAGGACTCGAACCTAGAATGACGGTACCAGAAACCGTTGTGTTGCCAATTACACCATACCCCACTGTCGGTCAAGCATGCCTGACCGATGTGCATCATATTCATGAGCTCGGTGTTCCCGGATCTCTCCGGCAACGAGAAAGAACTCTACACCCTCCGGGCGGCACGTGCAAAATCGGCGGGTCAGGCCGCCAGCCAGGTCTGCAACCCGCCGATCGCCCGCATCCGCCAGCACGCGTGCTCCTCGTCCCAGAGCGGCTCCTCCGCCCCGCCGTGGGCGGGGGCGTCGGGGCTCATCCACACCGGGACGAGCCCCGCCGACCGGGCCCCCTCGACGTCGTGACGCAGACTGTCCCCCACCATGAGGGTGCGTCCCGGGTCCGTGCCCAGGCGGGAGCAGCCGGCCAGGAAGGGGGCCGGGTCCGGCTTCGGGGCCCCGGCCGTGTCCGAGCCGATCAGCACCTCGACCCACTCCAGACCGAGGGCGTCGGCCTTGCCGCGCTGGTAGGCCTCCACGTTGTTCGTGACGATCCCCACGCCACGGCCTGTTCCCCGCACCTCGGCGAGGACGTCGGCGGTCGCGGGGAACAGCGCCCAGTGCCCGCGCACGACCTCTTCGTAGTCGGTGGTCCACAGGCCGTCGAGCGGGGTCGCCGCGTCCTCGGGCACGCCGAGCGCGCGCAGGGCGTCGGCCACGCGGGCCAGCCGCTGCTCCTCGAACGTCAGCTCCCCGGCCACGTAGCGCCCGAAGTGGCCGCCGGCGTCGGACGCGAAGGCCTCGGTGGCCTCGGCCAGCACCGCCGGATCGACGTCGGCGGCCCCGGCCCACTGCCGGCGCACCGTCGCGTCGAACGCGGCGTGCTGGGCGGAGCGCAGATCCAGCAGCGTGTCGTCCAGGTCGAAGAGGACGGCGTCCCAGGCCGGCGGCGCGGGCGCGCCCGCGGACCCGTCGGCCGGCGTCGTGCTGGCGCCCCGGCTCATGCGTCGGTGGGCTGGTCCTGGTCCAGGCCCTGCTCCGCGGCGAAGCGGTCCAGGCGGGCGAGCGCGGAGTCCCGGCCCAGGATCTCGAGCGACTCGAAGAGCGGCGGGGACACCTTGCGGCCGGTCACCGCGACGCGCACGGGGCCGAACGCCTGGCGCGGCTTGAGGCCCAGGCCGTCGATGAGGGCGGCCCGCAGCGCCGCCTCGATGCGCTCGGTGGTGAACTCCTCCTCGGGCAGGGCGGCCAGCGCCTCCCGGGCCGCGGCGACGGCGGCGCCCAGGTCCGCCGGCATCCCCTTGAGGGCGCCCTCGGCCGTCCGGACGTCCCGGTCCGCCGTGAAGAGGAAGGCGAGCATCTCGACGGCCTCGCCGAGCAGCTGCACGCGCTCCTGCACGAGCGGGGCCGCGGCGGTGAGGACCTCCATCTCCCGCTCCGTCAGGTGCTCGCCCACGAGGCCGGCCGCGTGCAGGTAGGGCACGAGACGGTCACGGAAGTCGGCCACGTCGAGCATGCGCACGTGCGTGCCGTTGATCGCGATCGCCTTCTTCTCGTCGAAGCGGGCGGGGTTGGCCAGCACCTTGTGCACGTCGAAGTGCTCCACGAACTGCTGCGGGGTGAAGATGTCCTCGTCCGCGGAGAGGGACCAGCCCAGCAGGCCGAGGTAGTTCAGCAGGCCCTCCGGGATGAAGCCGTTGTCCCGGTGCAGGAACAGGTTGGCCTGCGGATCGCGCTTGGACAGCTTCTTGTTGCCCTCGCCCATCACGTAGGGCAGGTGGCCGAACACCGGCATGTACCGGGCGACGCCGATCGCGTACAGGGCGCGGTAGAGCGCGATCTGGCGCGGAGTGGACGAGAGCAGGTCCTCGCCGCGCAGCACGTGGGTGATGCCCATGAGCGCGTCGTCCACCGGGTTCACGAGGGTGTACAGCGGTGAGCCGTCCGCCCGGACCACCACGAAGTCCGGCACGGAGCCGGCCTTGAAGGTGATCTCCCCGCGCACCAGATCGGTGAAGGTGATGTCCTCGTCCGGCATGCGCAGCCGCCAGACCGGCGCGCGGCCCTCGGCCTCGAAGGCGGCGATCTGCTCGTCCGTGAGGTCG
Organism: Micrococcus sp. KRD070; assembly: GCF_017168435.1. Lineage (NCBI taxonomy): Bacteria > Bacillati > Actinomycetota > Actinomycetes > Micrococcales > Micrococcaceae > Micrococcus > Micrococcus sp. KRD070. Next base: position 144,129 of record NZ_JABFNH010000022.1, read on the forward strand.
CGGTCGTGGCCGTCGTAGCCGAGCTTGGGGTCGCGGCCGGCGGCCCGGTGGCGGGCCTCGGTCTCCTCGGGGCTCGAGTAGGACGGGTAGATGTGTCCGCCGGCCTTGAGCTTCTCGATCACGTCCGCGTAGATCTGTCCGCGCTGGGACTGACGGTACGGCTCGTGCGGGCCGCCGACCTCGACGCCCTCGTCCCAGTCGATCCCGAGCCAGCGCATCGCCTCGAGCAGCTGCTGGTAGGACTCCTCCGAGTCGCGCTTGGCGTCCGTGTCCTCGATGCGGAACACGAGGGTGCCGCCGGTGTGCCGCGCCCAGCCCCAGTTGAACAGGACCGTGCGGATCAACCCCACGTGGGGGGTGCCGGTGGGCGAGGGGGCGAACCGTACGCGCACGGGGGTCTCGGCGTCCACCGGGCGGGTGCGGGGCGGGGCTCGGGTGGACGCGACATGGACACCATCTGAACACAGGGCGACGCGCGCACGGCCCCGCGGTGCCCGCCGGGCGTGGACGGGTCAGACGGAGAGGTCCACCTCGGCCGCACGGGCCGCGCCGATGGCCGCGGCCAGCGTGGCCGCGGTGTCCCCGGAGAGGGCCCCGTCCAGGGTCAGCACGGCCAGGGCGGCGCCCTCGTCGTCGCGCGAGACGTCCATGCCGGCGATGTTCACGCCCTGCACCCCGAGGGCCTGGCCCAGGACGCCGATCACGCCCGGGCGGTCCTGGTAGGCGAACACGAGCAGGTGGTCGGCCAGCGGCACCTCGAGCTCGTGCCGGTCCACACCGACGAGCTTCTGCACCTGGCGCGGGCCGGTGAGCGTGCCGGTGACGGCCGTCTGGGAGCCCTGCGCGGTCGCGGCGCGCACCGTGACGGTGTTGCGGTAGGACTCGGACACCGCGGTGGTGGTGAGGCGGCACTCGACGCCGCGCTGCTCGGCCAGCACGGGGGCGTTCACGTAGGAGACCTGGTCCGAGACGATGTCCGTGAACACGCCCTTCAGGGCGGCCAGGCGCATCGCGGAGACGTCGTGCTCGGCGATCTCACCGGCGATCTCCACCTCGACGGCCGTGATGGACTGCTCGCCCACCAGCGCGGTGAGCACGCGGCCCAGCTTCTCGGCCAGCGGCAGGCCGGGGCGCACGTCCTCGTGGATCGCGCCGCCGGCCACGTTCACGGCGTCCGGCACGAGCTCGCCGGAGAGGGCCAGGCGCACGGAGCCGGCGACGGCGACGCCCGCCTTCTCCTGGGCCTCGGCGGTCGAGGCGCCCAGGTGGGGGGTGACGACGGCGGAGTCGTGGGCGAAGAACGCCAGGTCCGTGGCCGGCTCGGAGCTGAAGACGTCGATGCCGGCGCCCCCGATGGTCCCGGCCTCGAGCGCGCGGGCGAGGGCGTCCTCGTCCACGAGGCCGCCGCGGGCCACGTTCACGATGATCGCGGTGTCCTTCATGCGGGCGAACTGCTCATCGCCGATCATGCCGACCGTCTCGGGAGTCTTGGGCATGTGGATCGTGACCACGTCGGCGCGCTCGAGCAGCTCGTCCAGCTCCACGAGGCTCGCGCCGAGCTGCTGCGCGCGGGCGGTGGTCACGTAGGGGTCGTAGGCGAGGATCTCCATGCCGAACGCCTTCATGCGCTCGGCCACGAGCGCGCCGATGCGGCCCAGGCCGATCACGCCCAGCCGCTTGCCGTACAGCTCGACGCCCGTGTACTTCGAACGCTTCCACTCCCCCGCCTTGAGCGAGCCGTGGGCGGCCGCGATGTTGCGGGCGGCGGCCAGGATGTGGCCGCAGGTGAGCTCGGCGGCGGAGATGATGTTCGACGTCGGCGCGTTGACGACCATGACGCCGGCCTCGGTGGCGGCGGGCACGTCCACGTTGTCCAGCCCGACGCCGGCGCGCGCGATGACCTTCAGCTGCGGCGCGGCGGCGATCGCCTCGGCGTCCATCTGGGTGGCCGAGCGGATCAGCACCGCGTCGACGTCGCGCAGGTCCTCGAGGAGGCGGGCGCGGTCGGCGCCGTCCGTGCGGCGGATCTCGAAGTCGGGGCCGAGGGCCTCGACGGTGGCGGGCGAGAGTTCCTCGGCGATCAGGACGACGGGCTGGGCTGCGCTCACGGGTGCTCCTGGAGGTGTGGTGCGGTGGGGTGGAAGGCGGGCCGGCCCGCGCTCCGGTTCGAGCCTAGACGCGTGACCGGGCCGTGGCCGGAATGCGACGCCGGCCCCGGGGCGCGATGCCCGGGGCCGGCGTCGGGGGCTCGGGCGGCTCAGCGGGCCGCCGTGCCCTCGGTGTAGTCGTCGTCCGCGTCCTTGAGCCAGGAGAACATCTGGCGCAGCTCGCGGCCGGTCTTCTCGATCGGGTGGGCCTCGCCCCGGGCGCGCAGCTCCTTGAACTCGGGCGCACCGGCCTTCTGGTCGTCCATGAAGCGCTTCGCGAAGGCGCCGGACTGGATGTCGGCGAGGACCGCCTTCATGTTCTCCTTTACGTCGGGGGTGATGACGCGGGGGCCGGAGACGTAGTCGCCGTACTCCGCGGTGTCGGAGATGGACCAGCGCTGCTTGGCGATGCCGCCCTCGACCATGAGGTCGACGATGAGCTTCAGCTCGTGCAGCACCTCGAAGTAGGCGATCTCGGGCTGGTAGCCGGCCTCGGTGAGGGTCTCGAAGCCGTACTGCACGAGCTGGGAGGCGCCGCCGCAGAGCACGGCCTGCTCGCCGAACAGGTCGGTCTCGGTCTCCTCGGTGAAGGTCGTCTCGATGACGCCGGCGCGGGTGCCGCCCACGGCCTTGGCGTAGGACAGGGCGAGGGCGTGGGCCTGGCCGGAGGCGTCCTTCTCGACGGCGATCAGCGCGGGCACGCCGCGGCCGGCCTCGAACTCGCGGCGCACCACGTGGCCCGGGCCCTTGGGGGCGACCAGGGCGACGTCGACGCCCTCGGGGGCCTGGATGTAGCCGAAGCGCACGTTGAAGCCGTGCGCGAAGAACAGGGCGTCGCCCTCCTGCAGGTTGCCGGCGATGTGCTGGTCGTACACGTCGGCCTGGACCTGGTCCGGGGTGAGGATCATGATCAGGTCGGCCTCGGCGGCGGCGGTGGCGACGTCGACGACGCGCAGGCCCTCGGCCTCGGCCTTGGCGCGGGACTTGGAGCCCTCGGCGAGGCCGATGCGCACGTCCACGCCGGAGTCGCGCAGCGACAGGGCGTGGGCGTGGCCCTGGGAGCCGTAGCCGATGACGGCCACGGTGCGGCCCTGGATGATCGACAGGTCGGCGTCGTCGTCGTAGAACTTCTTCACGGTCATGCTGTTCTCCTCACGGGATGGGTGGATCGGGACGGTCAGCGGGCCAGGGCGCGGTCGGTCATGGACCGCGGCCCCCGGGCGAGGGCGAGGGTGCCCGAGCGGACGAGCTCGCGCACACCGTAGGGCTCCATCATCTCGAGGAAGGCCTCGAGCTTGTCACGGGTGCCGGTGGCCTCGAGGGTCAGGGACTCCGGGGCCACGTCGACGACGTGGGCGCGGAACAGGTCGGCCGCCTGGACGACCTGGCCGCGGGTGGCCGCATCGGCGCGCACCTTCACGAGCAGGTGGTCGCGCTGAACGGAGGAGTCGGGCGTGAGCTCGACGACCTTGATCACGTTGATCAGCTTGTTCAGCTGCTTGGTGACCTGCTCGAGCAGGTCCGTGTCGGCGTCGACGACCACGGTGATCCGGGACAGGCCCTCGACCTCCGTGACGCCCACGGCCAGCGAGTGGATGTTGAACGCGCGCCGGGCGAAGAGGCCGGCCACGCGGGTCAGGGTGCCGGGCACGTCCTCGACGAGCACGGACAGGGTGTGGCGTTCCATCGGTTGCCCTCCTCAGTCTTCCTGGTCCCAGTCGGGCGTCATGTCCCGGGCCACCTGGATCGCGTCGTTGCTGACCCCCGCGGGGACCATCGGCCAGACCATGGCGTCACGGGAGACCACGAAGTCCACGATCACGGGGCGGTCGTCGATGGCGAGGGCCTGGCGGATGGTGTCGTCCAGGTCCTCCCGGCGGTCGCAGCGCAGGCCCGCGGCGCCGTAGGCGTCGGCGAGCTTGACGAAGTCCGGCACCCGGGCGGTGTCGTGGCCCGTGTTCAGGTCCGTGTTCGAGTAGCGCCCGTCGTAGAACAGGGTCTGCCACTGGCGCACCATGCCCAGCGAGGAGTTGTTGATCACCGCGATCTTGATGGGGATGCGGTTGATCACGCACGTGGCGAGCTCCTGGTTGGTCATCTGGAAGCAGCCGTCGCCGTCGATGGCCCAGACCACGCGGTCGGGCTCGCCCACCTGCGCCCCCATCGCGGCGGGGACGGCGAAGCCCATCGTCCCGAGGCCGGCCGAGTTGAGCCACTGGCGCGGGCGCTCGTAGGCGACGAACTGGCTGGCCCACATCTGGTGCTGGCCGACGCCGGCCACGTAGGTGGCCTCGGGGCCGGACAGGGCCGACAGACGCGAGATCACCTCCTGGGGCGCGAGGAGGCCGTCCTCGGTCTCGGTCCAGCCCATCGGGTAGGTCTCCTGCAGGCGCCGCAGCACCGCCCACCAGTCGGCGAGGTCGGGCAGCGCCTCGGTGTCCGTCGCGAGCTCGGCCACCAGGTCCGGGATGATCTCCTTGACGTGGCCGACGATCGGCACGTCCGCGGTGCGGTTCTTGGAGATCTCGGCCGGGTCGATGTCCGCGTGGATCACGCGGGCGCCGGGGGCGAACGAGGGCAGGTGACCGGTCACGCGGTCGTCGAAGCGGGCGCCGAGCGTGATCAGCAGGTCGGCCTGCTGGAGCGCGGCCACGGCGGGGACGCCGCCGTGCATGCCCGGCATGCCCAGGTGCTGGGGGTGCGAGTCGGGGAAGACGCCGCGGGCGGTGAGGGTGGTGACCACCGGGGCGCCCGTGAGCTCGGCGAGGGCGCGCAGCTCCTCATGGGCCTCGCCGCGGGCCACGCCGCCGCCCACGTACAGCACGGGGCGCCGGGCCTCGCGGATCAGCCGAGCGGCCTCGCGGATCTGCCGGGGGTGGCCGCGCAGGACGGGGCGGTAGCCGGGCAGGTCGATCCGGGGCGGCCACGCGAACTCGAACTCGCCCTGCTGGGCGTCCTTGGTGACGTCCACGAGCACGGGCCCGGGCCGGCCCGTGGCGGCGATGTGGAACGCCTCGGCGAGGGCCTGGGGGACGTCCTCGGGCCGGGTCACGAGCCGGGAGTGCTTGGTGATGGGCATCGTGATGCCCACGATGTCCGCCTCCTGGAAGGCGTCCGTGCCGATCGCGGCGGAGGAGACCTGGCCGGTGATGAACACGACCGCCTGGGAGTCCATGTGGGCGTCCGCGATGGCGGTCACCAGGTTGGTGGCGCCGGGACCGGAGGTGGCGATGGCCACGCCGACCTTGCCGGTGGCCAGGTGGTAGCCCTGCGCCGCGTGACCGGCACCCTGCTCGTGGCGCACCAGGATGTGGCGGATCCGATCGGAGTCCATGAGCGGGTCGTAGGTCGGCAGGATGGCACCGCCGGGCAGCCCGAACACGTCCGTGACCCCCAGCTCCTCCAGGGAGCGGATGATGCCCTCGGAACCGGTCATCCGGGTCGGCTCGACGCGGGAGCCCTCGCCGGGCACCCGCGGCTCGACGATCTCGGGCCGGGGGGCCGGACGGCGCTCCTGGACCCGGGCGGTCTCCGTCGGGCGGGAGGCCGGCGTCGGGACCTGCGGGACCGCCGCGCGGGCGTCGCGGGGGGTCGTGCTCATGGGGTCACCTCACTGCGTTCGTCGCTGCGTGTCCGTCGCGGGGGCGTCGGACGGTCGTCGTTCGGATCCGTCGGGCGTCGGGGACCGTGGCCGCGTCGATGACGGATCGGGCCGGCGTGGCGGAGTCTGAGGTGGGGACACGGGCCGCCGGGTCCTTCGGGGGTGGTCTCAGTATCGACAGCCGTGCGCCCCGCCCGCCATCGACCACCCGCCTGTCTCGCAATGTGAGATAAAGCGTCACATCGTGAGACGACCGGGCGGTCGGGATCGGATCCCGGGCCTGAGCCCACCCTAGTCAGCCGCCGCGGGGGCGGCCGCCTCCACCCACGCTCCGTGACGGAGCACCCCGCGCACCTCGAGCTCCGGGCCGAGGACGACGGCGTCCGCTCGGCTCCCGACTCGGAGCCGGCCGACGTCGGGGAGCCCCAGGGCGTCCGCGGGCGCGGCCGTCGCCGCCCGCAGCGCGGCGTCGAGGTCGACCCCGGCGGCGACGGCGGAGCGCACCGAGCCGGCGACCGTGGCCGTGGACCCGGCGATGGCCCCGGCGGCCCCGTCTGCGCCGACCACCCGCGCGACGCCGTCGTGGACCCGGACCCGCAGCGGCCCGAGGGGGAACTCGCCGTCGCCGCAGCCGGCGGCGGCCATCGCGTCCGAGACGAGGATCCACCGCTCCCCGGCCTCCCGGGCGACCCGCCGCACCGTGGCCGCATGCAGGTGGACGCCGTCCACGATGGTCTCGATCCCCACGCGCGGGTCCTCCAGCAGGGCGACGGCGGGCCCGGGCTCACGGTGGTGGGCGGGCCGGCACGCGTTGTGCAGGTGGGTGGCCATCCGCGCGCCCGCCTCGATCGCCGCGCGCGTGACCTCGTAGGACGCGTCGGTGTGGCCGATCGCGACGAGGACGCCCGCCGCCCGCAGCGTCCGCACCGCGTCGAGGGCGCCCGGCAGCTCGGGGGCCAGCGTCACCATCGCGAGGCTGCCCGCGCCGGCCTCGACGAGGCGCGCGACGTCGTCGGGGGCCGGGGCGCGCAGGGACGCGGCCCGGTGCGCGCCGCGGTGCAGGGGCGAGAGCCAGGGACCCTCGAGGTGCACGCCGGCCAGCACCCCCTCCGCGCACAGGGGCGTCAGGGCCGTCAGCTGCGCCGCGAGCGCGTCGACCTCGTCCGTGACGAGGGAGGCCACCACCGTGGTCGTGCCCGCACGGGCGTGGGCCGCGGCCGCCGCGCGTGCCGCGGCCGCGCTGGACTCGACGGCGTGTCCGCCGCCGCCGTGGCAGTGCACGTCCACGCAGCCGGGAGCGAGGAGGGCGTCGCCGAGGTCGTGGACGGGGCCGTGGGTGCGCGGCGGGTCCCCGCCCCCGACGGCCACCACCCGGCCCTCGGCCAGGGCGATCCAGCCGGGGCCGCCGAGGCGCTCACCGTCATGGACGCGGTCCGCGCACAGCACCGACGGGGACGCGGCGGCCGGCGACGCCTGCTCGGCGCGCGGCCGGTGAGGGACCGAGGCGGGCACGGATGCACCTTCCGGGGTGGGCGGGTCGATGGACGAGGGGCGCTCAGAGGCCCTGCCAGGACGGCTTGGCCTCCCACATGTGGCGGTACTCCCCCGCGAGCTCGAGTCGCCCGGCGGCGGCCTCGTCCACGAGGACGGTCACATGCGGGTGCAGCTGCAGGGCCGTGACCGGCCAGCGCGCGCTCACGGGGCCCTCCACGAGCTGCCGCACCGCCTCGGCCTTTCCCTCGCCCCGGGCCAGCAGGACCAGGTGCCGGGCGTCGAGGATCGTGCCGACGCCCTGGGTGAGGCAGTGGGTCGGCACCTGGTCGAGGTCGCCGTCGAAGAAGCGGGCGTTGTCCCGCCGGGTCTGCTCGGCGAGCACCTTGATGCGCGTGCGGGAGGCGAGGGAGGAGCCGGGCTCGTTGAACGCGATGTGCCCGTCCGTGCCCACGCCGAGCAGCTGCACGTCCACGCCGCCGGCCTCACGCAGCGCCTCCTCGTAGGCGGCGCAGGCGCCCGGGACGTCCGCCGCCCCGCCGTCCGGACCGTGCACGGCCTCCGGGGCGATGTCCGTGCGCGCGACGAACTCCCGCTCGATCACGGTGCGGTAGGACTCGGGGTGTCCCGCGGGCAGGCCGACGTACTCGTCCAGCAGGAACGCGCGGCAGGAGCGCAGGGACAGCTCCCCGTCCCGGACCCGGCGGGCGAGCTCGTCGTAGACGGGCAGCGGCGAGGAGCCGGTGGCCAGCCCCAGGACGGCCTCGGGACGGGCCGCCACGTGGGCGGCCACCGCGTCCGCGCCGTGCCGGCCCAGGGCGGCGGCGTCGGGCAGGATGACGACCTCCATCAGCGCGCCTCCCGCCCGGGACGAGGCGCGGGTCCCCCGGCCCGGGCGTCGATCGCGTGCATGCTCATCCTCTGCTCGTCTCGGCGTGCAGGCCGACCGGGCCTCAGCCCAGGTAGGCACCCTCGGCGGCGGAGTGCACCAGCTTGGCGTACTTGCCCAGCACGCCCGTGGTGAACTTCGGCTCCACCGGCTCCCAGGACTCGCGGCGGGCGGCGAGCTCGGCCTCGTCCACGAGCAGGTCCATGGTGCGTCCGGCGATGTCCACGCGGATGCGGTCGCCGTCCTGCACCAGGCCGATCGGCCCTCCCTCGGCGGCCTCGGGGGCGATGTGGCCGATGCACAGGCCGGTGGTGCCGCCGGAGAAGCGCCCGTCGGTGATCAACAGGACGTCCTTGCCCAGGCCCGCACCCTTGATGGCGCCGGTGATCGCGAGCATCTCGCGCATGCCCGGACCGCCCTTCGGCCCCTCATAGCGGATGACCACGACGTCGCCGGCGGCGATGGTCCCGTCCTCGAGGGCGTCCATGGCGGCGCGCTCACGGTCGAAGACACGCGCGGTGCCCTCGAAGACGTCCGCATCGAAGCCGGCGGACTTCACGACGGCGCCCTCCGGGGCCAGCGAGCCGTGGAGGATCGCGATGCCGCCGTTGGGGTGCATCGCGTCGTCCATGGTCCGGATGACCTTGCCGTCCACCGGGTCCGGATCGAGCGCGGCCAGGTTCTCGGCGAGCGTCTTGCCCGTGACGGTGAGGGTGTCCCCGTGCAGCAGGCCCTCGTCCAGCAGGGCCTTCATGACCACCGGGACGCCGCCGATGCGGTCCACGTCCGTCATGACGTACTGGCCGAACGGCTTGAGGTCGGCGATGTGCGGGGTGCGGTCAGCGATGCGGTTGAAGTCGGACAGCTGCAGGTCCACGCCCGCCTCCCGGGCGATGGCGAGCAGGTGCAGCACGGCGTTGGTGGAGCCGCCGAACGCCATGGTCACGGCGATCGCGTTCTCGAACGCGGGCTTGGTCATGATGTCCCGGGCCGTGATGCCCTGGCGGAGCATGTTCACCACGGCCTCGCCGGAGCGGCGCGCGAAGGCGTCACGGCGGCGGTCCGCGGAGGGGGCGGCGGCGGAACCGGGCAGGGACATGCCGAGGGCCTCGCCGATGGAGGCCATGGTGTTGGCGGTGTACATGCCGCCGCAGGCGCCCTCGCCCGGGGCGATGGACTTCTCGATGCGGAGTAGGTCCTCCTCGGACATGAGACCGCGGGCGCAGGCGCCGACCGCCTCGAAGGCGTCGATGATGGTCACCTGCCTCTCGGTGCCGTCGGTCAGGCGGGCCACGCCCGGCATGATCGAGCCTGCGTAGACGAACACGGACGCCAGGTCCAGGCGGGCGGCGGCCATGAGCATGCCCGGCAGCGACTTGTCGCAGCCGGCGAGCAGGACGGAGCCGTCCAGGCGCTCGGCCATCATCACGGTCTCCACCGAGTCGGCGATCACCTCGCGGGAGACGAGGGAGAAGTGCATGCCCTCGTGGCCCATGGAGATGCCGTCCGAGACGGAGACCGTGCCGAACTCCAGCGGATATCCACCGGCGGCGTGGACGCCGTCCTTCGAGGCCTGGGCGAGGCGGTCCAGGGAGAGGTTGCAGGGGGTGATCTCGTTCCAGGACGAGGCGATGCCGATCTGCGGCTTGCCGAAGTCCTCGTCCCCCATGCCGACCGCGCGGAGCATGCCGCGGGCGGCGGTGCGCTCCATCCCGTCGGTGACGTCGCGCGAGCGCGGCTTGATGTCGGGGGCGGTGGACGGGGTGCTGGGAGTCGACGCGGCGGAGTCCATGCCGCGGAGTCTAGTGAGCACGGCGCCACCGGGCCGACGCGACGTCCCCGTGTGACGGGTGCCGCGGCATGACACGTGCGGACGGGTCCGCGTACGTTGGGGCCATGGACACGCCCACCCTGCACAGACGGCTGCGCCGCGTCTTCGATGCGCGCGTGTTCAACCACGGCGACTACAACGTCGTCTACGGCCAGCCCTCGGGCTCCTCCTCCCCCCTCGTGATCGGCTACCGCCACCAGCCGCTCGAGATGCTGCTGTGCCCGTTCGACCCCACCTCCACCCCGGACGACCACGACCGCCGCGCGCCGGGCGTGGCCGAGGACGATCCGCACGGCCCGGTGACCGAGGCCTCCGCGGACCGCGCCGACGTCGTCGAGGTGGGCCTGGCCAACGTGGCCACCGTGGCGGACACGGGCAGCGGCTATCAGGTGGAGACCGTCACGGGCTTCCGGACGTGGTTCGACGTCCCGGAGCACACGCGGGTGCCGGTGGGCGACCTCACGGAGGACGGCACCGCGGAGCTCGACCAGGCCGAGGACGCCACCGACTTCCACGCCTTCATGACCGCCTTCATGGACGAGCTGGACCGCCTCTACGCGACCCCGGAGCCGGACACGACGGACGTCACGCCCCCCGATTTGCACGGCGTCTGAAACCCCTGCTAGGGTTTCACCTCGTTGCACGGCGCACCGGAGAGATCCGAGAGGCGGTGCGGCACCTGCACCTCTAGCTCAACCGGTAGAGCATCTGACTCTTAATCAGCAGGTTCCGGGTTCGAGTCCCGGGGGGTGCACCACACGAAGCGAAGGCCCCGTATCCACGGAGACGGGGCCTTCGTCGTCCCCGCTCCCCGCCCGGGCCCACCGTAGGCTGGGGCCCATGACCGACACGACCCAGCACCGCCTCCAGCCCGGCGACACGGCGCCCGCGTTCACCCTCCAGGACCAGGAGGGCCGGCCCGTCTCGCTGCGCGACAGCGCGGGCAAGCACACGATCGTCTACTTCTACCCGGCCGCGTCCACGCCCGGCTGCACCACGCAGGCCTGCGACTTCCGGGACAGCCTCGCCTCCCTCACCGCGGCCGGCTACGTCGTCCTGGGGATCTCCCCCGACCCGATCGGCAAGATCATCCGGTTCGCCGAGCAGGAGGGCCTGACGTTCCCCCTGCTCTCGGACGAGGACCACGCGGTGGCCGAGGCCTACGGCGCCTGGGGCGAGAAGAAGAACTACGGGCGGACCTTCGAGGGTCTGATCCGCTCCACGATCGTCGTCGGCCCGGACGGGAAGGTCACCCACGCGCAGTACAACGTGAAGGCGACCGGCCACGTGGCGCGACTGCGCCGCACCCTCGGCCTCGACGAGGCCTGATCCGCGCCCGCCGCGCCCGGGCACCGCACGGTAGGATCGGGCCTCGCCCCGTGCGCGGGGTGTGCGCGGGCGTGGCGGAATTGGTAGACGCGCTGGATTTAGGTTCCAGTGTCCTGGACGTGGGGGTTCGAGTCCCCCCGCCCGCACTCCCCGGGCCCGCCCGATCCCGATGTCACCTGCCAGAGGAGGCCGCCATGCAGCCCACTCGCCGCGCCTTCCTCGGCGGGGGCCTGGGTCTGCTCGGCCTGGGCGTGGCCGGCTGCACGACGTCGCCCGCGGCGCCGTCCACCGCCGCCCCGACCTCCTCGGGACCGGGCCGGCTGCTCGTGGTCGGCGCCCCGGCGCGGGCGCTGACGCGGGATCCGGCCCGCGCACTGGACGTCGAGTCCTTCCGTCTGATCCGCCAGGTCTTCGAGACGCTGCTCGGTGTGGACCCGGACACCGGCGCCCCCACGCCCCGCCTCGCCGAACGGCACGAGGAGTCCGACGGCGGCCGCCTCCACACGTTCCACCTGGTCTCCGGGGTGGTGTTCGACGACGGCGAGCCGTGCGACGCCGCCGCCGTGGTCGCGAACATCGAGCGGTGGGCCGCCGCCCCTGCGCCCGTGGACGGGACCGTCGCCCCGCCCTCCACGTTCGTCTCGGCCTTCGGCGGATACGCCGGGGACGCGGACTCCGCCTTCGCCGGCGTCGAGGCCCGCGGAGAGCTCGAGGTGCGGCTGCGCCTGCACTCCCCCCGCCGTCACCTCGCGGCCGCGCTGGCCTCGCCGGCCTTCGCGATCTCCTCGCCGGCCTCGTGGGACCGCACGGTCGACGTGGACGGCTCCGAGGTCACCACCCCCGCCGGCACCGGCCCCTACCGCTGGGCCGACGCCGCGGAGACCGCCGAGCTCACGCGCGCCCACCCGGGTGCCTCGGGCGCGACGATCCTGGTCCCCAGCCCCCGCCACCGCGGCTCCGATCCGGCGGCGTACCCGGTGGCCGTGCAGGCGTGGGGTCGGGCCTCCGTGCGCCTGCGGGAGCTGCGGCGCGGCACGGCGGACGTGATCGACGTCGTCGCCCCCGGCCAGCTGCGCCCCCTCGTCGAGGCCGGCACCCAGGTGCTGCCCCGGGACCCCCTGGGCGTGCTCTACGTGGGCATGAACCTGGACCATCCACTCGTGCGCGCGCAGTACCTGCGCCAGGCGATCGCGTACGCGGTGGACCGCCCGCGCATCGCCGGCAGCGACGTCTTCCTCGAGGGCACCCGCCTGGCCCACGACCTCGTCCCCCCGTCCCTCGGCGTCGGCGACGAGGAGGCGCGGCGCTACGACGTCAACCCGGGCCGGGCCCGCGAGTTCCTCCACCTGGCGGGATACGACGGGGAGCCGTTGGAGTTCCTCTACCCGGCCGGCACGGCCCGCCCCTCCCTGCCCGAGCCGGAGCGGGTCTACGCGATGGTCGCCCGCGACCTCGGCGCGGTGGGGATGCACATCGTGCCCGTGCCCGTGCCGGAGGACCAGGACTACCTGCACGCCGTCGTCTCCCGACCCACCCGAGCCCTGCACCTGATGGGCCGCACCGGCGACTACCGCGACCCGCACGCGTTCCTCGAGCCCTTCGCGCGCTCGGGCCGCGCCGAGACCGGCTACCGCAACCCGCGCGTCGTCGAGGACGTGGACGCGGCCGCGGCCGAGACCGACGACGACGCGCGCCGCGCCCTGTTCCGCCGCGTCGTCCGGGCCATGGCCCTCGACCTGCCGGCGCTGCCGCTGGTCTATCCGATCTCGGCCCTGGCCACCGGCCCGCGCGTGGCCTCCTACCCGACGTCGCCGCAGCTGGACGAGCCCTTCTCGCACGTCAGGCTGACCGAAGGCTGAACGCACCGGTAGTACAGTGGGGGATCACGGCGCCCGGCCCGACCGCCTCTGCTCGGCCTGGTCGCACTGCGCCCACCCGCCGTCGTTCTGCTTCAGGAGTTGACCGTGCCCACCACCTCGTCCACCGCCACCCACGACGTCGTCCTGATCGGCGGCGGCATCATGAGCGCCACCCTGGGCGTGCTGCTGCAGAAGCTCGAGCCCACCTGGTCCATCGCCCTGTACGAGAGCCTCGACCAGGCCGGCCTGGAGTCCTCCGACCCGTGGAACAACGCGGGCACCGGCCACGCCGCCCTGTGCGAGCTGAACTACTCGCCCATGGACAAGAACGGCCGGGTGGACGTCACCAAGGCGCTGGGCATCAACGAGCAGTTCTGGACCACCCGCCAGTTCTGGTCCTCCCTGGTGGCGGACGGCACGCTCAAGGACCCCAAGTCCTTCATCAACCCGCTGCCGCACATGTCCTTCGTGTGGGGCGACGACCACGCGGACTACCTCCGCACCCGCTACGAGGCCATGTCCGCCCAGCCGCTGTTCGCCGGCATGGAGCACAGCGAGGACCCGGAGCAGATCCGCGCCTGGGCCCCGCTGCTGATCGAGGGCCGTGAGTCGGGCCAGCGCCTGGCGGCGTCCCGCAACACGGGCGGCACCGACGTCGACTTCGGCTCCCTCACCCGCCAGCTCATCACGGCCATGGCCGGCGCCGGCGCCGAGGTGCGCTTCGGCCACAAGGTCACGGGCCTCACCCGCGGCACGGACGGCCGCTGGGAGGTCAAGGTCAAGAACAAGGCCGCCGGCTCCGAGCTCGTGGACCGCGCCCGCTTCGTCTTCGTCGGTGCCGGCGGCGGCGCCCTGCCCCTGCTGCAGAAGTCCGGCATCCCCGAGGCCAAGGGCTTCGGCGGCTTCCCTGTCTCCGGCCAGTTCCTGCGCTGCACGGACGAGTCCGTGGTCAACCAGCACATGGCCAAGGTGTACGGCCAGGCCGCCGTCGGCGCCCCGCCGATGTCCGTGCCCCACCTGGACACCCGCTTCGTCAACGGCAAGCGCTCCCTGCTGTTCGGCCCCTACGCCGGGTTCTCCACGAACTTCCTCAAGACCGGCTCCTACCTGGACCTGCCGCTGTCCGTGCGCCCGCACAACCTCAGCACGATGCTGGACGTGGCCAAGGACAACATGGACCTGACCAAGTATCTCGTGACCGAGGTGCTGAAGTCCCGGGACAAGAAGATCGACGCGCTGCACGAGTTCTACCCGGAGGCCGACGGCGGCGAGTGGGAGCTGATCACCGCGGGCCAGCGCGTGCAGGTGATGAAGCGCAAGGGCCGCTTCGGCGGCGTCCTGCAGTTCGGCACCGAGGTCGTCACCCACGCGGACGGCTCGCTCGGCGGCCTGCTCGGCGCCTCGCCGGGCGCCTCCACCGCGGCCCCCATCATGGTGAAGCTGCTCGAGCGCTGCTTCCCCGCGAAGATGGCCGGCTGGGACGGCACGCTCAAGGAGCTCATCCCGTCCCTGGGCCACACGCTCAACGACGACCCGGCGCTGCTGGACGAGGTCCGCACCGCCACGGACGCCGCACTGAAGCTGGCCTGACGCCGCGATGGGAGCGCTCGCACGGTTCTCGCTCGGCCGGCGGGCGCTCGTGGCGCTCGTCACCGTGTTCATCGCGGTGTTCGGCGTCCTCTCCGCCGGCCAGCTCAAGCGGGAGCTGATCCCCCCGCTCGAGCTGCCCGTCATCTCCGTGTCGACGCTCTACCCGGGGGCGTCCCCCGAGGTCGTGGACGCGCAGGTGGGCGAGCCCCTCGAGACGGCCCTGCAGGCCGTGGAGGGGCTCGAATCCTCGCGGTCCACGTCGCAGTCCGGCTTCAACGCGGTCCAGCTGGAGTTCGCCTACGGCACAGACCTGAACCGGGCCCGGTCCCAGGTGGACCGCGTGGTCGCCAACCTGGGGCCGCAGCTGCCGGAGGAGGCGGAGACCTCGTCCTTCGCGGGCTCCGTCTCCGACTTCCCGGTGGTCTTCCTCGCCCTGTCCGGGGACGAGGACCTCAACACCCTGCGCCGCCGCGCCGAGGACGTCCTGGCCCCGCGGCTGCAGAAGATCGACGGCGTCCGGGGCGCCGACGTCCTCGGCGGCACGGACGAGAACGTCTCCGTGGTCCCGGACCCGGCCGCGCTCGCCGCCGCCGGGCTGACCACCTCCGACATCACCGACGCACTCGAGGAGAACGCCGGCCTCTTCCCCGTCGGCCAGGTCACCGAGGGCGCGACCACCTATCCCGTCCAGGCGGGCGCCGCCGTCGAGGACCTCGAGGGCCTGCGCGGGATCGTCGTCGCTCCCTCCGGTGACGGCGAACCGCGCACCCTGGACGAGGTCGCCGACGTCACCCTCGTGGCCGCGGCCCCCACGTCCCTGACCCGCACCGACGGGGTGCCGACGCTGTCCGTCTCCGTGACCGCGACCCCGGACGCCGACCTCGTGGCGGTCTCGCAGGCCGTGCGCGACGCCCTGCCGGAGCTGGCGTCCCTGGTCGGCGGCGGCGCGGACCTGACCGTGGTGTTCGACCAGGCCCCGTTCATCCAGCAGTCCATCGACACGCTGTTCCAGGAGGGCCTGCTGGGCCTGGCGTTCGCCGTGCTGGTGATCGCCGTGTTCCTGCTCTCGGTGCGCTCCACCCTCGTCACCGCCGTGTCCATTCCGCTGTCCCTGCTGGCCGCCCTCATCGGGGTCGCGGCCTTCGGCTACTCCCTCAACACGCTGACGCTCGGGGCGCTGACGATCTCGATCGGCCGGGTCGTGGACGACGCGATCGTGGTGGTGGAGAACATCCGCCGGCACCTCGGCCTGGGCGCCGACCGGCGCACCGCGATCCTGGACGGCACGCGCGAGGTCGCCACCGCGATCACCGCCTCCACCCTGGTCTCCGTGGCCGTGTTCCTGCCCATCGCCTTCGTGGGCGGCCTGGCCGGCGAGCTGTTCCGGCCCTTCGCCGTGACCGCCACGGTCGCCCTGCTGGCCTCCCTCGTCGTCGCCCTGACGATCGTGCCGGTGCTGTGCTGGTGGTTCCTGCGCTCCCCGCGGCGCGGGGCCGAGACCACGGCCGCGCCCGCCGTCCCCGGCGACCGGCCCGTGGCGGCCGGCGGATGGCTCACCCGGGCCTACCGCCCGGTGCTGCGCTGGACACAGCGGCACACCGTGGTCACCCTCGCCGCCGCCCTGGCGCTGCTGGCCGGCACGGCCGCGCTGGTCCCGCTGATCCCCACGAACCTCCTGGGCGACTCGGGACAGAATTCGTTCGTCGTCACGGCGGAGCAGGAGCCGGGGGCGTCGCTGGAGACGACGGCCGCCGCCGCCGAGCGCATCGAGCAGGTGCTGCTGGACACCGACGGCGTCGAAACCGTCCAGTGGACGGCCGGCACTGCCGCCGGTCCGATGGGGGCCTTCGGCGGCTCCTCGGCGGACCGGGCGCGGTTCACGGTGGTGACCGACCCGGATGCGGACCAGGTGGCCCTCCAGGACGGGGTGCGCGCCGAGCTCACGGGTCTCGACGGCGTGGGCGACGTGTCCGTCTCCACACAGCAGGGGCCGAGCGGCGGCCAGGACATCGAGGTGGCCGTCTCCGCCCCCGACCCGCAGGCCCTCACCGCGGCCGCCGATCAGGTCGCCAAGGCGCTGCGGCCCGTCGAGGGTGCCCGCGAGGTGACGACGCCGGCCTCGGACCTGCGCCCGACGTTCCAGGTGGACGTGGACACCGTCGCCGCCGCCCGGCTCGGCCTGACCGAGGAGGCGGTGGCCGGCCAGGCCGCCGCCGCCCTGCAGGCCGTGCCCGTGGGCGACGTCCGCTTCGGGTTCGAGAGCTTCGCGGTGCAGCTGGGTGACCCGGAGCCGGTCGAGTCCCTCGACGCCCTGCGCCAGGTGCCCGTGGAGACGGCCGAGGGGCCCGTGCCGCTGGGGGACCTCGCCGAGGTCTCGCGGATGTCCGTACCTGCCCGGGTGACGTCCTCGAACGGCGAGCGGACCGCCGTCGTCACGGTGACCCCGGACGACGAGGACCTCGGGGCCGTCTCACGCCGGGTCACGCAGGCCGTGGCGGAGCTGGACCTGCCCGAGGGCGTCACCGCGGCCGTGGGCGGCGCGGCGGAGCAGCAGGCGCAGACGTTCCGGGACCTCGGACTGGCGCTGCTGGCCGCCGTGGCGACCGTGTACGTCGTGATGGTGGCGACGTTCAACTCGCTGCGCCAGCCGCTCGTGCTGCTCGTGTCGATCCCCTTCGCCGCCACGGGCGTGTTCCTGGCGCTGCTGGCCACCGGCACGCCGCTGGGACTGTCCACGATGATCGGGCTGCTCATGCTGGTGGGCATCGTGGTGACGAACGCGATCGTGCTGATCGACCTGATCAACCAGTACCGCCGCGACCGCGGCATGACCTTGGACGAGGCGATCGAGGTGGGCGCGCTCAACCGCGTGCGCCCGGTGGTGATGACGGCCCTGGCCACCATCCTGGCCATGACCCCGATGGCCCTGGGCATCACGGGGCACGCGGGGTTCATCTCCCAGCCCCTCGCGGTGGCCGTGGTGGGCGGCCTGGTGTCCTCCACCCTGCTCACGCTCGTGCTCGTGCCCGTGCTGTACCGGCTCACCGAGGTCCGCGGGGAGCGCCGCCTGCAGGAGGAGCGTCGCGTCGCGGCCGAGCAGGAGGCGCAGCGCGTCGCGGCCGAGCGTGCGGCCGAGCAGGAGCGCCGGGCGGAGCAGGAGCGCCGGGCGGAGGACCGTTGGGCGGCCCCGTCCGAGCTCGACGCCGGACGCCTCGGCCGACTCCGGCAGCGCCTCCGCCGGCGGTGGCGCCGGGCCTGACCTCACGCGTGGCGCGGGCCGGGGCGGCGGGGCGCACCCCCGTCGCTCAGGCGCCGTCGTGCACCGCGAGGCTCGAGCCGCGCCGGTCCTTGCGCACCTCGAGGCGCACGCCGATCTCCTGCCTCATCCGTTCGACGTGGGAGACGAGGCCCACGGTCCGGCCACCGGTCCGCAGGGTGTCCACGACGTCCAGGACGTCGTCGAGGGTGTCCGCGTCGAGCGAGCCGAAGCCCTCGTCCACGAAGAGCGTGTCCAGTTCGATGCCGCCGGCTTCGGCCTGCACGGTGTCCGCGAGCCCCAGGGCGAGGGCGAGGGAGGCCATGAAGGTCTCGCCGCCCGAGAGCGTGGCCGGGTGGCGGGTCTCGTCCACGTAGTGGTCCCGGATGACGAGTTCGAGGCCCTTGTTCCCGCGCCCGCCCACGGCGTCGGAGTACTCGATCGAATACCGCTGGTCCGTCATGGCGAGCAGACGCTCGGTGGCCGCGGCGGCGACCTCCTCGAGCCGCCCGGCGAGGACGTAGCTCGTCAGGGGCATCTTGAGCAGGTTCTCCCCGCCGCCGCGGACGAGGTCGAGCAGCCCCCGCACCCGCGTGTGCTCGGCGATGAGCCCGGCGGACCGCTCCAGGACCTCGGTCAGGGCGGCCGACTGGCGGCGCACCGTGGCGACGAGTGCATCGAGTCGCCCGACCGCCGTCGCCCGGGACGAGCTCGCGGCCTCGGCCGCGGCGAGCGCCTCGGCGGCGGCGCGGGTCTGCTCCTCGGTCGGCGGCTCGACGCCCGCCTCGGCGAGGGCGCGGCCCCGGCGGACGGGCTCGCTCGCCTCGAGCTCGGCGAGGCGGGCCCGTTCGGCGTGCCACTCCTGCACGGCGGCCGTGCGCGCGGCGGCCTCCGTCTCCTCGAGGCGGGCCGCGCGCGCCGCGTCGACGTCGTCGAAGTGCTGTTCGGCCAGCGCGGCGGTGAGCGCCTGGTCGGTCTCGTCGGCGACCGCCCGGGCGCGCGCGTCCTCGTCCTGCGCCGCAGCGAGGGCGGCCAGGACCCGGCGTGCGGCGGTGACCTGGTCGCGGCGGGCGTCGAGGGTCTCGGCGTCACCGCGGGCGGCCTCGACGGCGTCCCGCAGCTCGGTCAGCCGGGCGGCACGGTGGGCGGCGGCCTCGGCGAGCCGACCGTCCTCGGCCGCGAGCGCGGCGGCGGTCTCGTCGGCCCCGGCGAGCGTCTTCTCGGCGGCGGTCAGCCGACGGCGGTCCGCGGCGAGGTCCTTCGCCGCCTGGTCCAGCGCGGCCCGTTCGGCCTCGGCGCGCTCGAGCGCCTCTCGCGCGGCCTCGGGTGCGAGCCCGGCGGCGGCCTCGCGCGCCGTGCGGAGGGTCTGCTCGGCGGCGCGCAGGGCGGTCTCGGCGTCGGTCGCGGCCCGGTCGGCCGCGGTCCGGGCCTGCTCGGCGTCCCGCACGTCCGCCTCGGTCACCGTGGTGTCCGCGGTGGCGGCCGGGGCCGGGTGCTCGGGCGAGCCGCACACGGCGCACGGCTCGCCGGGCACGAGCCGCTCCGCCAGTTCGGAGGCGGCCTGCTCGTACCGGGCACGCAGCAGACCGACGTGCCGTTCGGCGGCCTCGCGTCGCCGCTCCTGTGCCTCCCGGTGGGCCCGGGCCGCGGTCTCTGCCTCGACGGCGCGGGCGGCCGCGGCCTCGGCGGCCGTGCGGCGAGCGGCGGCCTCGGACACGGCGCGGTCCACGGCCTCCCGGGCGCCGAGACGCTCGGTGCCGCGTTCGACGGCCGCGCGGTGTGCCGCGACGGCCGCCTCACGCTCGGGGCGGGACTCGACCAGGGCGGCGCGGTCGCGGCCGATCTCGGCCCGACGCTCCGCCGCGGCGGCCGCCTCCTGCTCCAGCTCGCCCATCCGGGCACGGTCCTGGACGGCGCGTGCCACCGCCTCCGCGGCGCGCTCGGCCTCCCCCAGCGCCTGGCGGGAGGCGGGCGCGTCGGCGGCCCCGTCCGCCCGGGCGGCGGCGAGCCACGCCGCCGCGGTCGGCTCGTCCTCGACGTGCGCCAGGGCCTCCGTCACCGTCTCCGACGCGGTGCCGGCGGCGTCCGCCGCCGCGGTGGCCCGCTGGGCGGCCGCGAGCACCCGCCCGGCGCGCTCATGGGCGTCGACGGCGCGGCGCCGCGCCGCGGCGGTCTCGGCCTCGGCGTCGTGGTCGCGTCGACGGCTCGCCCACGCCTCGGCCGCGGCCAGGTCCCGCCCGCGGGTCTCCAGCTCACGCGCCGTCACCCGGGCCCGCTGCTCCGCGGCGCGGGCCGTGGCGAGGTCGGCCCGCGCGTCCTCGTGGGCGCGACCTGCGCGCTCGGCGGCGAGGGCGAGCAGCCGGTCGTCCGTGTCCGGTGACGGCTCCGGCGCATGCCAGTCCGGGCCGAGCGCCTCGTGGAGCGCCTCGGCCAGCTGTGCCCGCGCGGTCCGGGCCACGTCCGCGTCCACGGCCACCGCGGTGTCCAGCCGGGCCGTCTCGACGCGCAGGTGCTCCTCGACGCCGTCGAAGCGCTGCGTGCCGAAGAGCCGCCGCAGCAGGACGCGGCGCTCATCCGACTTCGCGGTGAGGAACTGGGCGAACTGTCCCTGAGGCAGCAGGACCACCTGCATGAACTGCTCGGCGTCCAGGTGCAGGACGGCCGCGACCTGCTGGCCGACCTCGTCCGCCCGGGTGAGCGGCGCCGTCCATTCCCCGGCCACGCGTTCCCGCAGGGAGACCGTGGCCTGCGTGGTGACGGTGGCGCCGCCCGCCGCGCTGCGTCTCCGGCGGGGCCGCTCGTGCTTGGGCGAGCGGACCACCTCGAAGCGCCGGCCCTGCACGGTGAACTCGACCTGCACCTCGGGGATCACCGCGCCGGGCTCGCGCAGCGTGGTCACGAGCGACTCGGCCGACCGTCCGCCCGGCACGGTCCCGTAGAGGGCGAAGCACAGCGCGGCCAGCACCGTGGACTTGCCCGCGCCGGTGGGCCCGTCCAGCAGGAACAGGCCGCCCGCGTTGAGCCGGTCAAAGTCGACGTCCTGCGCCTGGGCGTAGGGCCCGAGCCCCTCCAGGCGCATCCGATGGATCCTCATGCGCGCACCTCCCCCGCGCGAGCGGCCTCGAGGGCGTCCCGCAGCAGGTCCTGCTCGGCCCCGCTGGCCGGCCGCTGCCGGACGTGGTCCACGAAACCGACCGCGAGCGCGTGGTCCGAGGGTGCCTGCCGCAGGACCTGGGCGTAGGTCCGCTCCCGGGCCCGCCTCCCGCC
The DNA here is from genome assembly GCF_017168435.1 of Micrococcus sp. KRD070. Classification (NCBI taxonomy): domain Bacteria; kingdom Bacillati; phylum Actinomycetota; class Actinomycetes; order Micrococcales; family Micrococcaceae; genus Micrococcus; species Micrococcus sp. KRD070. The sequence continues at coordinate 165,389 of NZ_JABFNH010000022.1, forward strand.
GGCCGGTTCGTGGCGGAAGACGAGCACGGAGGGGAACCGGGTCTTCAGGCGCTCCAGGGCCCGCTCGGGGCGTTCGTCGTCGGTGACGGTGACCTGCACCCAGCACTGCTCCGCCCACGCGAACTCCGGGGACTCCAGCAGGTCCTCGATCGGCCCGGACAGCACCGCCAGGCGCCGTCCGGCGTCCCAGTCCACGGCCTCGACGTCGGTGACGGCCCCGCCCGTGACGTGGACGAGCCAGCCGCCCTTGCGGTGGCCCGCCTCGGAGAAGGAGTACGGCAGCGGTGAGCCGGAGTACCGCACGTGCTCGGCCAGCCGCTGGCGGCCGTGCAGGTGGCCCAGGGCCGCGTAGTCGAGCCCGTCGAACACGGAGACCGGCACCTGCCCCAGCGTGCCCACCAGCATCTCGGGCGGGGCGTCCGGCTCGACGTGCTCGCCCTCGCCGATGTCCCGTTCGGACTCGGAGCCGTGGCCCCCGGCCGCGAACAGGTGGGCCAGCACGACGGCGGCCACCGGCTCCGGCGTCTCGGCGCGGCGGGCGGCCAGATCGGCGTGGACGCGGCGGACCGCCTCCGTCAGCACGGCCGTGTGGTGGGGCTCCACGCCCCAGGCCGGTCCCTGGTGGCGCGGTTCGAGGTAGGGGATGCCGTAGACGGCCACGGTCTGGCCCGCACCGCCGTCGACCCCGGGCTCGGTGAGCAGCACGGGGCGGTCCAGCTCCGCCGCGTCCGCGCGCACGTGCACGCCCGCGGCCGCCAGGAGTCCGCCGCCGAAGCCGAGGCGCACCGCCGAGTCGTGGTTGCCGCTCGTGAGCACCACCTGGGCGCCGGCCGCGTGCAGCCGGGTGAGCGTCCGGTCCAGCAGCCGGACGGCGTCCGCCGGCGGCAGCGCGCGGTCGTACACGTCCCCGGCCAGCAGGACGGCGTCCACGCCGCGCTCCGTCACGGTCGCGACGAGGGCGTCCAGGACCTCCTCCTGGGCCTCGAGCAGCCCGGTGCCGTGGAACGACCGGCCCAGATGCCAGTCCGAGGTGTGCAGCAGGATCATGCGGCCCACTCTAGGGAGGGTGCGGACGGGATAAGCACGACGCGGTGCAGCTCGTACGATGGCGGCATGTCCGCCACCGCGCCCGAGCCCACCGCCTCCTCGTCCACGCCCCTGCCCGGCCCCGAGCACGCCGACCGGGTCCTGGCCCTCCTCGCGGCCGGTGCCGCCGGGGACGCGCTGGGCGGCGTCGTCGAGTTCACCCCCGCGTCGGGGATCGCGGCGGTGCACGGCCCCGCCGGCGTCACCGACGCCGCGGACCTGCTCGCCCAGGAGGGCGCCCACGCCCTGCCGATCACCGACGACACGCAGCTGACGCTGTACGTGCTCGACGGCCTGCTCGAGTGGATCGAGTGGCAGAACGACGGCGTCCCGGCCGATCCCGCGGCGTGCGTGTGGCTCGCGTGCCTGCGCTGGTTCGCCACGCAGGACGGCGCGCTGCCCGAGGGCGCTCCCCCGGCCCCGCCCCGCTGGATCGACGCGCACGCGGAGCTGAAGGTGCGCCGCGCGCCGGGCACCGCGTGCCTGACCGGGCTCGCCGAACCGGGGATGGGCCTGCCGGGCGACCCGCACAACCCGAATTCGAAGGGCTGCGGGACGGTCATGCGCTCGGCCCCGTACGGGATGGTGCCGGGGCTCGAGGACCCGCACGTCGTGTCCCTCGCCCGCCAGGGGGCCGTCCTCACGCACGGCCACCCCACCGCGTGGGTCGCGGCGGCCGCGTACGCCCTCGTCATCGCGGCCCTGCTGCGCGGCCTGGACCTGGCCGCCGCGGTCGCGCACACCCGCGCGTGGCTCGACGGCCTGGGCGAGGAGGCCGCGGAGACCCGCGCCGCCGTGACCGCGGCGGTCGACCTGGCCGGCACCGTCGACGCCGACCCCGGCGCCCCCGGCGCCCTCCCCACCGCGCTCGGCGAGGGCTGGGTCGCGGAGGAGGCCCTGGCCATCGCGCTGTATGCCGCGCTCACCGCGCAGGCGGTGCACCCGGCCGATCCGGCGGCGGCGCTCGCCCTGGCGCTGCGGATCGGCGTGAACCACGACGGCGACTCCGACTCCACGGCCTCGCTGGCCGGGCAGGTGCTCGGCGTGGCGCACGGCACCGCCGTGTTCGGTGCGCACGACCCCGCGGACCGCGCCGCGGCCGAGGCCTCCGTCCCGGGGTGGATCGCCGAGCGCGAGGTCGTCCTGGAGGCCGCCCGGCGCTGGAGCGCCGCGACCACCTGAGTGGTTCAGCGCGCGGCGTCCGGCCAGTTCCCGTCGAGCATCTGCAGGAACTCCCCCTCGGAGACCAGGGCGATGGCCTGCCCACGGTCCCGCCGGCGCAGGGCGTCCCGCGTCTTGCGGTGCGCCAGCGCCGTGGTCACGGCCTGCGGTGCCCCGTCCTCGGCGCGCGGGCGGTGCAGGTCCGCGGCCTCGAAGCCGTCCCCCACGACGAGCATCGTGGTGGCCGCGCCCACCCGGTTCGCGGTCTGCGCGCCGTGCGCGGCCGCGCGCGTCTTGGCACTCTGACGCGACATGCCGATGCCGCCCGTGAACACCACGGTCTGGCCGAACAGGGGGTGGCCCGGGTCGGCGGCCGGGTTCGGGAGCGGATTGACGCCCTCGTCCGGCCAGCGCATGAAGTCGGGCATGGCGCGTTCGTCCCGCAGCGGGACCCGCGCGTCGAAGACGCCCTCGGTACGCCGGGCCTGGCGGGTGGCCTTCGACTCGGCGCCCGATCCCGCCGCCCGGGGGGCGAGGACGCTGACGCTCAGCCCCTGGGCCCGCATCAGGCGGTCGACGCCGCGGCCGGCCGGCGCGTCGGTCAGCCCGGGCAGAATCTCCGCGTCGGCCGGCGGCGCCCCCAGCACGCGCCGGCCGATGTCCACGAGGATGGCCGCGCAGGCCTCGGCGTCGGCCAGTGCGTCGTGGTGGCGCCCCGGGGTGAACCCGGCCTCGCGCGCCGCGGAGGGCAGGGCGTACGAGGGCAGGTCGTAGACGCGGCGCGCCAGCACCAGGGTGCACACGAACTCCAGGCCCGGCACGTCCCGGCCGGAGACCTCGAGGCCGGACTCGATGACGCCGACGTCGAAGCCCGCGTTGTGCGCCGCGAGCACGTCCGTCCCCACGAAGTCCGCGAGCTCGTCGTACACCTGCGCGAACCGGGGGGCGTCCAGGACGCGGTCCTCGGTGATGCCGTGGATGCGCACGTTGCGGGGATCGAACCGGTCGAAGCCGACGGGCGGACGGATCAGCCACTCGGCACGGTCCACCATGACCCCGTCCCGCACCCGGACGGCGCCCACGGCGCACGGGGAGCCGCGGAAGCCGTTGGCGGTCTCGAAGTCGATCGCGGTGAAGTCCAGCCCCGGCACGGGGACGCGCCCGCCGCTCACGGGCGCGCGTCGAGCGCGTCCACCAGGTAGGGCAGCAGGGCGCGGAAGGCGTGCCCCCGGTGGCTGATCGCGTTCTTGTCCTCGGGGCTCAGCTGCGCGGTGGACACGTCCCGGCCCTCGGGCCGCAGGATCGGGTCGTAGCCGAAGCCGCCGTCCCCCACGGGCTCGCGCAGCAGCGTGCCGGGCAGGCGGCCGTGCTCGACGTGCTCGACGTGGATGGCCCGGGCGCCCGCGGCGTCCGGGCCGCTGGGGACCGCGAGCGCGGCGGCGCACACGAACTGGGCACCCCGATGCTCGTCCGGCACGTCGGCCAGCTGGGCCAGCAGCAGCTCGAGGTTGGCACGGTCGTCCCCGTGGCGCCCGGCCCAGCGGGCCGAGAAGATCCCGGGGGCGCCGTGCAGCACGTCCACGGCCAGACCGGAGTCGTCCGCGACGGCGATCAGCCCGGTGTGCGCGGCCACGGCGCGGGCCTTCTTCAGCGCGTTCTGGGCGAACGTGACGCCGTCCTCGACGACGTCCGGGGCGCCCACGGCGCCCGCGTCCACCACCGCGGCCTCCACGTCGAGGCCGGGCACGGCGCCGGCGAGCAGCTGCCGCAGCTCGCGCACCTTGCCCGCGTTGTGCGTGGCGAGCACGATGCGGGCGCCCTCCGGCAGGCCCGCCGACGAGGAGGCGGGCGCGCTCACGCCCGGTCCTCCGTGGCGGCGGCCAGGGTCTCGGCCTGGATGCGGGCCAGCTCACCCGTGCCGATCAGGGCCAGGTCCAGCAGGGTGTCCAGCTCGGCGCGGGTGAACGGCGCGCCCTCGGCGGTGCCCTGCACCTCCACGAACTCCCCGGCCCCGGTGACGACCACGTTCATGTCCGTCTCCGCCTTCACGTCCTCCACGTACGGCAGGTCGAGGACGGGCACCCCGTCCACGATGCCCACGGACACCGCGGCGACGGAGTCCTTGAGGACGGCGGCGCCCTTGGCGAGGATCCCCTCGCGCCGCGCCCAGGCCACCGCCTCGGCGAGGGCGACGTAGGCGCCCGTGATGGCGGCGGTGCGGGTGCCGCCGTCGGCGTCGAGGACGTCGCAGTCCAGGACGATGGTGTTCTCCCCCAGGGCGGACAGGTCGATGACGGCGCGCAGGGACCGGCCGATCAGGCGGGAGATCTCGTGGGTGCGCCCGCCGATCCGGCCCTTGACGGACTCGCGCTGGCTGCGCTCGTTGGTGGCCCGCGGGAGCATCGCGTACTCGGCGGTGACCCAGCCGGTCCCCTCGCCCTTGAGCCAGCGCGGCACGCCCTCGGTGAAGGAGGCGGTGCACAGCACGCGGGTGTTCCCGAACTCGATCAGGGCCGAGCCCTCCGCCTGCCGGGACCAGCCCCGGGTGATGGTGATGGGGCGCAGCTCGTCGACGGCGCGGCCGTCCGGGCGGGGGGCTCGGCCCTGATCGAGTTCGGGAACGGGCGGTGGGGGCGGGAGAGCTCATGGCCTCCAGTCTAGGCGCGCCCTCAGACGCCGTAGCTCAGCCCCGAGACGGCGACGGCCAGCGGGCCGTCGTACACCGCGCGGGCCTCCTGGACGGCGCGCTGCGGATCGTTCCACACCGGCAGGTGTGTGAGCAGCAGCTTCCGGGCCCCGGCCTGCGCCGCCGTCTCGCCGGCCCGTCGGCCGGTCAGGTGGACGCCGTCGATGCCGTCGTCCCGGCCCTCGTGGAAGGCGGCCTCGCACAGGAACACGTCCGCGTCCCGCGCGGCCTCGACGAGCCCCTCACACGCGTCGGTGTCCCCGGAGTAGGTGAGCACGCGGGTGGTGACGTCGCCGTCGTCGTCGACGCGGTCCACCTCGACCCGGATCGCGTAGGCCTCGTCGATGGGATGGCGCACGGGGACCGGGGTGAACCGGAACGGACCGAGCCGCTCGGTGCGGCCGGCGGCCCAGCACCGGAACTCGAAGTCCTGGTGCATCCCCGGCTCGGGGTCCATCCCGTACGCCTCGGCGACGCGGTCGGCGGTGCCGGCGGGTCCGTAGACGGGCAGCCGGCCGCGGTCCCAGCCGGCCGGGTTCCAGCGGATGGCCACGTGCATCCCGCACAGGTCCATGAAGTGGTCCGGGTGCAGGTGGGAGAGCAGGATGCCGTCCAGGTCCTCGAGCTCGACGTAGCGCTGCAGCACGCCGAGGGCGCCGTTGCCGAGGTCCAGCAGGATCCGCCATGTGCGCGGGGTGACGCCGTCCTCGGCCACGCCCTCGGCGGTGAGGAGGTAGCACGAGGCGGGTGAGCCCGGGCCGGGGAAGGACCCGGAGGCCCCGATGATGGTCAGCTTCACGTCACACCCTCCTGCTCGGCGCCCAGCCGCACGAAGGCCGTCGAGCGCGTCGGGACCGGCGCGGCCGCGGGGCGGGGCGCGCCGATCGTCTCCAGGCGGCGCACGGACTCGACCTCGGGTCCGAGGAAGCGGCGCGCGAGGGCCTGGAAGTGGTCGGGGTCGCCGGTGGCGGCGAAGCGGTGGCGGGTGGCCTGGCCGGAGCCCGCGGCCGAGTGGGGGTGCTCGAGGCCGAGGCGGACCAGTTCCCGGTAGAGGTCCTTGGCGGTCTCCTCCGCGGAGGAGACGAGCGTGACGTCCTCCCCCATCACGAGCGAGAGGGCGCCGGTCAGCAGCGGGTAGTGGGTGCATCCCAGCACGAGGGTGTCCACGCCCGCCGCGCGCAGCGGGGCCGTGTACTCCCGGGCGGTCTCCAGCAGTTCGGGGCCGGTGGTGATGCCGGCCTCCACGAACTCCACGAACCGCGGGCACGCGACCGAGGTGATCTCGAGGTGCGGGGCGGCCGAGAACGAGTCCTCGTAGGCGCGGGACCCGACGGTCGCCTCGGTGCCGATCACGCCGATTCGGCCCGTGCGGGTGGCGGCCACGGCGCGGCGCACGGCGGGCTGGATCACCTCGATCACGGGGATGCCGTGGCCTCCCGTGTAGCGCTCGCGGGCGTCGCGCAGCACGGCGGCCGACGCGGAGTTGCACGCGATCACGAGCGCCTTGACGCCGCGCGCGACGAGCTCGTCCATGATCGCCAGGGCGAGGGCCCGTACCTCGGCGATGGGCCGCGGGCCGTACGGCGAGTGCTCCGTGTCGCCCACGTAGAGGATGGACTCGTGGGGCAGCTGGTCCATGATCGCCCGGGCCACGGTCAGCCCGCCCACGCCCGAGTCGAACACGCCGATCGGCGCGGCGGCGTCCACGGCGGCGCGCTGGCCGCTCACTGCTCGTCCTCCGCGTCCCCGGCGCCCGGCGCGGACTCGTCCGCGCCCTCGGGCAGCTCGCTGAGCATCTCCGTCATGAGCGTCTCCAGCAGCCACGAGGTGAAGTTGTAGAGCAGGGCCATGGTGGACTCGACGTCCTCCGCGCTGCGCCAGTCGTCCACGGCGTGCACGCGGGCGGCGTCCTCCTCGGTCTCGACGCCCAGGCGGGCGGCCAGGACGAGGCGCACGTCGTTGAGCGCGCGGCCGAAGGCCGGCGCCTGGTCGTGCGGCACCTCCACGCGCGTCGAGCGCAGCAGCTCGAGGGCCAGGCGCGCGTCCGCGAGCTTCCCCTCCGACAGGGCGTCCTCGGTCAGGGCCCGGTGGGCGCCCTGTTCGGCGGCGCCGGCCTGGGGCATCGCATCCGGCAGGAGGCGTGCGACGGCCGGGTCGGTGGGGGCCGAGCGCTGCGGCTCCGGGTCCTGGCTCAGGTGCAGGCCGGAGACCAGCCCCCAGAACGCGGCGTCGGACGCGTCCAGCCCGGCCACGGGGCCCGCGTCCTGCGCGGCGGACACGGACGGCGGCGCCGCCGGGGGATCTTCGGGCGTGTCGACGCCGTCCTCGGCGGCCGGGGCCTCGGCGGGGTCCGCCTCGGCGGGGCGCACGTCCGCGCGTCGGCCCTCGAGCAGGGCGACGACGTCCCTGACCAGCCCGCGCAGCAGGCGCACCTCCGGCAGCTCCAGCTGCGCCGTGTACCCCCGCCGCGTCCAGCGGAACCGTTCTGCCATGCCCCTCCTCAGTCCTCCGCCTGCTCCAGCGTGGCCCACAGACCGTAGCCGTGCATCGCGCCCACGTGCAGCTCGGCCTTCTCCTTGGTGCCCGTCGCCACCACGGACCGGCCCCGCTCGTGGACCTCGAGCATGAGCCGCTGCGCCTTGGCGGCGGAGTAGCCGAAGTGGGTGCGGAACACGTAGGCGACGTAGCTCATCAGGTTCACCGGGTCGTTCCACACCACGACGTTCCACGGCCGGTCCCGGGCTGTGTCCTCGTGAGGCCGCTCCAGCAGGGCGGTGTCGGTGGCGCCGGCGGGGACGGACTCACCCGGCGCCGGACGCACGGCGCGCGGCGCGGACGGATCGTGGCGGGTCAGCACGGACATGCGCCCCAGTGTACGAGGCGGGCGGGCCAGGACCGGCCCCGCCACGGTCCACTAGGGTGGGCGCGTGAGCCAGAACCCCGTGCCCAGCGCCCCGCGGACCGCCGACGACTGGCAGATCCCCACGGCGCTGATGACCGACCACTACGAGCTGACCATGCTCCAGGCCGCGCTGAAGGCCGGCACCGCGCACCGCCGCTCCCGCTTCGAGCTGTTCACCCGACGCCTGCCCAGCGGCCGCCGCTACGGCGTGGTGGCCGGCGTGGGCCGCGCGCTGGAGGGCCTGTCCCGCTTCCGGTTCGACACGCCCGAGCTCGACTTCCTCGCGGACACCACCGCCCTCGACGACGCCACGCTGGCCTGGCTCGCCGACTACGAGTTCACGGGCGACATCGTGGGCTACGCCGAGGGCGAGGCCTACTTCCCGCACTCCCCCCTCCTGCAGGTGGAGTCGACGTTCGCCGAGGCGTGCATCCTGGAGACCTACCTGCTCTCCATCTACAACTACGACTCCGCCGTGGCCTCCGCCGCCTCCCGCATGACGGCCGTCGCGGACGGCCGCCCGTGCGCCGAGATGGGCTCGCGCCGCACGCACGAGGAGTCCGCCGTGGCCGCCGCCCGCGCCGCGGCCATCGCGGGCTTCACCGCGACCTCGAACCTCGAGGCGGGCCGCCGGTACGGCATCCCGACCGTCGGCACCGCCGCCCACTCCTTCACCCTGCTGCACGACTCGGAGCGCGCCGCCTTCGAGGCCCAGGTCGCCGCGCTCGGAGCGGACACCACCCTCCTCGTGGACACGTATGACGTGGAGCAGGGCGTGCGCACCGCGGTCGAGGTGGCCGGCCCGGCCCTGCGGAACGTCCGGGTCGACTCCGGCGACCTCGTGATCCAGGCCCACCGCGTGCGCGAGCTGCTCGACGAGCTGGGCAACACCGAGACCGGGATCATGGTCACCTCGGACCTGGACGAGTACGCGATCGCCGCCCTGCGCTCCGCCCCCGTCAGCTCGTACGGCGTGGGCACGCGCCTGGTCACCGGGTCCGGCGCGCCCACCGCCTCCATGGTCTACAAGCTCGTGGCCCGCCAGGACGACGACGGCACGTGGGTGGACGTGGCCAAGGCCAGTTCCGGCAAGGCCAGCCGGGGCGGCCGCAAGGAGGCCGCGCGCCGCCGCGACCCGCGGGGCCGGGCCACCGCCGAGGTGATCGGCGTCAACCGCGGCGCCGCGCCCGACGCCGACGACCGTCCCCTGCTGCACCGTTTCGTGCACGCCGGCGAGCTGGCCGAGGGCTGGACCGGCCCCGAGGCCGTCACCCGCGCCGCCGAGCGGCACGCCGCCTCCCTGCGCGAGCTGCCCGCCTCGGTGGGCCGCCTGCAGCCGGGCGACCCCGCCATCCCGACCATCTTCCTGGAGGACTGACCCATGGAGAACCTGAACCGCGCCCTGGTGATCGTGGACGTGCAGAACGACTTCTGCGAGGGCGGCGCCCTCGGCGTGACCGGCGGCGCCGCCGTCGCGGCCGGGGTCAGCGAGCACCTGGCCGAGCACGCGGACGCCTACGCGGCCGTGGCCGCCACGCGCGACTGGCACGTCGACCCGGGCACGCACTTCGCCGCGGCCACCGGCGCCGAGCCGGATTTCCGCACCACCTGGCCGGTGCACTGTGTGGCCGGCACCGCCGGCGCCGAGCTGCATCCCGACCTGGACGCCGAGCACCTCGACGCCGAGTTCCTCAAGGGCCTGCACACGGACGCCTACTCCGGCTTCGACGGCGCCCTCGGCGAGCCCGACGCCGTCCCGACCGGGGCCGCGGGCGAGCGCCCCTCCGGGACCGTCGGCCCGTACGGGGCCACCGCCGTGGCCGCGGCCGCCGTCGAGTCCGGCGCCCCCGGCCTCGACGAGTGGCTCCGCGAGCAGGGCGTGGACGCGATCACCGTGGTGGGCATCGCCACGGACCACTGCGTGCGCGCCACCGTGCTCGACGCCCTCGACGCCGGCTACGAGGTCACCGTGCTGACCGACCTGGTGGCCGGCGTCGACGAGGCGGCCGCCCAGGCCGCGCTCCACGAGATGGAGGCCGCCGGGGCCATCCTGGCGACCTCGTGAGCGGGTTCGGCCCCGAGCGGCGCCCGCGTCGCCTCTGAGGCGCCGCACGTCGGGACAGTGACGAATGTCACTCGATGCGGCATGATGGAGGCACGCGGCCCCGGCGGGCGTGCCGGAGCCGGTGCCCGACGCAGACGAGGAGAGCAGCCATGACCGACTCCCCCATCGCCGCAGACCGGGACGGCATCCGCTATCTCTCCGGGGCGATCCCGGCCGCCGACGACGTCCGCGCCCTCTACGACGCCGTGGGCTGGTCCGCCTCCACGGCGGACATGGACACGCTCATGGGCGGGCTGCAGGGCTCGGCCGCCGTGGTGACCGCCTTCGACGGCGGCCGTCTGGTCGGTCTGGCCCGCGTGGTCTCCGACGGACACACCATCGCCTACCTGCAGGACATCCTCGTGGATCCGGGGCACCAGCGCCGCGGCATCGCCTCCGAGCTGCTGCGCCGCGTCTTCGCGCGGTTCGGCCAGGTGCGTCAGCACGTGCTGCTCACGGACACCGAGGAGCGTCAGCGCGCCTTCTACGAGGCCCATGGATTCCGCGAGTCCCGTGACGTGGAGGGCGACGAGCTGCGCGCCTTCGTGCGCTTCCAGTCCCGGGACGGCTGAGCCCGGCGCTCAGGCCGACACGGCCCGCCGCTCCCCCCGGGCGGGGGCGGCGGCGAGATCGCCGAGCCGCTCGGCCTCGTGCGGGCCGGGCTTCATGGCGCGCAGCGCGTTGACGATGGCCACGACGTCCACGAGCTCCTGGAACAGCGCGCCGACCAGAGCCGGGATGGCGCCCGTGGCGGCGATGACCATCAGGACCAGGGAGAGCGCGATGCCGACCCAGATCGACTGCGTGGCCACCTGCAGGGTGCGCTGGCCGGCGGCCACGGCGACGGCGACCTTGGAGACGTCGTCGGCGAGCACCACCACGTCGGCGGACTCGGAGGCGGCGGTCGAGCCGCGGGCGCCCATGGCCACGCCCACGTCCGCGGCGGCGAGCACGGGGACGTCGTTGACGCCGTCGCCGACCATCATCACCGGGCGCTCCGGGCGCTCGGAGAGCAGGCGGACCTTGTCCGCGGGCAGCAGGTCCGCGTGGACCTCGTCGATGCCCGCCTCCCCGGCGATGTGCCGTCCGGTGGCCTCGGCGTCGCCGGTGAGCATGAGGACCTGGCGTGCGCCGAGGCGGTGGAGCGCCTGCACGGTGGCGGCGGACTCGGGGCGGATGCGGTCGGCCAGCAGCAGGACGCCGGCGAAGGCGCCGTCCACGGCCACGTAGACGGCCGACTGACCGGGGGCGAGGTCGGCGGTGACGGTGTCCGGGGCGGCCTGCGTGACGTAGGCGCGCTTGCCGACGACGACGCGGCGCCCCTCCAGCACCGCGACGACGCCGTGGGTGGCCTCCTCCGTGGCATCCTGCGCGGTCGCCAGGGACAGCCCGCGCTCCTCGGCCGCCGCGCGGATGGCGTCGGCGAGCACGTGCACGGAGTACTGCTCGGCGGAGGCGGCCAGGCGCAGCAGCTCGTCCTGGGCGAAGCCGGCGGCCGGGCGCACGCCGACCAGCTCGGGGCGGCCGGCGGTGAGGGTGCCGGTCTTGTCGAAGCCCACGGTCTGCACGGAGCCGAGGGCCTCGATGGTCCCGCCGGACTTCACGATCACCCCGGACGTGGCGGCGCGGGACATGCCGCCGAGGAAGGCCACCGGAGCGGCGATGAGCAGCGGGCATGGCGTGGCCACCACGAGCACCTCGGCGAAGCGGACCGGGTCCTGGGACAGCCACCAGGCCAGGCCGGCGATCAGGTAGGCGACGGCGGTGAACGGCACGGCGTAGCGGTCGGCCAGGCGCACCATGGGGGCGCGGGACTCGGCCGCCTGCTGCACGAGGGAGACGATGGCCGCGTACTGCGAGTCGGCCGCGGAGGCGGTCGCCTCGAGCACGAAGGCGCGGGTGCCGTTGAGCGCGCCGGACATCACGGCCGAGCCGGTGCGGCGCGTGACGGGCAGGGACTCGCCGGTCAGGGAGGACTCGTCCAGGTCCACGGCGACCTCCCCGCCGTCCTCGGCGGAAGCCACGGTGCCGTCCACGGGAAGCACCTCGGCGGGACGCACCAGGAGCCGGTCGCCGGCACGCACCTCCTCCACCGGCACGTCCTCCACGGAGCCGTCCGGGCCCAGGCGATGCGCGCGCTGCGGGGCGCGGTCCAGCAGGGCGGACAGATCCCGCCGAGCGCGGCCGGCCGCGTAGTCCTCGAGGGCCTCCCCACCGGTGAGCATCAGGCAGACGAGCACGGCGGCGAGGTGCTCCCCCACCAGCACGGTGGCGACGATCGCGGTGACGGCGAGGACGTCCACACCCCAGTGCCCGCGCATGAGGTCCCTGACCATGCCCACCGAGGTCCACGCGGCCACCACCAGGGCATACGCCGAGGCGATCCAGCGCGCCGGATCCTCCGCCCCCGCCAGGTGCAGGCCGAGGGTGAGGGCGACGACGACCAGCGTCGCGAGCACCCACGGGTACCGCGCGGCGAAGCCGAGGACGGCGGGACGTGACGGGGACGGGGCGGACACGGGCATGGCGACTCCTGACATCGTGCCCCCATTCCAGCCCGTCCCCGTGCCGGGTGCCAGCCAGGGGAGGCGAACCTCAGACCGCCGCGTGCGGGCCTTCAGGCCAAGTCGGCGGAGCGCCTCGCTGACGGGATGGCATGTCACGCATCGCTTTCGGCAACATGCTCAACCATCTTTGCCCTCCTGAATGCAGAGTAAAATCCCCTCGCGCTATCTGCAAATGATTCATCCGAGTTCCATGAATAGATGAAATAGTCAATATCAAGGAAATCATAGACCTCAGCAATGTCGCACTCATGCGGAGTTAAGCCCACAGGCGCCAGCTGCTTAGCGCGGAACTCTATAGACGTTAGATCATCAATTGGCCGTGATGACGGCCATTGGCCGACACCAAAAGTCCCACCGCCGAAGAGTCGCCCCGCCACGCGCTCCGCCTGCCGGATCCACCGAGGCCGCTGCTGCGCTTCGGCAGCAGCAAGGGCCTTAATGAGGCAAGGGTCAATATTTTCACGCATACATATGGAATCGATTTGAGACCACGTCTTCTGTCCGATGTCCTTAATGGAGTAATCGATTTCCATTTGCACATCCGGACCGGACCGGGTGTTGAATCGCTGGAAAGATATCGCCAAAACGGAAGCGAACAGGGCTGTCCAGAGTGCAATAACAAGCTCCCTGACCGACGGAACCAGGACAGAGAAGTGCGGGTATACCAATACTGCGACACTGCAATAAATCGTTGTGACGACTACAGACGCCGAAAGATAGACAGTATTCACTGTAGACAATTGTCTCAATGCGCCCTTTGGGCTGAAAGTAGACCGAATTTCCGCCAAGGTCGAATAGGTCCAAAATACGAATGCTGACGTCCAATACGGGTCCCCTCCCGACTCCACGGCCAAGTTCAGGGCCAGGACAGTCACGGAAAACGTAGGTATTCCCCTGTATATAAGTAGATACTTTACCGAGCTTCTTCTTGGCATTAAATCAAGAGAGTCCCGAGCTGTCGCATAAACTTCGGGCCATCTAGTACCAATAGCCTGGTAAATTAGCCATAAAAATATTCCCCCTAAAGATCCGATTACGATTGACACACCCGCCCCCTAGAGTCTCGAATCTGAACCTCAGGTCCGGCCGACGAACCACCCGCGCAGGGTGCTCAGCCGCTTCTCCAGCTGCTCCCGGGAGGCCTGGGCCACGGCGGGGCCGCCGGAGATCTCCCGCAGGCGGTTGTGGATCACCCCGTGCGGCTGGCCGGACCGGGCCGCCCAGGCGGACACCGTCTTGGACAGCTCCGCGCGCAGCTCCTTCATCCGCCGGTGGTCCACGACGTCGGCGGGCTCGACCGCCTGCGCACGCGGCCGGCGCTGGATCTGCTCGGCCTGCCGCTGCCGCAGCAGGGCGGAGACCTGCTCGGCGTCCAGCAGGCCCGGGATGCCGAGGAAGTCCTGCTCCTCCTCCGAGCCGACCGCGCCGCCGAGACCGAACTCGCCGCCGTCGAAGAGCACCTTGTCGAAGCTCGCCCGGGACTCGAGGGCCTCGAACTTCTCCCGCGTCAGCGCGTCCGAGCCGCTCTCGGCCCGGTTGGCCTCCGCGATGAGGTCCTCCTCGGGGGCGTCCTCGAGGTCCTCGACGTCGACGGCGCCCTCCTTGCGGTCCAGCGCGTGGTCCCGCTCGAGCTCCATCTCGTTGGCCAGCAGCATGAGCGCGGGCACGGACGGCAGGAACACCGAGGCGGTCTCCCCACGCCGGCGGGAGCGCACGAAGCGGCCCACGGCCTGGGCGAAGAACAGGGGCGTGGACGTGGACGTGGCGTACACGCCCACGCACAGGCGGGGCACGTCCACGCCCTCGGACACCATGCGCACCGCCACCATCCACCGCTCGTCCGACGCGGCGAACTCCTCGATGCGATCCGAGGCCCCCTTGTCGTCCGAGAGGATCACGGCCGGCCGCTGGCCGGTCAGCGCCTCGAGCTGCGCGGCGTACGCGCGCGCGTCCTGGTGGTCCGTGGCGATCACGAGGCCGCCGGCGTCGGGCACGTTGCGGCGCACCTCGCTGAGCCGGCGGTCGGCCGCGCGCAGCACGGACGGGATCCACTCGCCCGCCGGGTCCAGCGCGGTGCGCCAGGCGGAGGCGGTGATGTCCTTCGTGGCGGCCTCGCCGAGCTGAGCCTCCATGACCTCGCCGGTGGAGGTCTTCCAGCGCATCTGCCCGGAGTAGGCCATGAAGATCACCGGGCGCACCACGTGGTCCCGCAGCGCCGGGCCGTAGCCGTACGTGTAGTCCGCCTTCGACCGTTCGATGCCGTCCACGCCGAGTTCGTAGCGGACGAAGGGGATGGAGGCGGTGTCGGAGCGGAACGGGGTGCCGGTCAGGGACAGACGCCGCGTGGCCGGCTCGAACGCCTCGCGGATGCCCTCGCCCCAGCTCAGGGCGTCGCCGCCGTGGTGGATCTCGTCCAGGATCACCAGGGTCTTGGCGGCCTCCGTGCGGTTCCGGTGCAGGACGGGCTTGTTCGCCACCTGGGCGTACGTCAGCGCCACCCCGCGGTACTCGGCGCCGTGCCGCCCGTCCGCGTTCTTGAAGTTCGGGTCGATCGCGATGCCCACGCGCGCGGCGTTGTCCGCCCACTGGCGCTTGAGGTGGTCCGTGGGCGCCACGACGGTCAGCCGCTGCACCACGCCGGAGTCCATCAGGATCTTGGCCACGCGCAACGCGAACGTGGTCTTGCCCGCGCCGGGGGTCGCGACCGTCAGGAAGTCCTGCGGCGCGGTCTCGAGATAGCGCTCCAGCGCCTCCTGCTGCCACTGGCGCAGCTTGGGGGCCGTCCCCCACGCCGCGCGCTCGGGCATGGCGGGGGGAAGGTCCTCGCCGATGTGGAACAGATCGTGCTGGACGCTGCCGTCCGGGGTGCCGCTCGTCAGGGAGCGGCCGTCAGCCACGGCCGCGGCCTCCGAACCAGCCACCGCGCTTGCCGCCGCCGTCGCCGCCGTCCTGCGGCTCACGCAGGCCCTCGTAGATCTCCTTGCACGTGGGGCACACGGGGAACTTGTTCGGGTCCCGGCCCGGCACCCACACCTTGCCGCACAGGGCGATCACGGGGGCACCGGTGACAGCGGACTCCGTGATCTTCTCCTTGCGGACGTAGTGGGCGAAGCGCTCGTGGTCGCCCGGCTCGATCTTCTGCCGCAGCTCCTCGCGCTCGAGGACGGACGTGCCGCCGCCGGCGGGCGCGAAGGGGTCGTTCAGGTCGGGTTCGCCGGTCACACTCATGCGGGCCAGTCTAGCCGCGCCCCTCAGAAGGCGGCCACGGCCTGGTAGGTCTCGGCCTGCGCGCGGTCGTACCAGCGCGCCCCCAGGCGCACGCCCAGCCACAGCGCGACGGCGCCCCACACGAGCCCGAGGGCCACCGTCACCCAGCCCCACACGGCGGCCCCGGTGACGAGCCGGACGATGAAGGGCGCCAGGAACGGCACCGCGAGCGCGAGGCTCACCAGCAGCGAGGCGCCCTGGACGAGCATCGTGCGCATGGCCGCGCCCTGCGGCGTCTTGAACGGGCTGTCTCCCGGCTTCGGCACGGGGTACACGAAACGGGCGGAGACGAGTGCGGACAGCCCGGCGGTCGTCCCGAACAGGCCGAGGGCCAGGCCCAGCATCGGCGCCAGCAGGGACCAGTCCCCCGCCGCCGCCACCGTCGCCGTCGTCACGAGCAGGATCATCGGCACCCCCCAGCCCGCCAGGCCCAGGACCCGGCCCCAGCGGTCGTCCACGCCCCGCACGCCCGAGACGACGTGCAGGTGGAACGCCGTGTGGTCGTAGGCGATGTCCGCGGAGATCGAGTAGGCCAGGGACCAGGCGGTGATCGGCCCGAGGACCAGCAGCAGGCCCAGTCCGGGACCCCCCTCCCCGGCCATGCCCCCGGTGAACCACAGCAGGACGGCCATGAGCGGGATGATGACGAGCCCGGCCGCGTACCGCGGATCGGCCAGCCAGTAGCGCTGGGCGCGGGCCGCGATCGCGGTGCGCGGGCCCGTGGCCGGTCGGCCCAGCCAGCGCAGCGGCGTCGGGTCCGCTCCCGCGGCGACGCGGCGGGACCGACCGCCGCCCACGGCCACCGGCTCCACGGTGCGGCGCACGGCCAGGTGCCACAGGGCCAGGGCGGCCAGGCACCAGGCGGCCGCCACCGCGAGGTGGAGCGCGACGGCGGCGCCGCGGCCCTCGGCGACCGCCCACGCCGCGGCGGGGCCCGCCCCGAACGGGGTCCACGCCGCGCCGCGGGCGATCTGGGGCGCGATCGCCAGGAAGTCCTCGAACGACGCGATGGCCCGCGAGAGGGCGAGGCCGCCGAGCATGAGCGGGATGAA
The DNA here is from genome assembly GCF_017168435.1 of Micrococcus sp. KRD070. Taxonomy (NCBI): domain Bacteria; kingdom Bacillati; phylum Actinomycetota; class Actinomycetes; order Micrococcales; family Micrococcaceae; genus Micrococcus; species Micrococcus sp. KRD070. Next base: position 182,214 of record NZ_JABFNH010000022.1, read on the forward strand.
CAGCAGGACGGAGACGACGTCCCGCACCCGACGCCGGCTCGCGTAGGCGGCCAGGAGGCCGGCGAGACCGGAGCCGATCGCCACGGCGGTCACCGCGGTGAGCGCGCCCCCGACCAGGCCCACCGCCAGCGCGGCCGGCCGGTCCCACCAGCTGGCCCCCAGGCCCACCAGCACGGCCAGCGTGGCGAGCCCGACCGGCGTCGTGAAGGCGCTCAGGACCAGCCCGGCGATGAGGGTGCGGGCCGGGACGGGGAAGAGCACGAAGCTGTGCGGGTCGAGCGTGGCGTCGACGCCCGTGACGAACGGCGGGATGACGAGCCAGGCGAGCACCACGACGGCGGCGGCCAGCACGGTCGTGGCGCCGCGGGCCTCGTCCGGCAGGGCGGGCAGGCCCGTGACGAGCAGCGTCACCGCCACGGCGGCCATGCCGAGCACGTACAGCGCGCCGAGCACGCTCATCACCAGGGTGAACGGGGACCGGCGCCACTGGTTCAGGGTCAGCGTCCAGCGCAGTCGGACGAGCGTCAGAGCCATGTCAGCCCCTCCGAGCCGTGGCGGCCGCCGACGAGGTCCACGAAGCGGTCCTCGAGGTCGCGCCCGTCCCGGACCTCCTCGAGCGTGCCGGCGGCCCGCAGGGTCCCGGCCGCGATCACGGCGACGTGGGTGCACATGCGCTGGACGAGGTCCATCACGTGGCTCGAGACGATCACGGTGCCGCCCCGCTCCACGTACGAGTGCAGGATGTCCCGGATGTTCGCGGCGGAGACCGGGTCCACGGCCTCGAACGGCTCGTCCAGGACGAGCAGGTCCGGGGCGTGGACCATGGCGGCCGCCAGGGACACCTTCTTGGTCATGCCGGCGGAGTAGTCGGCGACGAGCTTGCGGCCGGCGTCCGCCAGGTCCATCACCCGCAGCAGGTCCGCGGTCCGCTCGGCCACGGTGTCCGCGTCGAGGCCGTGCAGCAGCCCGGCGTAGGTCACGAGCTGCGCGCCCGTGAGGCGGTCGAAGGTCCGCACGCCGTCGGCGAGCACGCCGACCCGTCGCTTGGCCTCGAGGGGCTGCTCCCACACGTCGACGCCGTGGATCCAGGCGCGGCCGTGGTCCGGGCGCAGCAGACCGGTGGCCATCGACAGGGCGGTGGTCTTGCCCGCCCCGTTGGGCCCGACCACCCCGAAGAACGATCCGGCCGGGACGTCCAGGTCCAGTGCGTCCAGCGCCAGCTTGTCCCCGAACCGCTGGGTCAGCCCGCGTGTGACGAGGGCGAGGCCCGGATCGGGGGCGTCGGCCGCACGCCGACGGGCGGCGGCCGCGAGGTGGGTGGGGGCAGGCTCGGGCGCATGCGGAGTCATGCCTGGGACGTTACCCACCGTCAGGCGGACACGGCGTCCTCCTCAGGGATGAACCGTGGGTCCCTCAGAACAGCGCTGCGGCCAGCCGACGCCGCGAGGCCTGAACACGGGGATCGTCCGTGCCCACCACGGTGTAGAGGTCCACGAGGTGGGCGCGTGCCGTCTCGCGGTCGTCGCCGGGGTGGAGGGCGATGAACCGCACGAGCCGGGCGAAGGCGTCCTCCACGTGGCCGCCGAGCACGTCCAGGTCGGCGACGGCGAGCTGGGCGGCGACGTCGTCCGGGCCGTCCGCGGCGGCCGCGCGCACCGCCGCAGCGTCGGCGTCACGGGTGCGCAGCATGAGGCGGGCCGCGGACAGGCCCTGCTGGGCCACGGCGTCCGCGGGGCTGTCGGCCAGCGCCGCCTCCCACGCCGAGACGGCCCCGGGCAGGTCGTCGGCGGCGAGGGCCTCATGGGCGGCCCGGTGCAGCGGCGGCACGGGCGGAGCCTCCGCGGCCGCGGCGTCGGCGTCCTGGCGCGCCGGGGCGACGGGGGGCACGGTGCCGGCGACGCCGTTCTGACGGGCCACCTCGAGGATCTCCCCCATGAGCTGGCGCAGCGTCTCCTCCGGCACCTCCTGATTGACCAGCGGCACCGGCTGCCCCGCCACCACGGCCATGACCGCGGGGCCGGCCCCCAGGCCGAGCGCCTGCAGCACGGCGGGCTCCTTCGCCACGTCCAGACGCGCGAGCACGAGCCGTCCCGCCTGGGCGTCGACCGCGTCCGCGAACTGCCGGTAGAGCGCCTCGCTCGCCGCGTCCCCGGGCACGTGCAGGTGCAGCAGCACCGGCACCTGGGCGGAGAGCTGGACCAGCTGCTGCAGCAGACCCTGGTCGGCGTCCGCGATCACCCACGAGCCGCCGCCGGCGCCGGCGTCGGCCCCCGGCGCGGTCCGCCCGGCCGGGGCCGGGGTGCCGAGCGAGGACAGGTCGACGGCGCCGCGCAGGTGGGACGGGGCGTCGGAGGGGGGCTGGGCGGTCACGTCGGTCACGATCCTTCCGGTCCGGGTCCGCCCCGTCGCCGGCGCGAGGGGCGTTGTCACTGCGCCCCACGGTAGCCTCCCCGGCGTGGCGCGGTCAGGCCGGGGCCCTGACGTACGCTGAGCGCGTGGAGGAGAAGGAGACCGCATCCGGCCCGGACGCCGCCGGCGTCGCCGACGTCCGCGCCCCGGCCGAGCCCGAGGGCACCGAGCAGCCGCCCGTGGCCGGCATCCCCGTGGAGCCGGTCGGGGTGGCCGCCGCGCCGCCGTCGCACGGGCCGACGCCCGCCGGGCGTCGTCGACTGCCCCGCCTGGGCTCCGTCCTGCGGCGGCGCCGACCCTTCCTCGAGGAGGACCGGGTGGACCCCGAGTCGGTCCCCGTCGACGGCGCCGAGGATCCGGCGGTCGCGGCCGTGGCCGTCGAGTCCCCCGGGCTGACCGGCTTCCTGCTCGCAGTCGGCGTGGCCCTGGCCATCGGCGTCGTCTCGGTGCTGCGCACGAACGGACAGCTCATCGTGTGGATCGCCGCGGCCCTGTTCATCGCCCTGGGCCTGGATCCGCTGGTGCGCCGGGTCGAGTCCTGGGGCGCGCCCCGCTGGGTCGGCGTGCTCACGGCCGCGCTCGGCCTGGCCGCCGTGGCCGGGGCGTTCGTCGCCCTCCTGGTCCCCACGGTGATCGAGCAGTCCACGCAGCTGGTCCAGGACCTGCCGGCCATCATCGACGGGGTGATGACCGCCGAGTGGTTCGTGCAGCTCGACGAGGAGTTCCACCTCCAGGAGGCCGTTCGCGCCCAGACCGAGCGCCTCGCCGCCGACGGCGTCGCCGTCACCGACCTGTTCGGCGGGCTCCTCGGCTTCGGCCAGACCGTGCTGAACGCCGTCTTCTCGGTGCTCGTGGTGGTCGTGCTGACGCTGTACTTCCTCTCCTCCCTGCCGCACATGAAGTACTGGGCCTACCGGCTCGCACCGCGCTCGCGCCGGCCCCGGATCGAGGCGCTGTCCGAGCAGATCACCTCCTCGGTCGGCCACTACGTGATGGGCCAGTCCTTCGTGGCCGCCCTCAACGGCGCGGTGGCGTTCACGGCGCTGGCCATCGCCGGCGCCCCCTTCGCCGTCCTGCTCGCCGCGATCGCCGCCTTCATGGCGTTCATCCCGCTGGTGGGCGCCGCGATCGGCGGCACGCTGCTGACCCTCGTGAGCCTGCTGACGTCGTGGCAGACCGCCGCCGTGTTCGCGGCCATCTACTTCGTCTATCTGCAGATCGAGGCCTACGTCATCTCGCCGCGCGTCATGGCGCGCGCGGTGTCCGTGCCGGCGGCCGTGGCCGTGATCGCGGTGATCGCCGGAGGCGCGCTGCTGGGCGTCCTCGGCGCCCTCATGGCGATCCCGCTCGCCGCCGCGCTGCTGCTGCTGGTCCGCGAGGTCTTCATCCCCCGTCAGGACGCCCGGTAGGCCCACGACGGCGGCGCGGCCCGGACCGTCGCGGTCAGCGGCTCGGGCGGGTGCGCCAGCACACCGGGTGCCAGTGCCGCCGGTCCGCTCCCGCGTCCTCGTCCCCCATGATCCAGTCGGCGCGCCAGGCCACGAGGTGCGCCTGGCCCTGCCGGATCACCCGGCCGCAGCCGGGGCACGTGTAGTCCTTCACCGCGCGCCACGCGGGGATCTGCCGGACGTGCCAGCCGCCGTCGGACCCGGACTGGCGCGAGTAGCCCGCGTCCAGGCCGAGGAGCTCCTCGAGCGGGTCGGACCGCCCCGGCGACGGCCGGGACCGCCGGGAGACGCCGGAGGCCCCGCGCTCGCTCCGCCGAGGCGCGGACGAGCGGCGGGGACGGTTCGAACGGGGCATGTCCCCATGCTGACACACGAGCGGGTGGGCACGGTCCGCCTAGGATGGACCGGTGCGACTCGTCATTGCCCGCTGCTCCGTGACCTATGAGGGCCGCCTGAACGCCCACCTGCCCACCGCCACCCGCCTGCTCATGGTGAAGGCGGACGGCTCGGTGCTGGTGCACTCCGACGGCGGTTCCTACAAGCCCCTCAACTGGATGTCGCCGCCCGCGACCCTGCACGTGGAGGAGCCCTCCCCCGACCAGGCCGACCAGGGGGTGACGCAGGTCTGGCGCGTGCAGGCCAAGAAGTCCGACGACCGACTCATCGTGCTCATCGAGGAGGTCCTGGCGGACGACTCCCACGAGCTCGGCGTGGACCCCGGCCTCGTCAAGGACGGCGTGGAGGCGGATCTGCAGCGTCTGCTGGCCGAGCAGATCAGCCTGCTCGGCGACGGCCACACCCTCGTGCGCCGCGAGTACATGACGGCGATCGGCCCCGTGGACATCCTGGCCCGCGACGCCGACGGCGGCACCGTGGCGGTCGAGCTCAAGCGCCGTGGGGACATCGACGGGGTCGAGCAGCTCACCCGCTACCTCGAGCTGATGAACCGGGACCCGCTCCTGGCGCCCGTGCGCGGCGTGTTCGCGGCCCAGCAGATCAAGCCCCAGGCCCGCACCCTCGCCGAGGACCGCGGCATCCGCTGCGTCACCCTCGACTACGACGCGATGCGCGGCGTGGACGACGCCGAGTCCCGCCTGTTCTGAGGCGCCGGGCGGGCTCAGCGGCGCCAGAAGGACGACGCCGCGGACGGCCCCGCCTCGCTCCAGGCGCGCAGGGCGCCGGCGTCGTCGGGGTCGACGACGACGCGCACCGGACGTGTGCCGGCGCTCAGCTCCAGGACGGCCCGGCCGGCCTCGTCCGCCGGGAGGCGGTCGATCTGCAGGCGGCTCCGGTCCGCGCTCCAGCGCTCTCGCGAGAGGCGCCAGCCCCCGGTGAGGCGCAGGCGGGACTCGTCGTACACGCCGATCACACGCTCACGCCCCGGGCCCTCCCGCTCCAGGACCGCAGGGAAGGCGGCCGTGACACGGGCGAGGGCCCGGCGCCGCATCACCAGGGCGAGTGCCGACAGCACGATGACTGCCACCACGGTCGCCGAGGCGATGAGCACCGGGCCCTCCACCGTCAGGTCCTGCCGCGCCGCGTCAGGCCGCCGCGGCGTCGCCCAGCCGGGCGGACGTCGCGGCGATCACGACACGGTCGTGGTCCACGGAGAAGAAGCCGCCGCGGGCCTGCGCGGTGACGGTGCCGCCGTCCGTGGTCCGCACCACGACCTCGCCGTCGCCGAGGACGGCGAGCATCGGGGTGTGGCCCGGGAGGATGCCGATCTCACCGTTGACGGTGCGCGCCGACACGGCCGACGCGGCGCCCGACCAGATGGACCGCTCCTCGGAGACGATCTCGACGTTGAGCTCAGCCATGATCGATCAGCCCTCGGCCTGGATCTTGGCCCACTCGCGCTCGACGTCGTCCAGGCCGCCCACGTTGTAGAAGGCCTGCTCCGCGACGTGGTCCAGGTCGCCGTCGGCGATGGCCTTGAAGCCCTCGACGGTGTCCTTGACCGGCACGGTGGAGCCCTCGACGCCGGTGAACTGCTTGGCGGTGTAGGTGTTCTGCGAGAGGAACTGCTCGATCTTGCGGGCGCGGCCCACGGTGATCTTGTCCTCCTCGGAGAGCTCGTCCACACCGAGGATCGCGATGATGTCCTGCAGCTCCTTGTTCTTCTGCAGGATCTGCTTCACGCGGATGGCCACGTCGTAGTGGTCCTGGCCCACGTACTGCGGGTCGAGGATGCGCGAGGTCGAGGCCAGCGGGTCCACGGCCGGGTACAGGCCACGGGACGCGAGGTCACGGGTCAGGTTGGTGGTCGCGTCCAGGTGCGCGAACACGTTGGCCGGGGCCGGGTCGGTGTAGTCGTCCGCGGGGACGTACACGGCCTGCATCGAGGTGATGGAGTGGCCGCGGGTCGAGGTGATGCGCTCCTGGAGCACACCCATCTCGTCCGCCAGGTTCGGCTGGTAGCCCACGGCGGAGGGCATGCGGCCCAGCAGCGTGGAGACCTCGGAACCGGCCTGCGAGAAGCGGAAGATGTTGTCGATGAACAGCAGCACGTCCTGGTTCTGCACATCGCGGAAGTACTCCGCCATGGTCAGCGCGGACAGGGCCACACGCAGACGCGTGCCCGGCGGCTCGTCCATCTGGCCGAACACGAGGGCGGTGTCCTTCAGGACGTCCGCCTCGTCCATCTCGACCCAGAGGTCGTTGCCCTCACGGGTGCGCTCGCCGACGCCGGCGAACACGGAGGTGCCGCCGAAGTTGCGGGCCACACGGGTGATCATCTCCTGGATGAGCACGGTCTTGCCCACGCCGGCGCCGCCGAACAGGCCGATCTTGCCGCCCTTGATGTAGGGGGTCAGCAGGTCGATGACCTTGATGCCGGTCTCCAGCATCTCGGTGGAGCCCTCGAGGGACGCGAAGTTCGGGGCCGGGCGGTGGATCGGCCAGCGGTCCTCGGCCTGCAGCTGCGAGGCGGGCATGTCCAGGGTCTCGCCGAGCACGTTGAAGATGTGGCCCTTCACGGCGTCGCCGACCGGCACCGAGATGGGGGCGCCGGTGTCCACGACGTCGGTGCCGCGCACCAGGCCGTCGGTGGACTGCAGGGAGATGGCGCGGACCATGTTGTCGCCGAGGTGCTGGGCGACCTCGAAGGTGACCGTGCGGCGCTGGCCGTTGAGGTCGATCTCGGTGGTCAGCGCGTTGTAGATCTCCGGCATCGCGTTGGCCGGGAACTCGGCGTCGATCACGGGGCCGATGACGCGGGACACGCGTCCGGTGGCACCGCCGGTGGGGGTCCCGGTGCCCTGGTCAGTGATGGTGGCAGTCATCTCTCTCACTTCTATCGTGTGTGGATGGCGAGTCTGGTGAGTCCCGAACGGGCTCAGGAGTTGTTGAGCGCGTCCGCGCCCGCGATGAGCTCGGTGAGCTCCTGGGTGATCTCGGCCTGACGGGCGTTGTTCATCAGGAGCGTGTAGTCCTTGATGAGGCTCGTGGCGTTGTCGCCCGCCGACTTCATGGCGCGCTGACGGTTGGCGAGCTCCGAGGCCGCCGACTGCAGCATCGCGTTGAAGATGCGCGACTCGATGTACTTGGGCAGCAGTGCGTCGAGGACCTCCTCCGCGTCCGGCTCGTACTCGTAGAGCGGCAGCACGTCCTCGGCGGTGGCGGCCTCCTCCTCGACGACCTCGAGGGGCAGCAGGCGCACCACGTGGGGGTTCTGCTTCACGAGCGAGACGAACTCGGTGAACACGACGTGGATCTCGTCCACGCCGCCGTCCGCCGTGTCCGTGAGGAACGCGTCCACGAGCACCTCGCCGATCTCGGCGGCGCGCTCGGCGACGGGGGCGTCCGTCTGACCGGTCCACAGCTTCTTGTAGCCGCGGCCGCGGAAGTCGAAGTACGTCTGCGCCTTGCGGCCGACGACGTACACGTCCACGTCCTTGCCCTCCTCGCCGAGGCGGGAGAGGAGCTGCTCGGCCTTGCGCAGCACGTTCGCGGAGTACGCGCCGGCGAGGCCGCGGTCCGAGGACATGATGAGCACGGCCGCCCGGGTCGGGTTCTCGGGCTCCGTGGTGAGGACATGATCGATATCGTGCTGGCTCGACACGGCCGAGACGGCGCGGGTGATCGCGTTCGCGTAGGGCAGCGACGCGCTGACGCGCTCACGTGCCTTGGTGATGCGAGACGTGGCGATCAGCTCCATCGCCTTGAAGATCTTCTTCATCGACGACGTCGACGCGATCTTCTGACGGTAGACCCGGATCTGGGCTCCCATGGTGGTCCTTTCCCTGGCGGGAGGGCGGTCCGGCGTCGTCCCCGTGGGGTCCGACGCCGGACCGCTCCCTCACCGACCGGCGGTCAGCGCTTCTGCTTGGTGATCTGCTCCTGCGCGACCTGGTCCTGCTCGATCGCGCGGTGCTCCTCGTGGCCGGCCTGCACGCCGCCGTCCTCGGAGGACTGGAAGCCCTTGGAGAACTCGGCGACGGCAGACTCGAGCGCGGACACGGTGCCGTCCTCGAGCTTGCCGGTGGAGGCGATGTCGGTCAGGACGGAGGTGTGGCGACGCAGGTGGTCGATGAACTCGCGCTCGAAGCGCAGCACGTCCTGCACCGGCACCTCGTCGAGGTGGCCCTTGGAGCCGGCCCAGATGGACACGACCTGCTCCTCGACCGGGTAGGGCGAGTACTGCGGCTGCTTGAGCAGCTCCATGAGGCGCTCACCGCGGGCGAGCTGGCGGCGGGTGGCCGGGTCCAGGTCCGAGGCGAACATGGAGAACGCCTGCTGGTCGCGGTACTGCGCCAGGTCCAGCTTCAGCGTGCCGGAGACCTTCTTCATGGCCTTGACCTGGGCGGCGCCGCCCACGCGGGACACCGAGATGCCCACGTCCACGGCGGGACGCTGGTTGGCGTTGAACAGGTCCGACTGCAGGAAGATCTGGCCGTCGGTGATGGAGATGACGTTGGTCGGGATGTAGGCCGAGACGTCGTTCGCCTTGGTCTCGATGATCGGCAGGCCGGTCATCGAGCCCGCGCCCATCTCGTCCGAGAGCTTGGCGCAGCGCTCGAGGAGCCGGGAGTGCAGGTAGAAGACGTCGCCCGGGTAGGCCTCGCGGCCCGGCGGGCGGCGCAGCAGCAGGGAGACGGCGCGGTAGGCCTCGGCCTGCTTCGACAGGTCGTCGAAGATGATCAGCACGTGCTTGCCGCCGTACATCCAGTGCTGGCCGATGGCCGAGCCGGCGTAGGGGGCGAGGTACTTGAAGCCGGCCGGGTCGGACGCCGGGGAGGCCACGATGGTGGTGTACTCCAGGGCGCCGTGCTCCTCCAGCGTCGCGCGGACGCCGGCGATGGTGGAGGCCTTCTGGCCCACGGCCACGTAGACGCAGCGGACCTGCTTCTCGACGTCGCCCGACTCCCAGTTGGCCTTCTGGTTGAGGATCGTGTCGACGGCGATCGCGGTCTTGCCGGTCTGGCGGTCACCGATGATCAGCTGACGCTGGCCACGGCCGATCGGGATCATGGCGTCGATGGCCTTCATGCCGGTCTGCAGCGGTTCGTGGACCGACTTGCGCTCGGTCACGGTCGGCGCCTGCAGCTCGAGGGCACGGCGGCCCTCGGCCTCGATCGGGCCCAGGTCGTCGATGGGCTGGCCCAGCGGGTCCACCACGCGGCCCAGGAAGGCGTCGCCCACCGGGACGGAGAGGATCTCGCCGGTGCGCTGCACCTCCATGCCCTCGCGGATCTCCTGGAACTCGCCGAGGACGACGACACCGATCTCGCGGGTGTCGAGGTTCTGGGCCAGGCCCTGGATGCCGTTCTCGAAGCGCAGCAGCTCGTTCGCCATGACGGAGGGCAGACCCTCCACACGAGCGATGCCGTCCGCCGCGGAGATGACACGGCCGACCTCGGTGCGATCGGTGCCCGACGGTTCGTACGATGCCGCGAAATCGTTCAAGGCATTGCGGACATCGTCAGCGTTGATGGTCAATTCGGCCATCTGCAGTCCCTGCTCTCTGTGCTTGGTGATCATCGACGTGACGATGATGCTTACGTTCGTGGGTGTTCCGGATACGGGCGGGAGCCGGCGTCAGCCGGCCATCCGCCGCTGGAGGTCGTGGAGACGCGAGGCCATGGACCCGTCGACGACGTCGTCGCCGACCTGGACGCGGATGCCGCCCACCACGTGGGGGTCCACCGTCACGTCCATGACGAGATCGCGGCCGAAGGCGCGGCGCAGGCCCAGGGCCAGCCGCTCCTGCTGCTCGGCCTCGAGCGGCCGGGCCACGGTCACCTCGGCGATCCACTGGCGCTGCCGCTCGGCGACGACGTCCGCGGCCTTGCGGACGGCGGCGGACGGCTTCAGGCCGCGCGGGGCCGAGACGGCGCGTTCGACCAGCAGTCGGCCGGCCGGGCTGGCCGACTCACCCAGGAGACGACCGGCCAGAGCGGCCCGTGCCTCGAGGGGTGCGTGCTGATCGGTGAGCGCCCGCTGCACCTCGTGCGAGTCCTCGACCGTGCGGTTGAAGGCCAGCAGCTCGCCCGAGAGGGCAGCCAGGCCCGCGTGTCCGCCGCGTGCGGCCTCCGCGGCGGCCGCGTGCGCGGCCACCGTCTCGAGGGCGTCCCCGAGATCGCGCTCCGCCGACCAGCGGCGGCCGGCCAGGTCCTTGAGGACCTGCAGTGCACCGGGGGTCACCCGGGCGCCGAACAGCGAGTCGACGAGGCCGTGACGGCGCTCGGTGGTCCAGGCGGGGTCGGTCAGGGCGCGGCGCAGGGCGCCGTGCTCGTCCACCACGTCCAGCGCGCCGAACAGCTCGCGTGCCAGGGCCACGCCGCCCTCGTCCAGCACCGGACCGACAGCCTCCAGGGAGGCGGCCAGGGAGTCCCTCGATGCGCCCGTCATCATTCGGCGACACCTGCGCTCTGGTGACGGTCCAGGTCAGCCAGGAAGCGGTCGACCACGCGCTGCGAGCGGGCGTCGTCCTCGAGGGACTCGCCCACGATCTTGCCGGCCAGGGTCGTGGCCAGCGAGCCGACCTCGGCCTTGAGCTGCGCGGCGGCCTGCTGACGCTCGGCGGCGATCTGCGCCTGCGCCTGCTCGGAGATGCGCGTCGCCTCGGCGGTCGCGCGCTCGCGCGCCTCGGCCACGATCTCGGCGGCCTCGGTGCGGGCATCCTCGCGGATGCGATTCGCCTCGGTGCGGGCGTCCGCCAGCTGCGACTCGTAGTCCGCCATCATCGCGTTCGCCTCGGCCTGGGCCTTCTCAGCCTTGGCCAGACCGCCCTCGATCGCCTCGACACGGTCCTGGTAGGACTTCTCGAGGGTCGGGACGATGAACTTGATGACGATGAACATGAGCAGGGCGAAGCCCACCACGACGACGAGGATCTCCCACGGGTTGGGGATCAGGGGGTTGGCCCCCTCAGCCGCCGCGAGGATCAGTCCGTTGCTGATCATGTTTCAACCATCCTTCGGTCAAGAGTCCTGTGGAGAGGGAGCACCGACGGTCACACCGTGCGGGCGCTCCGTGGACGCGGCGCGTCAGGCGCCGATGACGAAGGCGAAGACGAGGCCCAGGATGGCGAGGGCCTCGGCGAGCGCGAAGCCCAGGAGGGCGATCGGCTGCAGGATGCGCTGGGCCTCCGGCTGACGGGCGACGCCGTTGATGTAGGCGGCGAAGATCAGGCCCACGCCGATGGCGGAGCCGATGGCGGCGAGGCCGTAGCCGATCATGTTGAGCGAACCGTGCAGTTCCATGGTGTTCCTTTCACGAGGCCGAGGTGTCCGGCCGGGTTGTGGAGGGTCGGCCTCCCGGGTGGTCCTCCTGCGGAGGGCCGGGAAGACTGGTGGCGGGCTCTCCCGCCGTACCGCGGCCGCCTGGGTCGTGCCCGAGGCGGCCCCGGAAGATCAGTGGTCGTTCGCGTCGATCGCGCCCTGGATGTAGATCGCGGTCAGCAGCGTGAAGACGAAGGCCTGCAGGTACATGATCAGCAGCTCGAGGAAGTACAGGGCCACCGAGCCGAGGATGACCAGGATGCCGGTCCCCTGCAGGGCCAGGCTGCCGGTCTGCGTGATCAGGTAGGCGGCGCCGGCGCCGGCCAGCATCACGATCATGTGGCCGGAGAGCATGGTGGCCATCAGACGCAGGGAGTGGGTCAGCGGGCGCACGATGAAGTTGGAGATGATCTCCAGCGGCACGAGCAGCGGCAGGATCCAGCCGGGCACACCGGAGGGCACGACGGCCAGCTTCAGGTAGCGCACGCCGTGGCGCTTGATGCCGACGCCGATCCAGATCGCGTAGACGATGAGGGCCAGGCCGTAGGCGGCGCCCGCGTGGGAGAAGGTCGGCAGCTGCAGCACCGGGATGGCGCCGAACAGGTTGTTCAGCAGCACGAAGAAGAAGATGGAGAAGAGCAGCGGGACCCACTGCTTGAAGTTCTTCTCGCCCAGGATGTCCTTCGCGATGTCGTTCCGGACGAAGGAGTAGCCGGACTCGGCGAGCCACTGGGCCTTGCCGGGCACGAGCCGGGGACGGCGCATGGCCCACGCGAAGAAGGCGGTGATGAGCACCACGGAGAGCAGGACGAGCAGCATCTGCTTGCCGAAGCCGGTGCCGTACTCCGCACCCCAGGGGAAGATCTCCGGGAGGTGACCATCAGAGATGGTGGGGGGCACGAATGATGCGTTGGCCAGCACGAGGGTCAGCACGCGGTTCCTCTCCGAAGTGATGCAGTCGACGGGACCGCAGCCTCGTCCCCGGACCACAGGCGGGCGCCGCGACATTGCGGGGGTACCGGTGCGATGCGAGACACGGATGGCGGCAGATGGGCGCCGTCGAAGTGTTCGCCGCCAACGATACCAAACGGTGACCCGTGCTCCGTACCGCAGAAGGGACCCACGGCATGGCCCCCGGCTCGGTGTCTTCGCCCCTCGGGCGGGTCAGTCGGCGTAGATCCCGCGGCGGGTCCGGGCGAACACGAGGACCTCCGCGGCCTGCCAGACGAGGATCGTCACGAGGGCGGCGATCGCCGCCGCGTCCGCCCGGACCCAGCCGGGGCGGGGCAGGACCCCCAGCAGCACCGCGAACACCGCGATCTTGAGCACGAACAGCCCCACGCTGACCGGCAGCGCCGCCTCGCGCGCCCGGTCCCAGACGAGTGCCGTCGTCGCCCCGGTGAGCGCCGAGAGCGCAAGCACCGCGCCGCCGCCCAGCAGGGCGCTCCCGGCCGCCTCCCCGCCGGCGGAGAGCAGCCACGCGGCGCACGTGATCGCCAGGGCAGCCCCCGCCGCGGCCAGGGACCACCCGAGGATCCCCCACCAGCCACGGCGGTTCTCCCAGCGGCGCCGGCGTCGGCGGCCGCCCGCCCCGGTCACGCGTCCCCCCGCTCGTCCGGGTGGGCCGCGGCGTCGTTCCGGACCGCGCGACGGCGCTCCACGATCGGATGCAGGGTGAGGTAGCCGGCTCCGGCCAGGGCCACGGCGAGCACGGGCAGGACGATCATGTGGTCCACGAAGTTCAGGGACACAGCGCCCCATGCCACGAGGAACGCCCAGAGCCAGAGCAGCGCGACGGCCTGCGCCTGGGTGTAGCCGCCGTCCACGAGCTTGTGGTGCAGGTGCCCGCGGTCCGCCGAGAAGGGGCTGGTGCCCTTGGCCGTCCGTCGCAGCACGGCCAGGGCGAGGTCCGCGAGCGGCAGGGCGAGGACGGCGACGGGCAGCAGGATCGGCATGTAGGCGGGGACGTTGCGGAAGCGCATCCCGTCCAGGGCGTTCACGTCGGCGGTCACGGCGACCGCGGCCGCGGCCATCAGCAGGCCGATGAGCATGGCCCCCACCTCGCCCATGAAGATGCGGGCCGGGGCAAGGTTCCACGGCAGGAAGCCCACGCACGCGCCGACGAGCAGGGCCATGAGCAGGGTGGCGAGGTTGGCGTAGTCGAACTGGTTGATGGTCCGCGTCAGCAGATATGAGTAGACGAAGAAGGCCGAGCCGCCGATCAGCGCGACGCCCGCCGCCAGGCCGTCCAGACCGTCCACGAAGTTGATCGCGTTCATCGTCAGCACCACGGCGAACACCGTGAGGATGACCTGCGTGGTCTCGTTCCCCACCGGGATCCAGCCCACCGGCATCGCCTCGATGCGGATCCCGCCGAGGGCCACCGCGAGTCCGGCCAGCACCTGGCCGGCCATCTTCACCCACCAGCGCAGGTCCCACATGTCGTCGGCGATGCCCACGACGAGCACGACGGCGACGGCGACCAGGAGCCCGCGCATCGCGGCGTCGTCCGCGTAGATCCCCTGGAGGAACGGCACGATGCCCCCGACGGCGAATCCCACCAGCACGGCCGCGGCCATGGCCACGCCGCCCAGCTTCGGCACGGGGTGCCGGTGCACATCCCGCTGGCGCAGCGGGGTGAACACGCGCGCGCGCAGCCCCAGCCGGCGCATGAGGGGCGTCAGGGCCCCGCAGGCGACGGCCGTGACCATGACCAGGACGAGATACGCGCGCATGGGGGCCGGTCAGGCCTCCCGGTCGGCGGGGCGCGCCGCAGCGGTGTCCTCGGCGGCCGCGATCCGCTCGGCGGCGACCGGCGGCTCCTCGCCCTCGGCGAGCAGGTCCGGCACCACCGCGCGCAGTTCCTCCAGGGGCACGGAGCCCTGCCGGGCGACGCGGAACGGGGTGACGGTGCAGTCCACGATCGTCGAGGGATCCCGGCTCTCGCGGGGGCCGGCGTCGAGGTAGAGGGCCACGGACTCCCCCAGCATCGAGCGGGCGGCGTCGGCGGTGGTGGCGGCGTCCATGCCGGTGCGGTTCGCGCTGGAGACGGCCATGGGGCCGACGGCGTAGAGCAGTTCGCGGGCCACCGCGTCGTCGGGCACGCGCAGGGCGACGGTGCCGCGGGTCTCGCCGAGGTCCCAGGTCAGCGTGGGCTGGGACTTGAGGATGAGCGTGAGGGCGCCGGGCCAGAAGCGCTCGGCGAGGGCCTCGGCCTCCTCCGGCACGTCGTACGCGAGGCCGGCCATGACGCGGCGGTCCGCGATGAGCACGGGCGGCGGCATGGTGCGGCCACGGCCCTTGGCGGCCAGCAGCACGGCCACGGCCAGGGGGGAGAACGCGTCCGCTCCGATGCCGTAGACGGTGTCCGTCGGCAGGACCACGCAGCCGCGGTCCGCGAGGACCTCGCGGGCGCGGGCCACGGCATTCTCGAGGGCGGCCGGATCCGAGACGTCGATGAAGTCACTCACGTAGGTCATTCTTCCACCTCCGCGCCCGCCGCGGCTTCGCAGGACCGGCGCGCCGTCAGGAACCGGTCTCGTCCGGTGAGGTCCGGGTGCACGCGGACGCCCGTGAACCGGGGGTCCGCGCCGAGGGCGGCCAGGAGGGCCGGGCCCTGCGTCTCGTGGTGCTCCATGGCGAAGAGGCCGCCCGGGGCGAGCAGGTCCGCCGCCCGGTGCGCGATGGCCCGCGGGATCCGCAGCCCGGGCGCGTCCCCGCCGTAGAGCGCCCGCGCCGGGTCCAGTCGGGCCTCCGGTTGGACGGGCACCTCGGCCTCGGGCACGTAGGGCGGGTTGCTCACGACGACGTCCACGCGGCCCTCGAGGTCGGGGCATGCGACAAGGGCATCACCTTGTCGCAGGTCGACCCCGCGCGGGGCGAGGTTCCGCCGGGCCCAGTCGGCCGCCGTCGGGTCGAGCTCGACGGCGGTGACGGCGAGCGGGCGGCCCCGCGCCTCGCCCCACGCCGCGACGGCCGCGGCGATCGCACCGGAGCCGGTGCACAGGTCCACCACGACGCCCGCCGCGGGCCGCGCGGCCAGGTCGGCCACGACGGTCTCCACGAGCAGCTCGGTCTCCGGCCGCGGAACGAAGACGCCCGGGCCGACCGCCAGGTCGAGCCCGTGGAAGTGCGCGACACCGGTCAGGTGCTGGACGGGCTCGCGGGCGGCGCGGCGCCCGACGAGCGCCTCGAACGCCGCCGCCTGCGCGGGTTCGGCCACGGCCCCGGCGAACACCCGGGCCAGCAGCGCGCCGCGGTCGAGTCCGAGCACATGGGCCAGCAGCAGCTCGGCGTCCACGCGCGGCGAGTCGGCGCCCGCCGCGGTCAGGCGGGCGGCGGCGTCGCGCAGCAGCGCGGACCAGGCCGGTGCGCTCACGCGTCCCCGCCCAGCGCGGCGAGCCGCCGCTCCTCGTCGAGGGCGAGGCAGGAGGCGATCACGGCCTCGAGGTCGCCGTCGAGGACCGCGTCGAGGTTGTGCGCCTTGTAGCCGGTGCGGTGGTCCGCGATCCGGTTCTCCGGGAAGTTGTAGGTGCGGATGCGTTCCGAGCGGTCCATGGTGCGCACCTGCGCGGCGCGCGCCGCGGAGTCCTCGGCGTCCTGCTCCGCCCGCTGCCGCTCGAGCAGCCGCGACCGCAGCACGCGCAGCGCGGCCTCGCGGTTCTGGATCTGGGACTTCTCGTTCTGCATGGAGACGACGATCCCCGTGGGCAGGTGCGTCAGGCGCACCGCGGAGTCGGTCGTGTTGACGGACTGGCCGCCCGGCCCGGAGGAGCGGAAGACGTCCACCTTGAGGTCGTTCGGATCGAGGTGGACCTCGTCCGGGGCGTCCACCTCGGGCAGCACGAGCACGCCGGCGGCGGAGGTGTGGATGCGGCCCTGGGACTCGGTGACGGGCACGCGTTGCACGCGGTGCACGCCGCCCTCGAACTTGAGCCGGGCGTAGACGCCGTCGGCCGGGTCGGCCGCGCTCCCCCGCACCGCCACATGGACGTCCTTGTAGCCGCCCAGGTCGGAGTGCGTGGCGGAGAGGACCTCCGTCTTCCAGCCCCGGGACTCGGCGTAGCGCAGGTACATGCGCAGCAGGTCGCCGGCGAACAGGGCCGCCTCCTCGCCGCCCTCGCCGCCCTTGATCTCGAGGATCACGTCGCGCGCGTCGTCGGGGTCGCGCGGGATCAGCAGCCGGCGCAGCCGTTCGGCGGCCTCCGCCTCGGCCGCCTCCAGACCGGGCACCTCGGCCGCGAAGGCCGCCGCGTCGTCGTCGCCGGCCGCGGCCAGCTCCCGCGCGTCGGCCAGCTCCTCCGCCGCCGCCGACCAGGCGCGGTGGGCCGTCACCACGGCGCCGAGCTCGGCGAACCGCCGGTTCAGCCGCCGGGCGAGTGCCGGGTCCTGGTGCACCGCCGGGTCGGACAGGCGCGCCGTCAGCTCGCGATGCTCCGCCAGGAGCCGATCCACGGCCTCGCGCCGCTGGTCCGAATCGAACACGTGCGTGCCTCTCCTCCTCCGGCCTCAACGGGCCGGGCTGTCCGACGCGGACGGCCCCGCCCCGTCCGGCGGAGACGAGCTCCCCCGGGCGAGACGGGGCCGTGCGACGGGACGGTCAGTCGTCGCCCTTGGACCCCAGCGTGGTCTTGGAGACCAGCATGAGGAACTCGGCGTTGGACGCGGTGTCCTTGATCTTGTTGGTGAGCAGGTCGAGGGCCTGCTGCTGCTCGAGGCCGGAGAGCACCCGGCGCAGCTTCCACATGATCTTGACCTCCTCCTGCGAGAGCAGGGCCTCCTCGCGGCGGGTGCCGGACGCGTTGACGTCCACCGCCGGGAAGATGCGGCGCTCCGCGAGGTGGCGGGACAGGCGCAGCTCCATGTTGCCGGTGCCCTTGAACTCCTCGAAGATCACCTCGTCCATGCGCGAGCCGGTCTCGACCAGCGCTGTGGCCAGGATGGTCAGCGAGCCGCCGTTCTCGATGTTGCGGGCGGCGCCGAAGAACTTCTTCGGCGGGTACAGCGCCGAGGAGTCCACACCGCCGGAGAGGATGCGGCCCGAGGCCGGGGCGGCCAGGTTGTAGGCGCGGCCCAGGCGGGTCATGGAGTCGAGCAGCACGACGACGTCGCGGCCCATCTCCACGAGGCGCTTGGCGCGCTCGATGGCCAGCTCGGCGAGAGTGGTGTGGTCGTCCGCCGGGCGGTCGAACGTGGAGGCGATGACCTCGCCGTCCACCGACCGCTGCATGTCGGTGACCTCCTCGGGGCGCTCGTCGACGAGCACCATCATGAGGTGGACCTCGGGGTTGTTCGTCTTGATCGCGTTGGCGATCGACTGCAGGATCATCGTCTTGCCGGCCTTGGGCGGGGAGACGATGAGGCCACGCTGGCCCTTGCCGATGGGGCTGACCAGATCGATCACGCGGGGGCCGATCAGCTTGGGATCGGTCTCCAGGCGCAGGCGCTCCTGCGGGTACAGGGGCACGAGCTTGCCGAACTCCACGCGCTGCGGGTGCTCGACGGCGGGCTGACCGTTGACCGAGGAGATCTTCACCAGGGCGTTGAACTTCTGACGGTTGGAGCCGCCACCGTGGTGCTGCTGCTTCTCGCCGTCGCGCGGGGCGCGGATCGCGCCGACGACGGCGTCGCCCTTGCGCAGACCGTACTTCTTCACCATGGCCAGGGAGACGTAGACGTCGTTCGGGCCCGGCAGGTAGCCGGAGGTGCGGACAAACGCGTAGTTGTCCAGCACGTCGAGGATGCCGGCCACGGGCTGCAGGACGTCGTCCTCAGTCAGCTCGGTCTCGTCGACCTCGGGGCCGCCGCGGCCACGGCGGTTGCGGCCGCGCTCGTTGCGGTTGCGGCGGTTGCGACGGTTGCGGCCGCCCTCGTCGTCGCGGTCGTCGCGGCGGCTGCGGTCCCCGCGTCCGCCGTCGCCCCGGCCGCCGTCCTCGGACTTGTCGCCGCGCTGCTCGCGGGAGCCGTCGCGGCCGTTCTCACGGTCCCGATTGTTCTCGCGGCCGTTCTCGCGGTCGCGGCCGTTGTCGCGGTCCCGCCCGTTGCGGCCGTTGCGGCCGCGGCCGTTCTCGCGCCCGTTGTCATCACGGTCCTCCCGGTCGCCGCGGCGGTCCGCGTCGGCGCCGTCCTCGCCCTGGGCGCCGTCGGAGCGACGGTCCTGACCCTGCTGGGCGTCGTCGTCGCCGGCGCGGCGGCGGCCGCGGGAACGGCGCTCGGACTGCGGGCGGTCCTCGCCCTCGTCGCGGGTCTCGGACCCCCCGGACCGATCCTGGTCCGAGGCGGTCTCCCGGGGGCCCTGCTCGGTCTGGGCCTCGCGGGCCTCGGCCTGGGGCTGCCCGTCCTGGGCGACGGCGGCCGGAGCGGAGGTGTCGGCGTCGGCGCGGCGCGAGCGGCGGCGGGCCGGGCGCTCGGCGGCCGGGGCGGCGTCCTGAGAGGACGCGGCCGCCGGGACGGCCTCGGCGGCGGGGGCCGCGGGGGCCTGGGCCGCGCGCTCGGCGGCGTCGCGGTCCGCCACGGAGCCGCCGCGCTGGTGGTCGGAGATCGCGGTCACCAGGTCGGCCTTGCGCATGCGCGAGCCGCCGGCGATGCCGAGCTGGGAGGCCAGGGCCTGGAGCTGGGCGAGCTTGAGCGAGGCCAGGCCACCGCCGTTCGTCGGCGTGGTCTGTTCCGTGGATTCGGTCACGAAGGTTCCTTCTCCCTCGAATGCGGCCCGGCGGCGCGTGGCGCGTCGGGCTGCGGTGTGCATCCGGTCGGGCCGCGCAGCGGCGCCCCAGAAAACCGGGTTTCATGGTGTGAACTCAGCAGTGGCGCCTCCCCTGATCGTGCGCAGTCGCTGCGTGACGGGGCGGAGGCGTCCGGACTCGACCGAGCCGGAGCGGATCCCGCACGCCGGCCGTGCGCAGCACGGGATGGATCGCGGCGGGGTTCCGGCCGACGGCGCACGGTGCGTCCGGCCGTCACAGGCCCGGGCACCGGAGACCCGGGCCGCGCGAGGCGGTGGGGTCAGCCGTGGTGGAGTGATTCCACCCTAACACCGTCCACGGCCACGCACGGCACCAGCACGCGCCAGGCGGCCGCCCCGTCCGCCGTCAGAGCACGCGCCGCCTCCGTGGCGTGCTCGGCCGCCTGGACGCCGTCGCACAGCGCGAGCACCGTGGGACCCGCGCCGGAGACGACGGCGGCGTGGCCGCGCTCGCGCAGCCCCGCGACCAGTGCGGCGCTGGCCGGCATGGTCACGGCGCGCGGCTCCTGGTGCAGCCAGTCGCGCGTGGCGGCCGGCAGCAGCGCGGGGTCCTCCGCCAGCGCGTGGACGAGCAGCGCGGCACGGCCGGCCTGGGCCGCCGCCACGGCGTGGGGCACCTCGGCGGGCAGCACGCCCCGGGCGACGTGGGTGGACAGCTCGGTGTCCGGGATCGCGACCACCGGCACCACGCGCTCGTGCAGCCGCAGCCGCGCCGTGGCCGGGCCGGGGACGTCGTCACGGGTCCAGGAGACGGTGGCCCCGCCCACGAGCGCGGGGGCGACGTTGTCCGGGTGCCCCTCGAAGCGGGTGGCCGCCTCGAGCAGGTCCGCGGGCGCCCGGCGCAGCGCGGCCGGCAGCAGGGCCTCGGCCGCGGCGTAGGCCGCGACGACGGCGGCCGCGGACGAGCCGAGTCCGCGGGCGTGCGGGATCCGGTTCACGGCGCGCAGGTGCAGCCCCGGCGCGGTGAACCCGCGGTCCCGCAGGTGCTCGTGCGCCAGGCGCAGGATCAGGTGCGCGCCGTCCCGCGGCAGGGTGGCCGCGCCCTCCCCCTCGACCTCCGCGACGTCGGGGCCCGCCACGACCGTGAGCGTCACCTCGTCGCGCAGCTCCAGGGCCAGGCCCATCGAGTCGAAGCCGGGGCCGAGGTTGGCGGAGGTGGCGGGGACGGAGACGGACGCGGCGGTCCCGGGCGCCAGCGGCTGCGGTGCGGCCATGGCTCAGCTCAGGCCGAGGGCCTGGGCGACGGTGACCACGTCGAACGGCACCGAGCGCGGGGTCACGTCGGCGCCGTCGGCGCCGCGCAGGGCCCACTGCGGGTCCTTGAGGCCGTGGCCGGTGACGGTGATGACCCAGCTCTTGCCGGCCGGCACGTTCCCGGCGGCGTGGTGCTTGAGCAGCCCGGCGACGCCGGCGGCGGAGGCGGGCTCGACGAACACGCCCTCCTTCGCGGAGAGCCAGCGATGGGCCTCGAGGATCTCCTCGTCCGTGACGGAGTCGATCATCCCGCCGGACTCGTCGCGGGCGGCCTCGGCCTGCTCCCACGAGGCCGGGTTGCCGATCCGGATGGCGGTGGCGATCGTGTCCGGGTCGGTCACGGGGTGGCCCTGGACGATCGGGGCGGCGCCCGCGGCCTGGAAGCCCCACATCACGGGGGTCTTCGTGGCCACCGCGGGCAGCTCGGCGTCCGAGGCGCCCTCGTGCGGGTTCACGTAGGGGGCGGCGTACTCGCGGTAGCCCTTCCAGTACGCGGTGATGTTGCCCGCGTTGCCCACGGGCAGCAGGTGGTAGTCCGGGGCGTCGCCGAGGGTGTCCACGACCTCGAACGCGCCGGTCTTCTGCCCCTCGATGCGGGCCGGGTTGACGGAGTTCACGAGGAACACGGGGTAGTTCTCGGCCAGCTTGCGGGCCACCTCGAGGCAGTCGTCGAAGTTGCCCTGCACCTGGAGGATCTCCGCGCCGTGGGCCACGGCCTGGGACATCTTGCCCATCGAGATCTTCCCCTCGGGCACGAGCACGGCGCACGTGATCCCGGCCTGCGCGGCGTAGGCCGCCGCCGAGGCGGACGTGTTGCCGGTGGACGCGCAGACGACGGCCTTCGCGCCGTCAGCGACGGCGGCGGTGATCGCCATGGTCATGCCGCGGTCCTTGAAGGAGCCGGTCGGGTTCATGCCCTCGAACTTCACGTGCACGGTGCCCTGCACCAGCTCGGAGAGGTGGGGGGCGTGGATGAGCGGGGTGCCGCCCTCGCCGAGGGTGATCACGCGCGTGTCCTCGGTGACGGGCAGGCGGTCGGCGTACTCGCGGACGACGCCGCGCCACTGGTGGGCCATGGGTCAGTTCCCTTCGACTCGGAGGACGGACGCCACCTCGTGGACGACGTCCAGGGCGGCGAGCGCCCCGACGGTGGCGTCGAGGTCGCGCTGCCGCGCACGGTGGGTGATCAGCCGCAGGGACGCGCCGGGGGCGTCCTCGCGCTCAGATGGGACCTGACGCAACGTCTCGATGGAGACGCCGTGCTCCTCGAACACCCCGGCGACGCGGCGCAGCACACCGGGCTGGTCCGCCGCGCGCAGCACGACCATGAAGGAGGTGTGGGCCTCGGCCGGGTCCAGGGCGGGCAGGGCGGTGACGGGGGTGCGCAGGCGCGCCGGGCCGCCGCGCACGATGCGCTGGGCGATCGAGACGACGTCGCCCATCACCGCGGAGGCGGTGGGGGCGCCGCCGGCGCCGGGACCGTAGAACATGAGCTCGCCGGCGTTGTCGGCCTCCACGAAGACGGCGTTGAACGCCCCGCGCACGGAGGCCAGCGGGTGCTCCCGCGGCAGCAGGGTGGGGTGCACGCGCAGGACCGCGCCCTCGGCGCCGTCGGCGGCGCGGCCGCGCTCGGCGATCGCCAGCAGCTTGATGACGTAGCCCGCCTCCGCGGCGGCGGCGTTGTCCTCGGCCGTGATCGCGGTGATGCCCGCGACGGCCACCTGGTCCAGTGTGTACGGCGCCCCGAACGCGATGGTCGCCAGGATCGCGGCCTTCGCGGCGGCGTCGTGGCCCTCGACGTCGGCGGTCGGGTCGGCCTCGGCGTAGCCGAGCCGCTGGGCCTCGGCGAGGGCGTCGTCGAAGTCCGCCCCCTCGGAGTCCATCCGGTCGAGGATGAAGTTGGTGGTGCCGTTGGCGATGCCCATCACGCGGGTGACGCGGTCGCCGCCCAGGGAGTCGCGCAGCGGGCGCAGGATCGGGATGGCGCCGGCGACGGCGGCCTCGAAGCTGAGCTGCGCGCCGGTGGCGGCGGCCGCGGCGTACAGCTCCTCGCCGTGCTGGGCCAGCAGTGCCTTGTTGCCGGTCACCACGGACGTGCCGGCGGCCAGGGCGCGCAGGATCAGGGTGCGGGCCGGCTCGATGCCGCCCATCAGCTCGATGACGACGTCCGCGCCGTCCACGAGCGCCTCGGCGTCGGTCGTGTAGAGCGCCGGGTCCGCCTGCCAGTCGCGCGTCGCGCCCGTGTCCCGCACCGCGATGCCCGTGAGCTCGAGGTCGGCGCCCACGCGGTCCCGCAGGATGTCGGCGTCCTCGGTGAGGATCCGGGCGGTCTGGGACCCCACGGTCCCGCCGCCCAGCAGGGCGACCTTGAGTGCGGTGGGGGCGTCGGTGTGCTGGGGCATGGTCCTCCGTGATCCAGGGTGGGTCGGGCCCGCGCGACCGCGCGGCCCGGCTGGCCTCGAATCTAGCGCGGCGCCCCGGCCCGTCCCACCGCGCGACACTCGGTGTCCGCAGAGCGGGACGGACCCACCCGGGCCCGAGGCCGACGGCCGGGTGCGCCTCGCCCGCGTCCTCAGCGGGCGAGGCGCGGATCGGCCTCGCGGGCGAACAGGTCCTCCTGCGTCTCGCGGCGGATGATCACCCGCGCCTGCCCGCCGGAGACCGCGACGACGGCCGGGCGGGCCAGCGCGTTGTAGTTCGAGGACATCACGTGCGTGTACGCGCCCGTGGCCGGCACGGCCAGCAGGTCGCCGCGGCCCAGGTCGGCCGGCAGGTACACGTCGCGGACCAGGATGTCGCCGGACTCACAGTGCTTGCCCACCACACGGGAGAGCGCCGGCTCGGCCTCCGAGGTGCGGCGCGCGGAGACGGCGGTGTAGTCGGCGTCGTAGAGCACGGGACGCGGGTTGTCGGACATGCCGCCGTCCACGGCGACGTAGCGGCGGGCCGCGGTGCCGCCGTCGGGGGCGTCCGCGTCCACGGTCTTGGTCACCCCGACCGTGTAGAGGGTCAGCCCCGCGGGGCCCGAGATGGCCCGCCCCGGCTCGAGCGAGACCCGCGGGCACCTCAGGCCGAGGCGCTCGACGGTCTTCTGGACGTCGTCGGCGAGGGCGTCGGCGATCTCCGCGGCCGGGCGCGGCTCGTCCACGGCCGTGTAGGCGATGCCGTGGCCGCCGCCGAGGTCGAGCTCGGCCAGCTCCACCCCGTGCTCGGCCTTGATCTCGGCGAGGAACTCGAGCACGCGTCCGGCCGCCAGCCCGAAGCCCTCGGCCTCGAAGATCTGGGACCCGATGTGGCAGTGCACGCCCAGCAGGTCGATCGACTCGGCCGCCAGGGCCGCGGCCACGGCGACGGCGGCCGGCGAGCGGCCGGCCACGTTGCCGTCCCGGTCGGTGGACGCCGGGGCCAGGGAGAGCCCGAACTTCTGGTCCTCGTGCGCGGTGGCGATGAAGTCGTGGGTGTGCGCGTGCACGCCCGGGGTCAGCCGGAGCATCACGGGGGCGCGGCGGCCGGCCTCGGCCGCGAGCGCGGCCAGGTGGGTGAGCTCGTCGAGCGAGTCCACGATGATCCGGCCCACGCCCGCCTCGAGGGCGGTGCGCAGCTCGGCGTCCGACTTGTTGTTGCCGTGCAGGCCGATGTGGGCCGGGTCGACGCCGGCGGCCAGCGCGATCGCCAGCTCGCCGCCGGAGGCGGTGTCCACGCGCAGGCCCTCCTCGGCCGCCCAGCGGGCGGTGGAGAGGGTGAGCATGGACTTGCCGGCGTAGTAGACGTCCGCTCCCCCGCACAGGTCGGCGAACGCGGCGTCGAAGCCCTCGCGGAACGCGCGGGCGCGGGCGCGGAAGTCGTCCTCGTCCACCACGAGCAGCGGCGTGCCGAACTCCGCGGCGAGCGCGCTCGCGCGCAGGCCCTGGACGGTGAGCTCGCCGTCGGCCGCGCGGTCCACGCCGGCGGCCCACAGGCCGGGCACGAGCGCGTCCGGGTCCCCCGGCGCGGGGAGCCAGGCGGGGGCGAGCGGGGAGGC
>NZ_JABFNH010000022.1:206907-221502 GCF_017168435.1 Micrococcus sp. KRD070
AGGCGGGGGCGGGCTGCGGCGTCGTCATCCGGGCGCTCACATCTTCTCCGGGGCGGTCACGCCGAGCAGGCCGAGACCGTTGGCCAGCACCTGGGCGGTGGCGTCGTTGAGCCACAGGCGGGTGCGGTTGAGGGTCTCGACGGGACGCGGCGTGCCGTCGTCGGTGGGCATGGGCACGATGCGGCAGGCGGCGTACCAGGAGTGGTAGGCCCCGGCGATCACCTCGAGGTGGCGGGCCACGCGGTGCGGCTCGCGCAGGCGCGCCGCCGCGCCGACGACGGCCGGGAACTCCGCCAGCTGGGCCAGCAGCTCCGACTCGGTGGCGTGGGTGAGCAGGGCGGCGTCGAACTCGGAGCGGTCCACGCCGTGGGCCTGCGCGGTGCGCGCCGCGCCCGAGGCGCGGGCGTGGGCGTACTGCACGTAGTAGACGGGGTTGTCGTTCGTGGCGGAGCGCAGCAGCTCGGGGTCGATCGTCAGGGGCGAGTCCGCGGGGTAGCGGGCCAGGTCGTAGCGCAGGGCGTCGCGGCCGAGCCACTCCACGAGGTCCTTGAGCTCGATGATGTTGCCGGCGCGCTTGGAGAGCTTCGCGCCGTTGACCGAGATGAGCTGGCCGATGAGGATCTCGATGTTCGTCGCCGGGTCGTCGCCGGCGGCGGCGGCGATCGCCTTGAGGCGGTTCACGTAGCCGTGGTGGTCGGCGCCGAGCAGGTACACCTTCTCCTCGAAGCCGCGGTCGCGCTTGTGGAGGTAGTAGGCGGCGTCGGCGGCGAAGTAGGTGGGCTCGCCGTTGGCGCGGATGAGCACGCGGTCCTTGTCGTCGCCGAAGTCGGTGGTCTTGAGCCACACGGCGCCCTCGCGGTCCTCGATGTGGCCCTGTTCGCGCAGCCGCTGCACGGCCTGGTCGATCGCGCCGGAGTCGTGGAGCGTCTGCTCCGAGGTGAACACGTCGAAGTGCACGTCGAAGGCGGCGAGCGTGTCCTTGATGTCCTGCATCTGGAGCCGGTACGCGGCCTCGCGGACCACCGGGCGGGCGGCCTCGTCCGTCAGCTCGCGCACGTCCGGGTGCTCGAGGGCGACGGCGTCGGCCAGCTCCTGCACGTACGCGCCCGGGTAGCCGCCCGCGGGGACGTCACGGCCGTGCAGGCGGGCGAGGACCGAGTCGGCGAACACGTTCATCTGGTTGCCGGCGTCGTTGACGTAGTACTCGGCGGTGACGTCCGCGCCCGAGGCGCGCAGCAGGCGGGCGATCGCGTCGCCCAGCGCGGCCCAGCGGGTGTGGCCGATGTGCAGCGGGCCGGTGGGGTTGGCGGAGACGAACTCCATGTTCACGGTGTGCCCGGCCAGGGCGTCGTTGCGGCCGTACTCCGGGCCGGCCTCGACGATCTCGCGGGCCAGGGCACCGGCCGAGGCCGCGTCCAGGGTGACGTTGAGGAAGCCGGGGCCGGCGACGTCGACGGCGGCGATGCCCGGCTTGTCGGTCAGGCGCTCGGCCACGAGCCCGGCGAGGTCGCGCGGGGCCATCCCGGCCTTCTTGCCCAGCTGGAGGGCGACGTTGGTGGCCCAGTCGCCGTGCTCGCGGCTGCGGGGTCGCTCCACCTTCACGCGCGCGGGGGTGATCTCCTCCCGCAGCGCGGCGGGGAGGTCACCGGCATCGACGGCGTCGGTGAGGACAGCGGACAGCAGGGCGGAGAGGTCTTCGGGCTTCACCCGCGCAAGTCTACGGAAGGGCCGCCGCGCCCGTGCGCGTGCGAACGAACCCTGCGAGATGGCCCCCTCCGGCCCGCGGTGGGGGCCATCTCGCAGGGTTCGTCGGGGTGGGGGTCAGGCGGGCCAGGCGGCGAGGCCGCCGGCGAGGGACAGGACGCGCCCGCCGGCGCTCGGGTCGGCCCCGACGACGGCGTCCCGCGCCCGGGCCGACCGGGCTCCGGCGGCGCAGTAGACCACCAGGACGCGGTCCTGCCCGGGCGCGAGGGCCGCCGGCTCCGCGAGGACGGCCTCGAGCGGGACGTGCCGATCGGCCACCGTCGCGGGGGCCTCGACCCGGCGCAGGCGGCGCTCCCAGTCCTCGCGGACGTCGAGCAGGGTGAGGGACGCGGCCCGGGCGGGGTCGGCGAGCAGGGCGGCCAGCGCGGCGGGGGCGATCTCCCCGCCCGCGGCGCCGCACGCCTCCGCCGAGCCGGGGGCGCCGGCGTCGTCCGGGCGGGGGGCCTGGTCCGCGTGGGCGGACAGGTCCGTCACGGGGGTCCGCTCGGGGTCGGGCACGAGCCGCAGCTCACGGAAGCGCATCGTCAGGGCGTCCACGGAGAGCAGCCGCCCGACCAGGGGCTCACCCACCCCGGAGAGCAGCTTGATCGCCTCGGCCGCCATGAGGGAGCCGATGATCCCGGGCAGCACCCCGAGCACCCCGGCCTGCGCGCACGAGGGCACCTCGCCGGGTTCGGGCCGCTCCGGGAACACGTCCCGGTACAGCGGCCCGCCCGGGGCGAACACGCTCACCTGCCCCGCGAACCGCAGGATCGCGCCCCACACCACGGGCACGCCCGCGATCTCGCAGGCATCGGCAACGAGGTAGCGGGTCGCGTAGTTGTCCGTGCCGTCGAGCACGAGGTCCACGGCGCCGACCCGTTCGAGCGCGTTGGCCGCGGTCAGGCGTTCGCGGTGCTCGACCACGCGCACCTCGGGGTGCAGGCCGCGCATCGTCGCGGCGGCGGAGGCGGTCTTGGGACGGCCGAGGTCCGCCTCGGCGTGGATCACCTGGCGGTGCAGGTTGGAACGGTCCACCACGTCGTCGTCGATCACGTGGACCTCCCCCACGCCCGCGGCGGCGAGGTAGGTCAGCACGGGCGCCCCGAGGCCGCCGGCGCCGACCACGAGGACGCGGGAGCGCAGCAGCGCCAGCTGGGCCTCGGGGCCGAAGCCGTCCAGGCTCAGGTGGCGGGCGAAGCGCTCGAGCTGGGTGTCGGACAGCGCGGTGAGGTCGCGGGGCTCGCGGGCGGCGGGGTCCAGGGCGGCGGTCACCGCTCGTCCTCCTCGGCCGTGACCCGCCCGGCCATCGGCGAGGAGGCCAGGGCGTGCTCGCGGCGCGGGATGCGCCCGGCACGGCGGGCGTGGAAGCCCGCCTCGAGCGCGAGCCGGCACGCGTGGGCCATGCGGGCGGGCTCGGCGGCGCGCGTGATCGCCGAGGCGGCGAGCACGGCGTCGCAGCCGGCCTCCATCGCCAGGGCGACGTCCGAGGCGGTGCCCACGCCGGCGTCGAGCACGATCGGCACGGAGGCGCGGGAGACGATCAGCTCCAGGTGTGCGCGGTTGAGGATGCCCAGCCCCGAGCCGATCGGCGAGCCCAGCGGCATGACGGCGGCGGCGCCGGCCTGCTCGAGGCGCAGCGCCATGGCGGGGTCGTCCGAGGTGTAGGCCAGGACGGTGAAGCCGTCGGCGGCGAGCCGCTCGGTGGCCTCGAGGGTCTCGACGACGTCGGGCAGCAGGGTGCGCTCATCGGCGATGACCTCGACCTTCACGAGGTCGGTCTCGAGCGCCTCCCGGCCGAGCCGGGCGGTGAGCACGGCGTCCCGGGCGGTGTAGCAGCCGGCGGTGTTGGGCAGCACGTCGATGCCGAGGCGGTCCAGCAGCGCGACCAGGCCGTCACGGGTGTCCGCGGACCAGCGGCGCAGCGCCACGGTGGTGAGCGTGGTGCCGGAGGCGACGAGGGCGCCCTCGAGGGCGGTCAGGTCGGTGATGCCGCCCGTGCCCATGATGAGCCGGGAGGCCAGGTCGTAGCCGCCGATCCGCAGCGGCGGGATCGCGGGGGCGGAATGTCTGTCTGATTATTTTTTTTTTTTTTAGATGTGTATAAGAGCCAGGCACCGCGGTGACGACGTCGACCTCGTCCCCGGCGGCCAGCTCCCGGGTGGCCCAGGCCGACCGGGGCACGACCTCGCCGCCGACCGCCACGGCCACGCCGAGCCGCCGCCCATCCGCGGCGGCGCCGTCCTCGCCGATCGCGCGCCCGGTGACGTGCGCGACGACGTCGCGGACGGTGGCCACGGCCAGCTCGGCGGGCTCTCCGTTGAGGGTCAGGGGGAGGGTGCTCATGCGATCTCCTTCAGGCGGGCGTGCAGCAGCTCGAGGATCCGCCCGGCCGCCCAGGGGGCGAGCAGGATCCCGTGACGGTGGAAGCCGGTGGCGACGACGGCGCCCGGAGCCTCGGGCACGGCGAGCACGCGCGGGGCGTCGTCGGGGGTGCCGGGGCGGGCGGCGGTGGTGATCTCGACCAGCTCGCACTCGCGGACGGCGGGCAGGATCGCGGCGGCGTCGGCGAGCAGGTCCAGCACGGCCCCGGCGGAGGTGCCGGCCAGGCCGTCCTCGCGGGCCGAGGCGCCGACCACGAGGGTGCCGTCCGCGCGGGGCACGAGGTAGACCTGGCGCCCGTGGACGAGGCCGCGGACGGTGCGGGTGATCAGGTGCGACTCCCCCGGCAGCAGCTGCTCGGGGCGCACCCGCAGACGCAGCACGTCGCCGTGGACGGGGCGCAGCGGGACCTCGACGGCGGTGGCCGCGCCGCCGATCCCGCGGTGGCCCAGGCCCGCGGCGAGGACCGCGCCGTCGGCGGTGAGGACGCCCCCGTCGGCCAGCGTGAGGCGCACCCCCTCGCCCTCCGGGCCGGCGGCGGTGACGCGTCCGGCCACGAACCGGGCGGCGGGTCCGGCGCCGACCGGGAGCGGGCCGCCGTCGGGTCCGGTCTCGGCGCGCAGGGCGGCGACGCAGGCGGCGGCGAGCCGTCGCGGGTCCACCTGATGGTCGTCCGGGGCGTCGAAGCCGGCGGCCAGGCCCGGGGCCAGGGCGGGCTCGGCGCGGCGCAGCGCGCGGACGGAGACGGGCTCGACCCGGCGACCGAGGATCGAGGCGTGCTCGAGCACGTGGTCCCAGGCGCGGGCGTCCGAGGGGTCCGCGGCCACGATCCAGGCGCCCTGTGCGAGGAAGCCCGTCTCCACATCGGTGAAGGCGGCGAGCAGGTCCACGAGGGCCGGGTAGGCCTCCCAGCCGGCCTGCAGCAGCGGGGCGAGGTCGTCCTGGCTGAACTGGGTCTCGGCGAGCGGCGCGAGCATCCCCGCCGCGGCGTGGGTGGCCCCGGCCACGGCGTGCGGGCGCCCGGCGGCGTCCAGCTCGGGGGCGATCAGGGTGACGGCGTGGCCTGCGGCACGCAGACGCACGGCGGCGGTGAGGCCGATGATCCCGGCCCCGACGACGGCCACGTGCACGGACCGGTCCTCCTCACGGCGGCATGACCCGCATCGAGTGGTGATGGTCGGCCGCGCCGGCGCGGTGCGCCCCTGCGGCCCTCTCAGCCCGGCGTGTGCGGCCCGGGCTCCCATGGAACAGCGGCCAGTCTGCCACAGTGGGCGCATGCACTCCCCCGATCCGCTCCTGATGACCGCGGCCGGCCGCGACGACGGCGGCACCGGCCCCGGCGCGCGCCGCCGCGCCCGCCTCGCCGCCTCCCGGCTGTACGTCTGCACCGACCTGCAGCGGTTCCTGCGCCCGGACGGCACGCTCGACACGGCCGCGTTCGCCGACTTCTGCGCGGCGGCGTTCCGCGGCGGAGTAGACGTGATCCAGGTGCGGGACAAGGCCGTGGACGTGGCGGTCGAGCTGGCCGCGTTCGCCACGCTCGTCCCGCTGGCCCGGGAGCACGGGGCGCTCTCGGCCGCCAACGACCGCGCCGACGTCGCCGCCCTGGCCGGGGTGGACGTGTTCCACACGGGCCAGACCGACCTGACCACCGCGCAGTGCCGCGCCCTGCTGGGCCCGGACGTGGTGCTCGGCCGCTCGTGCCACACCGAGGCGCAGGTGCGCGGCGCCCGCGCGGAGGACGGCCTGGACTACTTCTGCACGGGGCCGGTGTGGGCGACGCCCACGAAGCCGGGCCGGGCCGCCGTCGGACTGGAACTGCCGACCCTCGCCGCACGCCTGGACGCGGAGGACCCGGCGGGGGCGCGGCCGTGGTTCGCCATCGGCGGCGTCGACGCGGACCGGCTGCCCGAGGTCCGCGCGGCCGGGGCGGAACGGATCGTGGTGGTCCGCGCCGTGACGCAGGCCGAGGACCCCGAGGCCGCGGCCCGGACCCTGCGCGCGGGCCTGCCCGGCTGACGCGCCCCGCGGGGAGGTCACGGACGGGCCGTCCTGATGGTGTAGAGTCGACGAGTCCGCAACGCGCTCGACGCGTCGCGACCCCCGCCTCCGTAGCTCAGGGGATAGAGCGTCTGCCTCCGGAGCAGAAGGCCGCAGGTTCGAATCCTGCCGGGGGCACGAGCGAACAGAGCCGGACCCCCGTGGCGACACGGTGGTCCGGCTCTTCTGCGTTCTGCGGACCCGGACGCTCGAGCGGAGCGGGAGGTCCGGGTCACCGGCATTCGAGGCGGGAAATCGACCTCATAGGACGTCCCGAGGTGCGTATTCGCCGGATTTCCCGCCTCGAACGTGTCGAAGCCCGGAGGTCCCGCCCTCAGCCCCGCTGCGCATGACCGTGGTCGACGGGCCCGTGCCACGTCGGCCGCGAGGCGTCCCCGACCGCGAGCGCCTCCCCCGCCCGCATCGCGTCGGCCAGCCACGGCTTGGCCCGCTCGAGTGCGTCGTCCCAGCTCAGGCCCGCCCCGGCCAGCGTGGCCAGGGCCGAGGAGAGGGTGCAGCCGGTGCCGTGCGAGGCGCGGGTCGTCACGCGCGGGCCGCGCACCTCGTGCACGGCCCCGCCCACGCGCACGACGGCGTCCGGCACCTCCGCCGCTGCGGCCTCGGGCGCCTCGGTCTCGTCCAGGTGCCCGCCCTTGAGCAGCACCGTCACCCCGTGCTCGGCGGCCAGGCCCCGCGCCGCGTCGAGGGCGGCGTCCCAGTCCGTCGCGTCCCGCCCGGTCAGCCGGGCCAGCTCGGGCAGGTTGGGTGTCACCAGGTGCGCCACCCGCAGCAGCCGGGCCCACGCGGCGCGCCCGTCGTCGTCGCCGACCGCGGTGAGGGCGTCCCCGCTCGAGGCCACCATGACCGGGTCCAGCACGACGACGGCGGGCCGGGTCTCCTCGAGCCAGCCGGCGACGGCCCGCATGAGCTCCACCGTGCCGAGCATGCCGATCTTCACGGCGTCCACGGCGATGTCGGCGGCGACCGAGTCGAGCTGGGCGCGCACCACGTCCACCGGCAGCGGGTGGACGGCCTGCACGCCCTGCGTGTTCTGGGCGGTGATCGCGGTGATCGCGGTCATCCCGTAGCCGCCCCACGCGGCGATGGTCTTCAGGTCGGCCTGGACACCGGCGCCGCCGCCGGAGTCGGAGCCGGCGATGCTGAGCACACGGGGGACGGCGGAGGTCATGCGGGGGCTCCTTCGGGTCGGGGCGGATCGGCCGCCCGGGCCGGGCCGATCCCGCCCATGAGAATGTAGTCGCATGTCCCACGTCACAGAGAGCTCTCCCGCGCACCCCGGCCGAGCCGAGGAGTCGGCGCCGCTGCGGCCGACCTCCCCGCTCGGGATCGCCGCCACGTTCATCGGCACCACCATCGGCGCCGGGTACGCCTCGGGCAACGAGATCCTGCAGTACTTCGTGAGCTTCGGCCTCTGGGGCGGCACGGGGGCGCTCGTGATCGCCGGCGCGCTGTTCTTCCTGCTCGCGGTGATCGTGCTGCGGCTGGCGCAGAAGCTGCGGACCACGGACATCCACCGGATCGTGAACCCCACGACGTCGCGCGTGCCCACCTGGTTCGCGGACCTGTCCATCACCACGTCCCTGCTGGGGACGCTGGTGATCATGCTGGCCGGGGCCGGGGCGGCGGTGCACACCGCGTTCGGGCTGCCCTCGCTCGTGGGCTCGCTGGTGATGGCCACCGTCTGCGTGGTCTCGGTGCTGGCCGGCATCACGGGCCTCGTGCGCGTCCAGGCCGTGGTGGTCCCCCTGATCATCGTGGTCGCCGTCGGCGTCGCGGTGTGGGGGTTGGCGAACCCGGGGGCCGCGGTGGACGACGTCGCCGCGCTCGTGACCTCGTCCCCGCTGATCAACCAGTGGTGGCTCTCGGGCGTGCTGTACGTGGCCTTCAACATCCAGCTGGCCTACGCGGTGCTCGCCCCGATCGGCGAGGAGAGCTCCTCGTCGGGCCGCTCCCTCGTCGCCGGGGCCGGGCTCGGGGCCCTGGGCCTCGTGGTGATGGCCGGCGCGGTGATGGCCGCGATGACCGCCCACGCCCAGCTGATCGGCCGCGCCGAGCTGCCCATGGTCGAGCTGGCCGCGATGATCGGCGGCTGGGCCGCCCTGCTGTACACGGTCGTCCTGCTGCTGGCGCAGTTCACGACGGCGGTCTCGTGCCTGTACGGCGGGGTGGAGCGCATCGCCCTGCTGTCCTCGATGCGCCGCGTGCCGGGCTGGGTCATCGCCGTCGTCACGGCCCTGGCCGCCACCCTGCTCTCGAGCGTCGGCTTCTCCGACCTCGTGGGCACCGTCTACCCCGTCCTCGGCTACGCCGGCCTCGTCATCATCGTGATGCTGGTCGTGACGTGGATCGTCGAGCGCTCCACGGTGCGCCGCCGGGCGGCCCGCGCGGCGCGCGCCTGAGCGCCCGGCCGCATGGCCGGACGGCGGCGGTGAGACCCCGCGGGGGACGTGCTAGGGTCGCTCGCATCCCACGGGAGCCCCACGGCACGGGGCTGAGACCGGGCTGACGCCGCCCGGAGACCGTCTGAACCTGTCCGGGTCATTCCGGCGAAGGAAGAAGGAGCCGCGGCCATGTCCGTTTCCGAGCGCACCCCCCTGCCCGCAGCCGAGTCGACGGCCGAGGTCGTCGCCGAGGAGAACTACCCCACGCACCGTCTGGGCTGGCTCGAGGATGCCGAGCACGGCATCCGCGTGCCCGTCACCGAGGTCCACCAGGACGACTCCCCCGACGGCACGCCCAACCCGCCCCTGACCGTCTACCGCACCATGGGCCCGGGCTCCGTGCCCGAGCGCGGCCTGCCCGCCCAGCGCGCCGAGTGGATCCGCGCCCGCGCTGACGTCGAGGAGTACGAGGGCCGCGAGCGCGACCTGCTCGACGACGGCCGCTCGGCCGTGCGCCGCGGCGCCGCTTCACAGGAGTGGGCCGGCGAGCGCCGCCCCCCGCTGCGCGCCAAGGAGGGCGCGCGCGTCACCCAGATGCACTACGCCCGGCGCGGCGAGATCACCCCGGAGATGCGCTACGTCGCCCTGCGCGAGGGCGTGGACGTGGAGCTGGTGCGCTCCGAGGTCGCGGCCGGCCGCGCCATCATCCCGGCGAACGTGAACCACCCCGAGTCGGAGCCGATGATCATCGGCAAGGCGTTCGCCGTGAAGGTCAACGCGAACATCGGCAACTCGGCGGTGACGTCGTCGATCGCCGAGGAGGTCTCGAAGCTGCAGTGGGCCACCCGCTGGGGCGCGGACACCGTGATGGACCTGTCCACGGGCGACGACATCCACACCACCCGCGAGTGGATCCTGCGCAACTCCCCCGTGCCGATCGGCACCGTGCCGATCTACCAGGCCCTCGAGAAGGTCGGCGGCGACCACCAGGCCCTGACCTGGGAGATCTTCCGCGACACCGTGATCGAGCAGTGCGAGCAGGGCGTGGACTACATGACCGTGCACGCCGGCGTGCTGCTGCGCCACGTGCCGCTGTCCGCGGACCGCGTGACCGGCATCGTCTCCCGCGGCGGCTCGATCATGGCCGGCTGGTGCCTGGGCCACCACAAGGAGAACTTCCTCTACGAGAACTACGACGAGCTCTGCGAGATCTTCGCGCGCTACGACGTCGCGTTCTCCCTGGGCGACGGCCTGCGGCCGGGCTCCGTGGCGGACGCCAACGACGCCGCCCAGTTCGCCGAGCTCGACACGCTCGCCGAGCTGACGGAGCGGGCGTGGGCGTACGACGTCCAGGTCATGGTGGAGGGCCCCGGCCACATCCCGCTGCACCTGGTGCGGGAGAACGTGGAGCGCCAGCAGGAGCTGTGCAAGGGCGCCCCGTTCTACACGCTCGGCCCCCTCGTCACGGACATCGCCCCGGCGTACGACCACATCACCTCGGCCATCGGCGCCACCGAGATCGCCCGCTACGGCACCGCGATGCTCTGCTACGTCACGCCCAAGGAGCACCTGGGCCTGCCGGACCGGGACGACGTGAAGACGGGTGTGATCACCTACAAGATCGCCGCGCACGCCGCCGACGTCGCCAAGGGCCACCCCGGCGCCCGCGACCGCGACGACGCGCTGTCCAAGGCGCGCTTCGAGTTCCGCTGGCGCGACCAGTTCGGCCTCGGCCTGGACCCGCAGCTCGCCGAGGAGTACCACGACGAGACGCTGCCGGCCGAGCCCGCCAAGACCGCCCACTTCTGCTCGATGTGCGGGCCGAAGTTCTGCTCCATGCGCATCAGCCAGGACATCCGCAGCGAGTTCGGCGGCGCGTCCGAGCAGGCGCGGATCGCCGAGGCCGGCATGGCCGCGAAGTCCGCGGAGTTCCGGGCCGCCGGCGGGTCCGTGTACCTGCCCGAGCCGACGATCCGCACCGCCTCGGACGCCTGAGGCCGGGACGCGGGGTGAGGTGGGGCGGGATGGCCCGCCCCTGCGCCACCTGACGATCGCGTCATGACCTGAGGACCGCCACCAGGTCATGACGCGATCGCCAGGACAAGGCCCTCCGGGACGGCGAAGGCGCGGCCCCACGGACGGGGCAGTGCGCTCGGTGGTCGATCGAGTGGTGATGCCTCTTGACTCACACCCACACTGGGCTCACTATTCCGGCAGGCCCCTGTGATGCGTGTCCCATTCGCCCACAGGAATTGCGTGGAGGGAATATGACGTGAAAGTCGACATGACCCCGCCGGTCCGCACCCCAGGGGCACTTCCCAGGTGAGGCATCATCCAGCCGCTCAGCTTTCCTCGGGCCAGCCGTGATGACCCGGATGCTCGTCTCGAGATTCCTCCTTCTCCTGATCGCGCTCGGAACAGCAGCGCTCCTCGCGTCCTACGTCGGGGTGGAGAAGGAGGACCGCTGGCGCATGGACGGCACGGTGTACGAGATCTCGGCATTCCCCGCTGGCGAGGCCTGGCCCATGATCCGGACGTCGCTGACGGGACCGGACTCCGGTTCTGCGGCCACGTCCACGAGCCCCCACGTGACGGCCCTCGCCGGCCGACCTGCCCTGGACGTGCTCCCGGATGGCGTCGCCCCGACCGCGATCGTCCCCAGCACCTCCCCCTTCGCCGCACGTGCCGCTGCGGGCGAGCTGAGCTGGCCGGACGTCGATCGGGTCGTCGTCCGAGACCTCTCCTCCGCGCCGGATCGCGCCACCGAAGCAGACCTCCTGGTCCCGTTCCTCTCCACCGACAGTTCGTCCCTTGCCGGCGTGATCGGCGGCTCACCGGCCCAGCTCGGCGAGCTCGTCCAATCGCTGCGGCGGGCCGGTGTCGTCATCGACGTCGTCCCGCTCCCGCCGCCGTGGGAGGCAGCGATGCGACGCAGTGTCCATGTGCCCCTGCTCGCCGTGCTCGCCGGCTTCGCCCTGCTGGGCGCACAGGTCGTCTGGCGCACGACCCTGCGCAGTCGACTGCTCCCTGCCGTTACCTCGCACCGCCTCGTCGGTGCCTCCCCACTGCGAGCGGCCCGGCTCGGTGTGGGGCCCGCCATGGTCGCCTGGACGACCGCCGCCGCGAGTGCCGGCGGAGTCTGGCTCGTGGCATGGCCCCGGTGGGACGCGGAGATCGGTCTCACCGGTGACACCGCTCTCCTCTGGTCCGCCGTGCTCGTCGTGGACGCCATCCTCATCCTCGGCACGACCCTGTCCACCCTCTGGGTCCGAAGGGCACACGCATGACGGCAGCCATGCGGGCCGTTGCGGACGGCCTCCGCGACCTGTTCGACACGCCCGGACTGCTGTTCCTGTCCCTGCTGCACACGACCGTGGCGTCGGTCGTGTTCGGACTGGCCCTGGGCGTCGCCGGCGGGGTGACCACGGCGCTCGAGGTGCTCGAGGACGCCGAGTCGTCGGGCCTGGTGGCAGCCAGGATCCTGGACCCCGCCGTCACGACCGACCTCCACCCCCGCGCCGTCGACACCGTCTCCCGGGCGTTCGCCGCCCATGTCGACGGAGTCGACCCCCGTGCCTTCCTCGTGACGGACGCCATCGGAATCGAGGACCCCCGGCTGCAGGGGGCGGTCATCGCCACGCCTGGTCTGGCCCGGGAGTTCGGCGCCGCTGCTGCCGTCAGTCCCGCCGCGGGTGTGTACTTCGCTCCCGCCGCGATCACCTCCGGGGCACCGGGCGGCACCGTGTACGTGGGGTCCACACCCCACAGCTATGCCGGCCCACTCCCCGGGGACGCGGCCGCGCCGCGGGCCGACGGATCCCTCTGGCCCCTGGGTGAGTCGCCCGTCATCGTCACCAGCACGACGACCATGGCCGGCCTGATCGAACCGGTCCAGCTCGCGGCGGTCTTCGGTTCCGTCGTGGCACGCCAGGACGCGGCCTCCGAGGTGAGAGCGGCACTCGACGTCCTCGAGGACGAGACGGGCGTGGTCGCCGAGTTGGCCCCGATCGCCTCGACCAGGTCTCCGATCGCCCGAGAAGCCCGCGGTGCCGCGCTCATGGTCACCGCCTACACCGCCGGGCTTGCCAGCGCCGTCGTGACGGTGGTGAGCCTCCTGACGACCATGACCCGTCGACTCACGCCCACGTGGCTGGCGCACCTGACGGTCGGGGCGCCCAGACGACTGATCCGGCTCCGGATCGCCACATCCGTGGCCGCGGTATGGGGCATTCCGGCCGTGCTCGGATCGTTGCTCGGCCTCGGCATCGCCTCGGAAGCGGGCGGACTGCGTCCGGCGCCTGCCGTCGTCGTGGTCGGGCTGGCGGTCGTCTTGGCGATCGCCGCTGCGTGCACCCGTCATCCCCTCCGCCAGCTGCACCGGGCCGTCCGCACGGCGGCACTCGTCGAAAGGACCGTGTGATGTCCCTGCTCACCGTGCACGACGTACACCGCTCCTACCGCGGCCCCGCCGGGGATGTCCCCGTGCTCCGCGGCGTCTCGCTCCAGGTCCCCGGGGGCGGCGTCCACGCGATCATGGGACCCTCCGGGTCCGGCAAGTCGACCCTGCTGCGGCTCCTCGCCTGCCTTGACACACCGGACGCCGGGAGCATCCGTGTGGCCGGGCGGAGCCTGCCGGCACCGTGGTCGTCCGACGGCGACGCCTACCGGAACCGGACGTGCGGCATCGTGCTCCAGGACCATCTGCTCATCGATCGGGCGACCGCCGTGGACAACGCGGCCCTGCCGCTGCTCTACGCGCGGCCGCGCCCGGCGAAGCGCGAGCGTCGCACCATGGCCGCCGAGCTTCTGACGCGTCTCGGGCTCGGAGACCGTCTCCACCACCCCGTCGGCCGACTCTCCGGCGGCGAGCGCCAGCGCGTGGCCATCGCCCGGGCCGTGATCATGGGGCCCTCCCTGCTGCTCGCCGACGAGCCGACGGGCGCCCTGGACGAGGAGCGCACCGACGAGGTGATGGGGCTCTTCCGCTCCATGTCCCAGCCGGAGCGGGCGATCGTGATCGTGACGCATGACCCCGCCGTGGCGGCCCGGTGCGACCACACGTGGCGGCTGCGGGCCGGGCGGCTCGAGTGACGAGGTCCGGCCGTGCCTCCTGCACAGGTGTCCGCAGACGGGGCTGCGTCCCCGGGCGTCGCGTTCCGGCTCCGGATGTCCGGGGCCGCTCCTAGGTGTAAGAGGTCATGACGTTGTTGACTCGGGCCGGGGCCAACGAGGCCGGTGGAGCATCTCCGCAGGAGGTATGCGGCCGATGGTAGTTGTAGTGGTTCACCCACACTGCCAACGCCTCACGCCGGGCCGTCTCTGAGGTATACGGGCGGGCGTAGAGGACCTCATCGACCATCAGCCGGTTGTAGCGTTCGACCTTCCCGTTATGGCGGGGCGTGTAGGGCCGGATCCGGTGGTGCCGGCCCCCGAGCGAGACCACCTTGGCGGTGAAGTCCACGGCCCGGTAGTTGTTGCCGTTGTCCGTGATCACCCTGTCGATCCGGATGCCGTGGGCGGCGAAGAACGCCCTCGCCCGGCAGAAGAACCCGATCGTGGTCACCGCCTTCTCGTCCTCCAACGCCTCGGTGTACGCCAGGCGGGTGTACCCGTCGATCGCCGAGTGCAGGTAGGTGTACCCGACCCGTCGGCCAGGCCCGCGTTTGGCCGCTCGCGCGTTCTCGGAGTCCCGGCCGTGAGCACGCCAGCCGCCCCCCTCGGGGATGCGCCCGATTTTCTTCACGTCCAGGTGCACCATGTGCCCCGGGCCGCGGGCGGTGATCTTCTGTGGTCGTTGGCGCAGGTCCTCACCCGTGGGCGCGAGGTCTCGCAACCGGGAGATGCCCAGCCGGTGCATCCACCTCCCCACGGTGCGCAGGCACAGCTGGTGGCCTTCGGAGGCGAGGTGGTGATGGATGCGCCGTGCGGACCACTTGCGCTCCCGCCGCAGGGCGTGGATCTGGGCGACCAGGACCGGATCGAGCTGGGCAGGTGAACGGTGCGGCCGGCTGGGCAGGTCCTGAAGGCC